>JAGCSE010000328.1 GCA_017964325.1 Victivallales bacterium | reverse complement strand
TCGCAATCAATTCCTGTCAAAGAGGTTCCATCTTCCTCCAAACCGCCACAACCTACTGCGGCAGACATGTCCAGCATGCTTGAAAAGGCGAAGGCGAAAGCCATGGACGAGAAAAAGCAAACCGCCATTCCCGTGCCGCCGCCTGTTCAGCCATTGCCTGAAGTGCCATTGCCCGAAGTTCCGTTGCCGCCGAAAGCAGCCATTACCCCAGAAAAGACTCCAGTCCAATCTGTTGTGGCGGCACAATCGCCCTTTACGGCCAAGCCTGCGGTTCCCGAAAAGCCTGTGAAGGAAGTCGTCATGGCGAAAACACCCGTAGAACCGCCGAAGCCGCATGTGCCGTCGCCGTTCGAGCTCCGTCTGATCGCCCTTCGCAACTGGTTCATCTACGGCAACGCCAATGGAAAAGAAAGCGGCGAATCCGTTGAAAAAATGCTGGCGACCACATGGTTGCTCCGCTCCGGCATTCTGGTCATCCTCTGCACATCCGCCTTCCTGTTGAAGCTGTCCATAGAACGCGGCCTGCTCGCGCCAAGCGGCCGTGTCGCCTTGAGCTATCTATGCGGCGCCGCGCTGCTGATAGCAGGCCTCCATCGCAAGCTTCGCAAAGACTATTGGAGCCTCGGTCAGGCTCTGGTTGGCATCGGCCTGGGCATGTTCTATTTCAGCAGCTACGCCATGGTCAACATGTACCATCTGGCATCGCCAATGGTCGGCGGCGCCGTCATGGTGCTCGTCACGGTGACGGCCGGCATCCTGGCCGACCGATTGGTTTCGCTTCCCATTGCGATGGTCACCATGCTGGGAGGTTTCGCCACGCCGCTTCTTCTGAGCACAGGCGAAAAGAATTTCACGGGGCTTGGCGCCTATCTGCTGCTGTTGAGCGCAGGCGTCTTGTGGCTTGCCAACCGCCGCAACTGGCAGCAGCTGACATGGCTCGCCATGTTGTTCACATACGGCATCTTCGGACTGCACTACGCCTCCCGTTTCACGCCTGCGGATTTCGCCGTCCAGCAAACGTTCCTTGTGCTTTTCTTCATCCTCTACTCCACATCTGTTTTCATCCACAACATCCGTCTGAAACTGCCAGCCACGCCATTAGAGATTCTCGGCCTGCTCGGCAATTCCGCCCTGTTCTTCTGTCTATCCTCAGTCGCCACGTTGAAGACATATCATAACGACCGCCTCACGCTCGCGCCATTGACCATCGGCCTCGCCTTCTACTATCTGTGCCACGCCGTCTGGCTCAAGAAGCGTAACACGAAGGAAGACCGCAACTTGCTGCTGATGTTCTGCGCATTGTCCGGTTTCTATCTGAGCCTGACCTTCCCCGTAATCCTCACTGAGCAATGGCTCGGCGCCGCCTGGGCGTTGCAAGGCCTGATGATGCTGTGGCTCGGCTACAAGCTCGAAAGCCGCTTCCTCCGCTGCTGCGCATGGTTACTCTACATACTGTCGCTCGGACGCCTTGCCCTTTGGGAATTCGTAGCTTACAACCAACTTCTTTTGGACGACAAGCAGTTCTGGAACCATGTGATTTCGCGTTGCGTCCAATTCATCATTCCCGTCGTCTGTCCCGCATTGGCCGCGAAGATCATCGCCAAAAACTCGACGGAAGAAAGCAAACCAACCGTCATGGAAGAAAATGGCCAATTCCTGTTGTTCCCGCGCATGGACTTGCAGAGCGGCATCTTCATGAGCCTCGCCTTCATTGTCGGCTTCATCTTCATGCGGCTTGAACTGGCCAACGACATGCTTCACATCATGCCGTCCATGTGGTTGTTAAGTGTCAATATTGTCTGGATTGCCGCCGCCTGTCTCGCTTTGTGGCTGTTGAAACGGAATATCCCCGGCTTCTGGTGGAGCCTGTTCCTCCTGCTCGGCACAGGCATCTTCGCACGCATCGTCTTTGATTTCTCCAAGCCGGAATTATGGGATTGCTTCAGGCCGGATTTCCTCTGGTCCTACAGCATCGGAACCATCCTGAACACAGTGATTTTGGCCATTGGCATCTGGTATATCGGACGTATCCTCCCGCAGGGGAATCAGACCGAACAAATAAGCGATGCCTGCAATCTCATCTGGCCTTTGCTTCTGTTCATCCATTCCACCCGCGAACTGCAGAACATCATCACGAACAAGCTGCCTGGCCTGACTGGTGGCGGCATCTCCGTGCTGTGGAGCATCTTCGCCTTCGTGCTTGTCTTCAACGGCTTGCGTAAATCCAACCGCAACCTCCGCTATATCGGACTGGCGCTCTTCACAGTCGTTGTCTTCAAAGTGTTCTTATGGGACATGCGGCAACTGGACGCCATCTACCGCGTCTGTGCCTTCCTGGTCTTCGGCGTCCTCTTGATGTGTGCCGCCTTCATCTATCTGAAATTCTGGCACGGCAAGACGGAAAACGTCAACATGACGCAAAAACAACAGAAGTAACTGCAAGAGAATCATATCTTGGAGTCATCATCATGGATCGAACCATCTGGCATCATATCCGTCATTTCAAAAGCAACATCGGCGAAACAACGCCTTTCTCCTTCAACGGGCGCGACGTCTGCCTCTTCAACGTCTCGTCCATCAATGGCGCGCAGCCGAAAGGCAGGCCCGATCACGCCGTCGTCATCGACAATGCAACCAACCGCGAACTGGCCCATATTCTGGACGGGCATTATTTCATCTTCGCCTACGTCGCCAACGGCAAATGCTACTGCTACGGCTCCAAAGTTGGATACGACGGAACATGGGCGGCGGACACCATCGACATGACCGTCTCCGAAGATCTCGTCCATTGGAGCGAACCCACGCCGATTTTCCATTATCCGCACGGCCATATTTTCAACACGGCGGTCGCCTTCGACGGCAAACGACATGTCATGTTGTTCGAGACCAACGACAAACGCTACATTCCCTTCACGTTCCGTTTTCTTGAATCCACCGATCTCGTCCATTGGACACTTCTTGAAGGGCCGATCTACGGCGACAAAAAGTACGTCGGCGGCCCGTCGCTCTACTACTTCCCGCAAGACGGCTGTTTCTACGTGACCTACGTCAACCAGTTCAAGAATGAAGAGACCCGCGCATGGAACTACGACACATGCATCGCGCGTTCCAAAGATCTCGTCAATTGGGAGGAAGGCTCGCATCCGATTCTCTTCCCCGACTACACCCACCGCCCTTTCCCCCGCAAACATCCCGACGTCTATGAAATCAACGCCTCCGACGCGGAGTTCATTGAAAAGGACGGCAAGGTGACCGTCTTCTATTGCGGCGGCAACCAGCAGGGCATCGCCGACAACGCCCGCGCCGAATACGACGGCCCCCTTCTCCAGCTCTTCCATCTGTTTTTCAAGAACTAAAAAAACATAAGGAAACAAACAATGTACGAAGAAATACGCAATGACATAATCCAAAGGACTCGAAAAGGCGAAAAACTCAAATTCCTTTTCTTTTGGGGACACGCCCCCGCCCCCAACGGCATTATGACGGCAAGTTGCCTGAGCCAATGGTGGATGGACGATTTCACAATAGACGGAATCACCTACTGCTGCATGGAACAATATATGATGGCCGAGAAGGCACGTCTTTTCGGAGACAATCAGACATGCCAGCGGATTCTTGCACAACATCACCAAGGACGGATAAAAAGCCTCGGACGGGAAGTTCGCGGATTCCATGAAAATGTCTGGAATGAGCATAAATGTGAAATTGTCCAACGCGGCAATTATGCAAAATTCTCCCAAATTGAAAGGCTTCGTCTATTTCTAATCGGCACGGGCGATGCAATTCTTGTGGAAGCAAGTCCTTATGACACCATTTGGGGCATAGGCATGGAAAAAACACATCCACTCGTAAAAATGCCTGACCGCTGGCGTGGTCAAAACTTGCTTGGCTTTTCATTAATGACTGTCCGTGACAAACTAAAGCAAGAGGCACAGAAATAAGTCTTTTTTCCACAAAACATTGTCAACAAATCTATATGAAAACAAGGGATGAAAATTCGCATAAGAACTTACATCCCTTATTCTTATGCATTTTTTCCACAACGTAGGTGGTTCAGTCATCAAAAAAAGAATCAAACAGCCGCAAAAATGTCAGCAGTCGCCTTCAGCCAGGCGTCTGTGATGAGCTGATGGCCGGCGGGAGTCGGATGAACGCCGTCTGGCGTCCAATGGTTTTCCGGAGCTTTCTTGAAGGCGTCGTTGAAAATCCCCTGCAACGGCAGGAAGATCGCGCCGAACTCGTCCGCCAAGCCTTTCACGATTTTCGCGCGTTCAGCGACTTCGGTGACGAATTCGGGCTTGCCGACCAGACCAGGTGCCACAAATGGCTCCAGCAGAACGAATTTCACATTCGGCAATGTGGATTTGGACCACTCCAGCAGTTCACGGTAGAAACGCGCATAGCGCGGCACGTCCACGCCGTTGTGGTTGCCGAATTCATGCCACGTGTCATTGACGCCGATCAGGATGCTGATGATGTCCGGATTCAGATTCAAGCCATCGATCCGCCAACGTGCATACAAATCGACGATGCGGTTGCCGCTGATCCCCTTGTTGATGAACGCGATATCCTTGGCTGGATAGTCGCACTGCAGACGCGATGCGATCAGGCTAGGATAGCCCGGCCCCAATCCGTTATTTGTGTAACCTGCTCCGCCGCAGTTGTTACGGCCACAATCCGTGATGGAATCGCCCTGGAAAAGCACTGTAAAAGCCATGTTTTCTCCTGTTTTCGTTGTATTCTTTGATTTATGCAAATTCGACGGCTGTCTCCGCAAGCAGTTCGCGTATCGGAAGATGCTGCGGGCAGACCTTCTCGCATTTTCCACATTTGACGCAATCGGACGCCTTGCCGCCATCCGCAGTCGCCTCGCGGTATTTGTCAACGGCATACTTCAGTTGGCGACGCAGGTTCAGGCAGGCCAGAACGTCCGGAATCTGAATCTTCTTCGGGCAGCCATCGACGCAATACCTGCAAGCCGTGCAAGGCACTTGGTTCTGTGAACGCAAGATTGCGCAGACTTGCTTAATTGTTTCTTGCTCCTTGGCGTCCAACGGCTTGAAATCCTCCATGTAGCTCAGGTTATCTTCCATTTGCGCCATGCTACTCATGCCAGACAGCACTACCGCCACATTCTCGAAGCCAGCCGCGAAACGGATCGCGTAGCTTGCACAACTGCCGTTGTTCAAGCCTTCAAGCAATGCCTTCGCAGCCTTCGTCAGATTGACCAGACGACCGCCCTTCACTGGCTCCATGACGACGACTGGCTTGCCATGCTTGCAGCAGACGTCATAGCATTTACGACCTTCGACGCCGTCGTCTTCATAATCCAGATAATTGAACTGCAACTGCACGAATTCCATCTGCGGATGATCCGTCAGAATCTGGTCCAAAAACGCCGCCTTGTCATGAAACGACAACCCCACATGACGGATCTTGCCTTCCGCTTTCAATTCCAACGCCGTCTCATACGCGTTGCACTCCTGGTAATGTCTGTAATTGTTGCGGTTCTGCGCGTGCATCAGGTAGAAATCAAAATAATCTACGCCGCAGATTGCCAACTGCTCATCCAAAACCACACGAATGTCTTTCTGCGTTTTGAAATAGCCTTCCGAGAGCTTGTCGGCCAAGAGATAGCTCTCGCGCGGATGACGGCTGGTCAGACAATACTTCAACGCCTTTTCACTCCGCCCGCCAATATAGCCATGCGCCGTGTCGAAATAGTTGAATCCACGTTCGATAAACACATCCGTCATGCGGCAGACCTGTTCCAAATCAACTTCCCCGTCCTTCATGGGAAAACGCATACAGCCGAAGCCCAGCTTCTTCTTGATTTCAGGAAATGGTAACGCCATTTTTCAATCCTCTTTGTTCTATAGTGGGCCCTTTACTCTTCTCAATAGATACAACATACATTCGATACACGACTTTTCAACTCAAGGTGCCGCCATAAAGTCCACAAACAAAGATGCGCTCCAGCCATAGTCGAAAAAGACCTGATGATAGCCGCTTCCCTCCTGTTCGTTGCAGCCTTTCCGTAGCAGCAACGGCGGATCGCATTCGTCGCGGTCATCGAAAAATTCAAAGAACGTGCCATACTTTTTGTAGTATTTCAGCTCCATGCGGCGCGTCTGCCGCCGCAAATCAACGCTTTCCGCCACATAGCCATACCGCTTCAGGCCGTATGCGATCAGCCAGTTGATGTTGAGCCAGACAGGTCCGCGCCACATGTCCTTCTGATACTGAGCCGTGCATTTTTTGCTGATGGACGGAACGCGCCACGGCGTTGCAAACGTCTTCGGATCAAGGAGATTATCTTTCATCAAGGCCGCCTGCTCCGCAGTCGCCGCGCCGCAGATCAACGGCAGGAAACCAGATGACGCCGAGATGCCCGTCTGCTTGCCTGTCGTCACATCGACATCCATGAAAATTCGTTCCGCTTCGCACCATAAACGTTCGCGCATGAGGCGGTTCAACCGTTCATGATGCGCCTTCCATTCCGCCGCCATCGCCTTGTTTCCAAGATGTTCCGCAAATTCGGAAACGATTTCGCATTCCATCGAAAGATACGAATTGAAATCGGTTGCGTCCAATTGCGTCGCCGCATCGAAACGCGGCGAATTGTCCATGCCGCTTTCGCCTGAACGGCACATCGGATCGCCTTCGATGTTCCATTCGACAAGGCCGTTGCCATCCGTGTCACGGTTCTTCATAATCCATTGCAAATGAGCCGCCAGCTTCGGCAAGGCATACGCCATCAGTTCATCGTCGGCCTCCTTTTCGAGCACCATTTTCAGACCGAGAGCCAACACAGGCGGCTGCGTGATGTTCGAACAACCGTCGGGAGCCATCATGTGCGGAATCAGCCCATCGTCATGCTGGTATTCCAACACCGCCCGCAGGATGTCTTTCGCCAGTTTTACATCGTAATGGCGGATGCCGATTGCGTGGAACACGCTGTCCCACAACCACATCTTGCGATGCGGCCAGCGGTCCGGCGTGCTCCAGAAATGCAGGAAGCCGTCGTATGGCGAATATATCTGGCCTTTCAGCTGCGAATACGCCTTCTGCAACGCCATCCGTTCCAACGGTGCTACCGCCCCATACGTTGGAAGTCTCTTGTAATAGGAAACATATTTCGCAAACAAGCCTTCCAAATCCACATGGATCAACGCGGGATTGAAATGCTTGCGGACACCGACCAGAAGGCGGTCTCCTTCCGTCAATGACGCATACGCGTCCGGAAGATTCTCAACGATCGCATTTCTTTCTATCAGAATATGATACGCATCAACGACGACGCCTTTCGCATGCTCCGTTTCGAACGCGTCCGAAAGCAACAGGCATTTTCCAGGCTTGTCTTGCGACAACACAATCCGTCCGCCGGCGGCCGGATATTTCAAATCCAACACGCCGTTTTCACAGGTCCGCAGGACCAGCCCTTCGGCGTAATCCGTCCGCCCTTCCAGGCCGGACATCGCCATCAACTGCCCTTGCCCCAGATGCTGTTCGTCATTTCCATGAAAACAATCCTCTTTTGGCTTGTTCGGATTTCATGCCTGTCACCTTGAAGCCTTCGTCTTCAATGACGGAACGCACTTTCGCCTCGTCCAGTTCATCTTCGGAAAACACTTCCGTGATGTTCTTCTCATGGTCTGATTTCACCTTGCTGACGGTGAACGCCTTCTCCAAGGCTGCGTTGACACGAGCTTCACAATGACCACAGGCCATTCCTTCGACATTGATTGTGGTTTTGATCATGTTTAGTTGCCCTCCATTTATTTATCACTTAATTTCCACAACGGTTTCCACCAGAAGATCCGCAGACCTGCGACACCGATCAGGAACAGCGGCAGCGTCCACGCGATGGACAAATACGCCTTGATGACAAGCTGCATCGCCAGCAGGAAAAGCGTCACCTGCGCAAGCAACGCAAATGGAATCGTCAGAATGTCATTGCGGTGCTCTACCTCCATTTTTGTTCGAACATCTTCAGGCAGCGTGTTTTTCAGCGGCCCCCAGAAGCCGAACGGACGCGTTGTCTTGTAGAAGTTCACCAGCACGTCGCGATCCGTCGGTTTCGTCAGCAGCGAACCGCCGATCGTGCCGATGAACGACAACATGCTCATGGTGAAGAACTGCCATCCTTCCGGCATTTCAGGCATGAAAATCTTCTGCAGGACGGCGCCTATGCCGCCCAACAACGTGCCCATGAACATGCCCCATGTGTTGCAACGCCACCAATATAGCCGCAACAGACCAGGAGCCAGACCGCCCGCGCCCAAACTCATGATGATCCACCCCCACAGTTCGTTGATGCTTCCCGCGGAAACGCCCATCCAGCAGCCCGCCGCGACAATCGCCAACGACGAAATCCACGACACGGCGATCAGCTCCTTGTTCTTCGCCTCTGGATGGATTATATTCTGATAGAAATCTTTGACTATCAACGCCCCCGTGCCGTTCACCGCCGTGTTCAGCGTACTCATCATCGCGGCCAGCATCGCCATGATCAGAACTCCCTTCAGGCCTGCGGGAATGACGCGCATCAGCACCATCGGCAGAATACGCTCCGGATTCACGACGCCATGGAATCCAATTACAGGCAATTTCTTCTGCCAATCATCGCCGAGTTGCCCCTTTATTTGCGCAATGCCTTCTGACGGCCATTTTTCAGGCGAGTTCACAATATCACTGGTCTTGTCATGCCAATCGGCCTCCTTCACATTGGGAACCATCTGCTTGACAATTGCCGTTGTCTTCTCAACTGCCTGGCTGTCAGGAAGTTCCCGCGCAATCAGATAAATGCCCATCACGGCGAAACCAATCATCATCGGCCAACGGAACGCCACCGTGATGCCCTGCAGCATGGACTGCAGACCGCATTCACGGTCGTTGCGCGCCCCGAAATACCGTCCTTCGGCGCCCGAGCCCATGCCGCCCAACACGTTGCGCAACAAATAGAAAGCCGCGAACATCGTCAGCGATTCGTAGATTTCGTATCCTTTCGGCATGGACGTCTTCAACGCCAGCATCGAATCCGTCCATGAACCGTTTCCCGTGACCTGCTGCGCCGTCGCGGCCAATGTCGTGCTGTCCGGCACCTGGTGCCACGCTAGGAAGGCAACAATCAAGCAGGAGACCAGAATGATGGTGCTCTGCACAACATCCGTCAGAACAACGCCGTAAAAGCCTGAACACATGGTATAAATCGCCGTCAGGCCGACCAAGATAAATGTCATCGCCATCGGCGGCCACGGGAAGAACATCCCCATGAACAACGACGTGCCACGCACAAGATACGCCAGCATGCCGATCGTCCCGACAACGCCCATGAACACGGAAAGCAACCGCAGGGCGTTCGTCGCCTTGTCCTTACCAAAGCGATAGACCAGCCATTCCGCGCCCGTCATGCAGCCGGACCGATGGTGCCATTTGCCCGTATAGGCCACCATGAATGCCAGCACCAGCACCGCACCGCCACGGAACTCGATGTACAAACCACGTGGTCCCAACATGTAAAGAAAACTCGTAATGAGCATTGTGCCTGTCATGTCAAACCATGCCGCCATGCCGGAAATGCCTAGAAAATACCATGGGATGCTTCGTCCGCCCAGAAAATAGTCGTCCAGACTGCCTGCCGCACGCCGCGTCATCCAGAAGCCCGCGACAACCGTCACCACCAGAAACAAACCGATGATCCCGTAATCCAATGAACTCAACGCCTGCATGTCTTCTCCATGTTTTAATGAACACGATTCTTATGGACACTGTCGAACAAACCAACATAAAATATATCCACGAAAATGATTTGCCAATGATTCCGACAGCATATTGGTCTTCCCCCATCTGAATTGCTTTTTCAACCTGAATTGCTATAGTATTTAGTTTACATTTCATTTCATTAAGGAGAGTCTTCACCATGCTAGTACCCTGTCTTTTGTTTGTTTTCGGCCTTGCGCTTCTCATCAAAGGCGGCGACTGGTTCGTCGATGCTGCGACGGAAATCGCCCACCACTACCATGTTTCGGAACTCATCATCGGCGCGACGGTCGTCTCCATTGGCACGACGCTTCCGGAAGTCATGGTATCCGCGACATCCGCCTTCACCGGCCATGGCGAAATCGCCTACGGCAACGCCATCGGCTCCATCATCTGCAACACCGCCCTCATCGCGGCCATCACCATCGCCGTCCGCCCCCCGAAAGTCGATGTGAAGGCGTTCCAGTCATCCGTATTTTTCTTCTTCACGGCCGCCGTCATCTACGCCGCCATCGCCGTCTATTTCCGCGCTTTCAACCGATTGTCCGGCATTTTCTTCCTGCTGTTCTTTGTCGTATATATCGTCGTCACAGCCATACAGGCGAAAAAAGCCACGCAACATCAACAGCCGGAGGAAAATTCGTCTGAAGAAAAGGAAAAGCCGATGTGGAAGCAATATGCGCTGCTCATCGTCGGCGCGGCGCTCATCGCCTGGGGAGCGGATCTGCTTGTGGACAACGCGACCATCATCGCCAAGTGGATCGGCATTCCGGAAGCCGTCATCGGACTGACGCTTGTCGCCCTCGGCACCTCCCTGCCCGAACTCGTCACCGCCATCACATCCCTTGTCAAGGGCCATGGCTCCCTGTCTCTCGGCAACATCATCGGCGCCAACATCTTCAACATCGTTCTCGTCAGCGGCATGGCGACGACCATCCGCCCATTCAGCATCCCGATGGAGAAAACCTTCGGCTCCATTCCCACGTCGCTTGTCATCGACATCCCCGTCATGCTTTTCGTCATGGCCCTCATGACGATCCCGCCATTCTTCAGCGGCAAGATGTCGCGCGTGCAGGGCATCCTGCTTCTCACCATCTATGCGGCCTTCTGTGTCTTCCAATTCGTTTATTGAACGTCTTTTTCACCCATAAAACCTTCAAAACAAAAAGAGGAAACAACATGAGAAAGTCATTGTCCATCATTCTTGGTCTGGGCTGCGCCGTCGCTGAATGCATTTCACAGGCCGAACCGCTCCCCCCAGCACTCGAACACATGGCGGAAGTCGCAAAACAGCAGAAAGGCTACGTCTATGACATCTGCATGATCAAAGATGGCAAAAGCTACGTGAAGCATGTCACCAAATCCAACAACTGCCACAACACGTACTCCGTCGCCAAGGCTTTCGTTGTTACCGCCATCGGCATCCTTCAGGACCGTAAGCAGTTAAGTGTCGATGACAAGATTTATCCACTCTTCAAGGACATGTTCCCCGAAGACGTCGATCCGCTGTGGAAGGAAGTCACCATCCGCAATCTCATGATGCACCGCACAGGCTTCGCTCCGAAGGACAATCTCGACATCGACGCCATGCGGATGACGGATTTCCCAGAAGACCATCTGCGCCACGCATTTTCCAAAAAGCTCACGTATGCACCAGGTTCCAAGAGTGTCTATACGGATTTGAGCTTCTACATCCTCTCCCGTGTCGTCACCGCCGTCAGCGGCCGCAAGCTGGATGATTTCCTCCGCGACGAACTCTTCCGCCCCATGAAATACCGTGAATACGCCCTCTCCACCTGCCCGCTCGGCTATCCCATCGGCGCAACTGGTTTCTACATCACGACGGAGGATATGGCAAAACTCGGTCTCCTGTATCTGCAGAAAGGCGTTTACAACGGCAAGAGAATTCTTAGCGAAGATTTTGTCAACCAAGCTCTTGGAACTTTTGAACTCCACAAGACGATGGGCGGCTATGCAAAAGGCGGCATGGCTGGCCAGCTCCTCTATTTCAACTACGACAAGAATGTTGTCATCGCGATCCATGGCTTCAACGACAGCCCGACGGACATCATCAAGGCCGTTCTCGACGAGCTGTAAAGTAAATGGGAGGGACGCGCTCCCGCGCGTCCGGTCGCAC
Organism: Victivallales bacterium; assembly: GCA_017964325.1. The sequence continues at coordinate 1,244 of JAGCSE010000328.1, read as the reverse complement.
GGGAGTGCGACCCTCCCAACATCATATTGCCAAGCCACAAAGGAATATCAACCATGACGGAAGCCTATAAAGAAATCGACCCCAATATGATCATCGAAACCAAGCTGGACGCGCCGGACATCCGTTTCCACGATATCCGCAAGCCGCCGTTCAACGTCTATGGTTTGTATGATTATCAAAACCAGCCCTTCTTCCGCCGCATGCCGGAGGATGTCGCCGCGAAGGTCAGCCCGGGCGTGGCACGCCTCGAACGCGAATGCACGGGCGGACGCGTCCGTTTCACGACGGATTCGCAGTACGTCGCCATTCATGTTGATTACATCAACGTCGGTCGCTCCTCCCATCTGACGCTCGCAAGTTCCGCCGGTTTCGATCTTTACGAAGACACGCCGGAGGATTCACGCTTCATTCGCCCTCTGCTTCCTCCGTATGATCTGAAAGATTCCTACGAGCAAATCCAACGTTTTCCAACGCGGAAACTGCGCAGCTTCACGATCAATTTCCCCGTGCATTCCGTCGTGAAAAACCTCTACGTCGGCCTCCAGCAGGACGCCGTCCTCCAGCCGGGCCGCCCCTACCGCGACCTCAAGCCCATCATTTTCTACGGCTCGTCCATCGTCCATGGCACCGCCGCCACACGGCCCGGCCTCATCTATGAAAACATCATCTCCCGCAAGCTAAAGATGGATTTCGTCAACTTCGGCTTCTCTGGCCAGGCGAAAGGCGAAGCCACCATCGCGGAATATCTTGCCGAACAGCCCATGTCCATTTTCGTCTGCGACTACGACCACAATGCGCCGAATGTCGAACATCTTGCAAAAACGCATTATCCATTCTATGAAATCATCCGTGCAAAGAATCCAGACGTCCCGTATGTCATGATCTCCCGCCCGAACGTCGCCACCAATCCGGACTCCGCCATCGAACGACGAGACGTCGTCATCGACAGCTTCCGCAAGGCCCGCGCCGCCGGCGATAAAAACGTCTATTACATCGACGGCGAGACGTTCTTCCTCGGCGAATTCGAAAACGAATGCACGATGGACGGCGTCCATCCCAACGATCTCGGCTTCACGCTCATGGCCAATTCCATCGGCCGCGTGCTGACGCATATTCTGCGGACGATTTAGGAGGTTCCGCCTGCGGGTGGGAGGTCCCGCGTGCGTCCCGCCTGCGGGTGGGAGGTCCCGCGTGCGTCCCGCCTGCGGGTGGGAGGTCCCGCGTGCGTCCCGCCTGCGGGTGGG
>JAGCSE010000029.1 GCA_017964325.1 Victivallales bacterium | reverse complement strand
ATTTCCATACCCGAACCGCCCGACTGGACAATTGACTGGAAACAACTACATTCCGTTTTCGGCGAGTGGTTCGAGGAGATGGTCCAAACGCCGCAACATCCTGAACATCATGGAGAAGGCGATGTTTTCGTCCATACTCAATTGGTTTGCGAGAATCTTGTGGCATTGAAGGAATTCCGATGCCTCCCAATCGAAAAACGGCAGATTCTCTTTACTGCGGCTTTGCTACATGACATCGGCAAGATACGGACGACCAAAATCGACGATATGGGCATAACCGCCCCGCATCATGCCTCCACCGGTGCAAAAATGACCAGAGAATACTTGTGGAAGCAGTGGGGCATGGCCGGCATAAGAGAGAAGATGCTTTTCAGGGAGACAATCTGCCAGTTGATACGACTTCATGGCAAACCGCCGTTTTTCTTTGAGTTGGCGGCATCGGACAATACTCCTAATCAAAGTAAAAGTTCCGCTTATCTCCTCTCCATGGCCGCTCATGCCTGTCTCATGCCCGATTTTTCTCTGCAACTGCTCTTTCTTCTGGCCAAGGCGGATTGCATGGGCAAGATCTGTGCGGACAAAGATGAAATCATGGCAAGCTGCGAGACATTTGCAGAGAGTGCTCAAGAACTGAACTGTTTGGATGCTTCGCCCGCATTTGCAGATGATTACAGTCGATATGCCTATCTCGCGGGAAAGACCGTTTCACCGAATTTCAAACTGTTCAACCCTGCGTGGGGCACGGTGACCATGATGTGCGGACTGCCCGGCACGGGAAAGGATACATGGATACACAGGAATCTGTCCGATATTCCGATGGTCTCCTTGGATGAGATTCGCAGGCAACTGAAGATTTCGCCAGAAGAACCTCAGGGAAAGGTCGTTCAGACTGGATTTGAAATGGCCAAAGGATATTTACGTGCAAAAACGCCTTTTGTATGGAACGCCACAAATGTCCGTCCAGATACCCGTCTGGAGCTGTCCAGACTGTTCATCGACTATGGAGCAGCCGTGCGCATCGTCTATTTGGAGACCACGCCAGAGGAGCAGGAAAGCCGCAACCATGCGCGTCAGGCGGTTGTTCCCGAAGATGTCGTGGAACGTATGCGAAACAATCTTGAGCCGCCCCGAATCAATGAAGCGCATAGTATTGAATGGCTTTGCGTATAAACAAGAATTCGATGGAGTGGAAAATCCTATCAGCTTTAGTTGAAAATATTGGTAAAGGACTAATATGATGCAATACAAGGATTTATATGAACGGGCGCATGCCTTTGCGTCACAAAAACATTCAGGGCAACTACGCAAGGATGGACAGCCCTATATCACACATCCTGAGAAAGTTGCATCGTTTTTTGACGATGGTGCCGAAAAAGTGGTGGCCATCCTGCATGATGTTCTGGAGGACACGGATGCCACGGAAGAGGAACTCCGTGAATTGGGATGCACGGACGATATGCTGGAAGCCCTGCGGCTTCTCACCCATGGGGATGGCGTCCCCTACATGGACTATGTGAAGGCGGCCGCCGCCAATCCCATTGCACGGGCAGTCAAATTGGCCGACCTGCACCATAATCTTTCCACGATGGATGCCATCCGCAATTTGCCGTATGCTCCCATCTTGGAGAAACGCTATCGCGAGGCAATCGCGTACATTGAGAAAGACACACAAGAATGAATCTGTATATTGGCGACTTGCATTTCGGCCATGCCAATGTGATCAAGCATGACTCGCGTCCGTTTTTGGATGTTGACGAAATGGATCGTGTCATGATGGAACATTGGAATGCGGCGGTGAACGAAGATGACGACGTGTATGTCGTGGGGGATTTCTGTTATCGCTCGGGACGAACGGCGGAATAGTATCTTTCGCGTCTCAAGGGACGGAAGCATCTTATAGTAGGCAATCATGACTGGCGTACGCTAAAGAACGACAAGGCAATGGCGATGTTCGTCTCCGTTGACCGTTTACTGGAGATAGAGGACAATGGAAAAATCATTGTGCTGTGCCACTATCCAATGGCCGAATGGAATCATTCAAGGAGAGGCTCATGGCACATATACGGTCATATCCATGTCAACAGGAACAAGACATACGAATTCATGCGTACATTGGATCATGCGTTGAATGCAGGAGCCCCGTTGAATGGATACGCCCCTGTCCCATTTGATGTTCTGGTCGAAAACAATCGCAGGTATAACAGCATTTGAGCCGCCTTTGTTCTTGGTCATTGGCGGAGCTTGTCCTGTTGTTCCTGAAGAAGAAAAATATTGAAAAATCGGCCGCCTAACGGCGGCATCTTTTTCGCCGCCGTCAGCCGTTGTCGGATGACAGGCCGACGGCGCTCCGCGCCTACCGTGCTCCGCACGGCGGCCTTGTCATCCAACCGGCTGCCGCGGCGATTGCTCCGCGAACTCAAGGTAAGGAAAAGATGTCATCATTGAACTGGGACTAGCGCGACGCGGAAGCCGAGGTAGTAGTGGCGACCCGTCGGCTCGCCGCTGCTGCGACGCGACGAACGGCAGCCCGAGGCGCTGATGAGCCACGAGCCCCCACGATCCACGCGCCTCCGGCCATCGGTGCTACATGGATCCTCCACGTCTTCCTCGTATGTATCTGTTACAACATTACCGTTGCTTTCACTTTCACACTGATCAAGGCACCACTCCAATACATTGCCGCTCATGCCACGAAGCCCAAGCTCATTCGGCTTTTTCGTCCTAGCGGAATGCGTCGCTTTACCGGAATTCTTTTCATACCATCCAACCTCGTCTAGATTGTCGCTTCCGCTGTATTTTTTATATTCTCCAGACTTATGGCCTCCACGCGCCGCATACTCCCACTGCGCCTCGGTCGGAAGCCTGAATTCCCAATTTTCAGAAATCGTGCCATCCGCCCTTTTAAGCTTTGTCAGCTCATTGCAAAACGCCTTCGCGTCATACCATGAAACCTGCTCGACCGGCAGTTGGTCGTCACCTTCAAATTTTGACGGACGAGGATTGCACCGCTCCCCCTCCTCATTCGTCACATCAACCATGACAGCCGCATACTGCCCTTGCGTCACCTCCGTCTCCCCAATCCAGAAATCCTTCGTCAGCGTTACCCAATGTTGTGTTTCATCATTATCTCGACCACTCTCGTCTTGAGGGCTTCCCATCTGGAAACGACCATGGCGGACAGGCTTCAGCGTAAGTTTTACTACTCCATTGAGACTGATAATCTTGTCGTTCTCCGTCCAAGCGTCCTTATTTTGAGCATCCCCCTTGTCTTTCTTCCTTTGTTCAGCCAGATGCGTCTCTTCGGCCTTACCCTCTTGTTCGGCTTTCGCAACCTCTTCACGAGCCTTCTCCACTACTTTCATCGCTTCGTCTTTCTTCTTCTCCAATTCACGTAGTTTCGCCTGGACTGCCTGCAATTCACGTTCAGCCTCCTGGCGGGCCTCTTCAACGGCTTTCTTCTGTTCGGCCAGACGAGCGGTTTCATCCTCCGCATTTTTCATCGCAGTACGATGGGCTTCTTCGGCCGCCTGACGATCACTCTCCACCTTCGTGGCCTTTTCACGCGCCTCCTCCGCAGCCTTCTTCTCTGCGGCGGCTTTCGCCTCCGCTTCCCTCCTTGCCTTGGCGGCAGTTGCCAAATCACTTTCAGCCTTCTGCCGTGCTTCGTCCTCTACTTTCTTTTGTTTTGCCAAGCGATCTGTTTCTTCTGCAAGCTTGCTTTCACGTTCAGTTTGCGCGACCATATCAACCAAAGGCTCTGCCGTCTTTTCTGCTTCCACTACATCGCTGTTTTCGCTTGGTTCGACGACCTTCTTTGCATTTTCTGGCTTCTGCCCGCCACCGACTGTCTCATGTCCAGAAGGCGGAGCAACAATCGGTTCCTCTGTCCCACTGTTCAACAAATAATATCCCAAGCCGGCAATTATGGCAACAACAGCGGCGACGGCCAGCCACGGACGGCCGTTCCCCTTCGGCGTTCCGCGGCCGGGCCTCACCTTCTCGCCGCCGAGGGCGCGGACGAAATCGACGCAGCTCGCGTAACGGTCCGCCGCCTCCTTTGCAAGCCCCGCCACCAGCGCGGCGTTCGCGTATGCGGGAAGCCCCTCCAGCCGCTCCACAGGCCGCGGCCGCTCCACGACGGCCCTCTCCAGCACCTCCATGCTGTCGCTCTCAAACGGCGCGTGGCCCGACAGCATCTCATAGGCCGTCACCGCCAGTGAATACTGGTCCGCCGCCTCCCCCTGCTGAAGACTCGCCCTCCACTGCTCGGGGGACTTGTACAGGTTCGTGCCCGCGCCGGCGACCGTCCTGTTGGAGAAATGCGCCATGCTGGAGCGGACCTGCGCCGCAAGGCCGAAGTCCAGCACCTTCACCGTCCCGTCCGCCGCGAATTTCACGTTGGCGGGCTTGATGTCGCGGGGGATGACGCCCTGCCGGTGCGCGGCGTCCAACGCCTCCGCGACCTGCCGAAGGATGGGCAGCGCCACGTCCAATGTCATCTTCTTCTCCCGCCGCATCCGCCTCATCCACTGCCGGAGATTCTCGCCCTCCACATATTCCATGACAAGATAATAGTCCCCCGTGCTCTCGTCCCGCTCCAGCGTCTTGCAGGCGGCGATGTTCGGGTGGGACAATTTCGTCACCAGCGTGTAGTTGTCCCGCACCTCCTCCATCGCCGACGGATTGTGGGATACTTCGGGCGGCAGGCCCTTCACCGCCACATCCACGTTGCCCACCGTATCCCGACAGCGATAGACCACCCCCATGCCGCCCTGCCCGATCTCCGACTGCACTTCGTACCGCTTCAGAATCACATCACCCGTCTTAAAGCGACGGGCTGGCGGCGTTGCACTGGCAGGGCGGAAATGGTTGTCATCGTCATGGGAATGATCTTCTGTCGGAATGATGCTGTCCGACGAATGGTTCGCTGTATGGAAATCGCTGTCCGGCGAATGATTTTCCGTCTGTGCGTTGTTTTTTATGGTATTCATTGGTATCGTAATCCTGCCGCCGTCCAGTAGAGACAGCGTTGAAAGCCATGTTTAAAAGCCTTGTATTCAAAAAAGTGCCATTGTCATGAAGCCAATAACACAATGGAAAAATAACACAGTTTTAATGCAATGCAATTCAGACGGACGTTTTTAATCCCTGCATGACATGAATATGCAATCCTTTCTTTACTGTGCTGGTCATAGTTATTTTGACAAAAAACTGCATGGTCTGGTGGAGGTTGTCATTGTCAGACAATGGCACTGCCATTGCGGTTTGACGTGAGACGCGAGAGCGAGACGCGAGCTGAGACAACGAGACAATCAGACCAAAAGACGCGGCCACTTGCCTCTTGGTCTTTTTGTCTTCCCATCTTATGTCTTTTTGTCTTACGTCTCCGCTCGTCTCACGTCTCGCGTCTCATGTCCTCCAAAAAGCAATCAAGATTGCTTTTTCCAGCCCTTCCCCTGTAGGGCGCAATGGCAGTGCCATTGCAGTTTGACGTGAGACGCGAGACGCGAGCTGAGACAACGAGACGATCAGACCAAAAGACGCGGCCACTTGCCTCTTGGTCTTTTTGTCTTCCTGTCTTATGTCTTTTTGTCTTACGTCTCCGCTCGTCTTACGTCTCACGTCACCCAAAAAGCAATCAAAGATTACTTTTCCCCCTTCATCCTAGCCGACAGCAGCGAGGCAATCTGTGTAATCTGTATTTTCTAAGTCATTGTTTTTTTGTGTGTAATTTTCGTGGTTCCCAATCAATGATTTAGGTAGGGCGTTGAATTCCCCTTCGCGGTATTTTGATGATAATTGCGCTTTGCGCAATCGGTCGCACAGAGTGCGCCCCTCCCCTGCCGTTTGAATCGTCTCTGTTCTTGGTCATTGGCAGAAAATGAAAAATATTGTAAAATTTTTCAGATTATATTACAAAAACTGTATGGTTCCTTGGTGACAATGTGGGGTGTATTTATCTCTTTTAGTGGAATGATCCGTATGATTGCACATTTTCTGTAAAAAAACGTGAACAATAGAATTGAAAACAGCCCATTTGGGAATGAAATATGCTATGCTAAAATGGCTTGGTTTCATTTCAAAAGGACTGCTGTTATGTTTGGATTTTATAGAATAGCGGCTTGCGTACCCGTCACGCGGGTGGCCGACCCTGATTTCAATGCGGAACAAATTCTGGAACTGGTTGAAAAGGCGGAAGATGGAAATGCATCCATCATGTTATTTCCAGAATTGACAATCAGTTCGTATTCCTGTGGCGATTTGTTCCAAAACAACTTGCTGCTGGATGGCGTGGAAAAGGCGGTGGAACATATTTGCGACGCGACATCTTCGCTGGATGCGGTCATGGCAATCGGCGCTCCTGTTCGATTCCAAGGGAGGCTCTTCAATGCGGCATTGCTTCTGCAACATGGTCGGATACTTGGAATCGTTCCCAAAACACATCTTCCCAATTACAAAGAATATTATGAAAAACGCCATTTCGCCTCAGGATACGGGCTGCGAGACGCTTTCATCGATTATGCAGGACAAAAACATATCCCTTTCGGTACGGACTTGCTGTTCAATGCGGGGGAGGAGCTGCGGATTGGAATGGAAATCTGCGAAGACCTGTGGAGCGTCGTGCCGCCAAGCTCATGGCAGGCCCTCCGTTCCGCGACGCTTCTGCTGAATCTTTCCGCCAGCAACGAGCTGGTCGGGAAAGCCGCCTATCGCCGCAACCTTGTGCAGGGGCAGAGCGCACGATGTGTCGCCGTTTACGCGTATGTATCGGCGGGCGTGCATGAAACGACGACCGATACGGTATGCGGAGGCCATTGTCTCATTGCCGAAAACGGCTCCGTTCTTTTGGATTCCGAACGGTTCGGACGTGAAAACACAATCCATTGGGCCGATGTCGATTTGGACAGGATCCGTGTGGCGCGGTTGTCGGAAAGTCCTTTCGGCGACAGTGTTGCGACGAGCGATGTTCCGAATTTCAGATTTGTTCCGTTTGATCCACCACCAGTTCCAAAAGTGGAGCAGATTCATCGGTTTTTCGACCGGAAACCATTTGTTCCGTCTGATGACAGCCAACGGCAGGAGCGGTGCAAGGAGATTTTCGCCATCCAGACGGCTGGTCTTGCGAAACGCATGGAACACACCAACATGAAAAAACTGGTGATTGGCGTTTCAGGCGGGCTTGATTCCACATTGGCGCTGCTTGTCTGCGTCCATGCCATGAAATTGATGCGACGGCCTGCGTCGGATGTCGTTGCCATTACGATGCCTGGATTCGGCACGACCGACCGCACGAGTCATAATGCCGTCGGTCTTTGCGAGGCGTTGGGCGTGGAATTGCGAAGAATCAGCATCGTTGAAGCCTGCCGCGAGCATTTCCGTTCCATTGGACATGATGAAAACAACCATGATGTCACGTATGAAAATGTGCAGGCGAGAGAACGGACGCAGATTTTGATGGACGTGTCCAACAGCGTGGGTGGACTTGTCGTCGGCACGGGCGATTTGTCGGAGGTGGCCATGGGTTGGAGCACATACAACGGCGACCATATTTCCATGTATGCGGTGAATTGTTCAATTCCAAAGACGCTGGTTCGCCATCTCGTGTCGTTTGTCGCAGACAATTCATCTTCGGAGGACGTTCGGAATCTATTGTATGATGTGATGGATACGCCTGTCAGTCCGGAGCTTCTTCCGGCTGCGGAGGACGGCACCATCCGCCAGAAGACCGAGGACATCATCGGGCCATACGAAGTGCATGACTTTTATTTGTATCATTTTGTGAAAGAGGGAGCTACGCCCGCCAAACTGCTTTTCATGGCCTCCCGTGCGTTTCCAGATTATCCTGCGGAAAAACTGCACGATTATCTGAAGACATTTCTACGACGGTTTTTCACACAACAGTTCAAGCGGAGCTGTTTTCCCGACGGACCGAAGGTCGGTACGATTTCGCTGTCGCCGCGAGGCGATTGGCGTATGCCGTCCGACGCCTCCTGGGCATTGTGGAAGTCATCTCTTGAAAGCGTTTAATTCAATGGAGCGATATATTTTTCAAGAAATAACGACAGCATCAAGAGCGTCCAAAGCAGATAGCTATTGTCGGAACGGGCGGATTGATGGTCGTTCCAGATTTTGAGAAGCGGAACACGCTCGATGAAGCCTTCAGAAAAAAGCGGGCCATCGAACAATGCTTCCTCCGCCTGCTTGCGCCATGTCGTGCGCAGCCATGCCGCGATTGGCACGCCGAAGCCACGTTTGCGACGGTTCAATATCTCTTGCGGCAACAGGTCGGCAAAGGCCGCTTTCAGAATATGCTTGCGGTCATTGCCGTGGAGTTTGAAATCCCATGGAAGGGTGGCGGCGAATTCGGCCAGTTCGTGGTCGAGAAACGGCGAACGGACCTCCAACGCGCAGGCCATGCTGGCGATATCGACCTTTGTCAGCACATCGCCTGGCATATAGGTGTGGATGTCCAATTCGGAGCATCGTTCTGTGAAATCCGTCGCCGTCAACGACTTTTCAATTTCAGCGAAAGGAAGCGTGCAGTCGTTGTTCACAGAATCATGTAGTCGCGGGCCGAAAAAACGGTTTCGAATAGAGGCGGGGCAATGGTCGAGCAGGCTGAAATAGGCATTCTCTTGACGATTGGCGAGCAGTCGGCAGAGGCGTCGCAGACGACCGCAGAACGTCCGTTCGCCTGAATCCGGCAGGATGGCCGCAAACACATTGTATATGACCTGTGTCGGCGACGGAAGTCGCCGCGCAGAATGAAACATTCGCATGGCGATGTATCGTTCGTAGCCGCCGAATATTTCATCGGCTCCGTCGCCGCTCAAGGCGACGGTCAGGCCCGTGCGGGTGAACTGGCTCAGAAGGAATGTCGGCAGCATGGACGCATCCGCGAAAGGCTGTCCGAAATGGCGGATCAATTTGCGCAAGAGATCAAAATCTGCGGGAGCGACTTCCAGTTCGTGATGGCGAAGATTCACGCCTGGCAGACGGGAGATCGCGGCGGCGGTGGCGCGGGCCGCCGCGCGTTCGTCGTATGATGCATCTGCGAAACCAATCGTGTATGCGTCACAAGCTTCTGGAGCGCGGATTTTGGCGGTGACAGCCGCGATGATGGCGGAATCGAGACCGCCTGAAAGAAACACGCCCAGCGGAACGTCAGCCACCATCCGTTTGCGGACGGCGTTTTCCACCAAGCGGCGAACTTCTTTCGTCGCGTCTTGAAAGTTTATTCCCAAATTTTTATGAGAGAAATCAAGCCACCAGTAGGGCTGGATGACGGGTTGCGGATCGTCTATGGAAAACGTCATCGTGCATCCAGGCGGAAGACGACGGACATGGCGGTAAACGGTCTTCGGCTCAGGTATGTAAAGAAGCGAGAGATAATCGTTTACAGCCGCCATGTCCAGTTCTTTTTCCATGGCGGGATGGACGAGCAGGCCAGACAGTTCACTAGCGAAGACAAGCGTGTCATGGGAAATAAAATAGAACAGTGGTTTCTGCCCCAACCGATCGCGGGCCAACAGCAGACGACGGTTGCGGCGGTTGTAGATCGCAAATGCAAACATTCCTTCCAGACGTGAAACCATTGAATCGCCAAGCTCTTCGTAGAGGTGGACCAGTGTTTCCGTGTCGGATTCTGTCGTGAAGCGATGGCCTTTTTTCTCCAGTTCCCGCCTCAACTCCAGATGATTGTAGATTTCGCCGTTGAGAATGGCGATGACTGTTCCACCTTCATTGAAGATCGGCTGATGGCCTGTTTCGGGAGAGATGACAGCAAGACGACGATGACCAAAAGCGACATCATCATCGATGAAAAATCCATCATCATCAGGACCGCGATGATGTAGGCTGTCATTCATCGCATGGATGATTGTTTCGGCTTCGTGAATGCCGTGATGGTTGATGATGCCGACTATGCCGCACATGTTTTTTAGCTAAAAGCTTTTCTAGGTTTAACCTAGTTTTTCAAATTTTTTAGCTTTGTGCATTGTGCACTCCGGCCACGGCACGGCCTGACGGTTCGTTCATCTTCTTGAAGGCTTCGTCCCACTCCAAGGCTTTTGCCGTCGAACAGGCGACCGATGCTTCATGCGGGACGCAGGCCGCCGCGGATTCAGACGGGAAGAATTCCGCGAAGATGCTACGGTAGTAGTATTCCTCTTTCGTGGCGGGCGTGTTGACGGGGAAGCGCTTGGCGGCCAACGCGAACTGCGCGTCCGTGACTTCGCGGGCGGTCATCTCCTTCAGGGTGTCGATCCACGAATAACCAACGCCGTCGGAGAACTGCTCCTTCTGCCGCCAGACGATTTCCGGCGGTAACATGTCATGGAACGCTTCACGGAGGATCCATTTTTCGATGACGGCACCCCCATGATCACCAATGGTCGCAGGCAACTTGCGGCCGCGGCACATCTTATCGGCCGGATTGAGACGCATCGCGACATCAAGAAATTCTTGATCCAAGAATGGAACGCGACCTTCGACGCCCCATGCGGCCAGCGCCTTGTTGGCGCGGAGACAGTCGTAGAGGTGGAGCTTGCCGAGCTTACGGACGGTCTCCTCGTGGAACTCCTTGGCGTTCGGAGCCTTGTGGAAATACAAATATCCACCGAAAATTTCGTCGGAACCTTCGCCTGAAAGTACCATCTTGATGCCCATGGCCTTGATGGCACGGGCCATGAGGAACATCGGCGTGGAGGCGCGAACAGTCGTGATGTCATACGTTTCCAGATGGTAGATGACATCAGGCAACGCATCGAGAGCCTCCTGGATGGTGAAATGGATTTCATGATGGACGGTGTCCAACGCGTCCGCCGCCTTTCGTGCGGCGACAAGATCGGGCGAATCCTCCAGCCCAACGGCGAAGGAATGCAATCTTGGCCACCAGGCCTCCTGCGCATCGCCAGTCTCAATACGGCGGCGGGCGAATTTCGCCGTGATGGCCGCGATGACGGATGAATCGAGCCCGCCGGAGAGCAGCACGCCGTACGGCACATCGCTCATCATCTGGCGTTTGACGGCGGCTTCCAATGCGTTACGCAGTTCGGGAATGGATGTCCTGTTGCTTTTCACGCAGTCATATTCAAACCAATCGCGGTGATACCAACGGGTCGGCTTCGTGTCGCCGCTGCGCAGATAATGGCCTGGCTGGAACTCCTGCAACGTGCTGCAGAAGCCTTCGAGGGCCTTGAGTTCGGAAGCGACATAGTAATGGCCGTCATCATCCCATCCTTCATAGAGCGGGATGACGCCGATTGGGTCGCGGCCGATGAGAAACTTGTCTTCCTGCACGTCGTAGAGGGCGAATGCAAAAATGCCTTTCAGCTTGTCGAGGAAATCTGCACCATATTTAATATACAGCGGCAGAAGCACTTCGCAGTCCGACTGCGTCTGGAAACGGTAGCCGCCTTCCAGTTCGCGCCGCAGTTCCTTGTGGTTGTAGATTTCGCCATTGACGGCCAAAACATAGCGGCCGTCCGGGCTGTAGAGAGGCTGCTTGCCTGACAGCGGGTCGATGATGGCCAGACGTTCATGGGAGATCAAGGCGCGCGGGCATTCAAAGACACCAGACCAATCGGGGCCACGATGCCGTATCTTGCGTGACATCTGGAGCAACTGTTTTCGCAGGACGGCCGCCTTGCCGTCGCCAATATCGAAAATACCTACAAAACCACACATGGTCAAAACTCCTTATATCAATTGTTTAGCGCATTTCAAACCATCGGCGATGGCCCGTACGACAAGCGACGGGCCCGATGCGGCATCGCCCGCAATCAAAACATTCTTCTGATCGGGCAGCCCCAAGCTGGCAAGTACATCTTCGCGGCTCCGTTTCAGGAAGCCCATCGCCAAAACGACTAAGCCGCACGAAATGGTTCGCGACGGACCAGCCACCGTGAATTTCATCGGCTTGCCGTTGGGAGCGAATTCCCACTTGACTGGAACAACCTCCACGCCAGTAACTTGTCCATTTTCATCACCGATGAAACGCAACGTATTCAACGCCCAGAAGCGCTGCAGGCCTTCATCGACGGACGACGAGCCGCGCAACTTGTACGGCCACATCGGCCACGGCGTGTGGATGTCGCGTTCGACAGGCGGTTTCGGCATCAGATCGATGGACATGACGGAATTGGCGCCTTGTCGGATGACCGTTCCCGCGCAGTCGTTGCCCGTGTCGCCGCCGCCGATGATGAGAACGTCCTTCCCTTTGCCCGAAATGGACGTTGCATTAATTTCACCTGTATTCATACGATTTTGGCTTCCAAGCAGTTCCAATGCCTGGACGATGCCAACAAGTTCACGTCCGGGGACTTTTAAATCGCGTGGCACGGGCGTGCCGTTGGCGACGACGACGGCATCAAAATGCTTCAGCAGATAGGAGCCCGAAATGTCCTGTCCAATTTCCGTCTTGCCATAAAATGATATGCCCGATTCCGCCATCAACGCCCAGCGGCGGTCGATCAACGCCTTGTCCAGCTTGAAGCATGGGATGCCGTAGCGGAGCAAACCACCGATTTTTTCATGGCGGTCGTAAATGACGACATCAAAACCCGCCTTGTTCAATTTGACGGCGGCGGCCATTCCAGCAGGTCCTGCACCGATGACGGCAACACTGCGACCGTTGCGCTTCAACGGCTTCTGCGCATGGACCCAACCGTTGGCGAAAGCCGTGTCAACGACTTTCTTCTCAATTTGGCGGACATTTGTGGCACCGAAGCCTTCGCCCTCCAAACAGCAGGATGCTTCGCAAAGAGCTGGACAGATGCGGCTTGTGAACTCTGGGAAGGGGCTTGTTTCGGCGAGTCGTTCCCATGCGTCGCGCCAATTGCCGTGCATGACGGCACGGTTCATGTCCGGAACGGCATTCTGCAACGGGCAGCCCATGGCATGGCAGAACGGGAGGCCGCAGTTCTGGCAGCGTTTTGCAAGCTGTCGGATTTCGTCTTTCGGCAGTGTCATTTCGACTTCCGAGCAGTCGTTGACCCTTTCGTCAATCGGCCGATAGACGTGTTCAAGGCGAGGGATGTCAATAAAAGTCTTGCTCATTATCGTTCACTCCGAAGGATTTTCTTGTATTCGACAGGCATGACACAGACGAAACGCCCGCGGAAATCGTTCCAATTCTGGAGGATATGCCGTGCTTTCGCACTTCCCGTGGCCGCTTCGTGCCGTTTCAGCATATCAAGCAGTTCACGTTCCTCCCGCGTATCCGCGTGGATGGATTCCAAATCGACGGTATCAAGATTGCAGCGCAAATCGAAATCGCCATCTTCATCGAACACGTATGCAGTGCCGCCCGTCATACCAGCCGCGAAATTCACGCCCGTTAGGCCGAGCACGACGACGCAGCCGCCTGTCATGTATTCGCAACCGTGGTCGCCAACGCCTTCGACGACCGCCTTGAAACCGCTGTTGCGGATGGCGAAACGTTCGCCAGCCAAGCCATTTATGTAGATTTCACCGCTTGTGCCGCCATAGCCGATGACGTTGCCCGCAACGACGTTTTCGTCCGCTTTGCAAACAGCTTTCGAGTCGGGCACGATGATGATTTTGCCACCTGAAATGCCTTTGCCGACGTAGTCGTTGGCTTCGCCCTCCAGACGGAACGTGACGCCTTTCGCCAAAAATGCGCCAAAACTCTGCCCTGCGACACCATGGAACGATACCTGCCATGTGTCGTCCGGCAAGCCCGCCTCGCCTTTGGCGAGCGCGATTTTGCTTGACAGCCGTGCGCCGACGGAGCGGTCGGCATTCACAATTGGCAAGCTGAATGACGATGGCGTGAAATCATCCAAAGCCTTGCCAAGCTTCGGCATGAGCTTTTCATCGTCCAATGTTGTCTGTGAGAATTTTTCACCCTGCCAACGGACAATGTCGCCATCCACGCGATGGAGCATGGGCTGGAAATCCAGCAAGGCGGCTTTGCCGACGGCCATCGCAGGATTGACTTCCAACAGGTCTGCATGGCCGACGGCTTCGTCCAATGAACGGAGGCCGAGCGAAGCGAGAATGCCGCGGGCTTCCTCCGCAATGAAACGGAGGTAGGCGATGATATGTTCAGGCTTGCCTTGGAAGCGTTTGCGAATTTCAGGATCCTGTGTCGTGATGCCGGCGGGGCAAGTGTTGTCCTGGCATTGACGAAGCATCATGCAACCGAGAGCCAGCAGCAGGGATGTAGCGAAACCAAATTCCTCCGCGCCAAGCAAAGCGGCGATGACGATGTCACGCCCCGTGCGCAACTGACCATCCACCTGCAGCTTGACTTTTCCACGCAAGTTGTTCTTCACCAACGTTTGATGCGTTTCGGCCAGGCCGATTTCCCATGGCATTCCCGTATGTTTGATGGAGCTCAACGGGGCGGCGCCCGTGCCGCCGTCGTGGCCGGATATGACAACCACATCCGCATGGGCCTTCGCGACGCCCGCCGCGACGGTTCCGACGCCGTTTTCAGAGACGAGTTTCACGGAGATTCGCGCGGCGCTGTTGGCGGCGCGGAGGTCGTGGATGAGCTGTGCGAGATCTTCGATGGAGTAGATGTCGTGATGCGGCGGCGGCGAAATCAACGTGACTTTCGGCGTGGCATGGCGCGTGTGTGCGATGTCTTCGTTGACCTTGTCGCCCGGCAACTGGCCGCCCTCCCCTGGCTTGGCGCCTTGTGCCATCTTGATTTGCAAGTCCTTAGCGCGGGCAAGATAGTTGATGGTCACGCCGAAACGACCGGAAGCGACTTGACGGATGGCGCTGGCGCGGCATTCGCCATCGGCGTTCGGCGTGTCGCGTTCGGGGCCTTCGCCGCCTTCGCCGGAGTTGCTCATGCAGCCGATGCGATTCATCGCGACGGCGATGGCTTCGTGGGCCTCCGGGCTCAGCGCGCCGAAACTCATGGCGCCGCCGACGAAATGTTTCAAAATGCTTTCGACTGATTCCACTTCGTCCAGCGGGACAGCCTGTTCCGTCTTGCTGAACTGAAGCATGTCGCGAAGGCGGATCGGAATGGCGGGTTCGTTGATGCCTTTTGCAAATGTCTGATATTGCGTAATATCGTTCTCACGGACAGCGCGATGCAGCGCACAGACGGAAAACGGCGTGACAAGATGCGGTTCACCGACGGAACGCCAGCGGTAGTTTCCTCCGACTGGCAGCGGCTTGTCGGCTTCCGCCGCTTGCGCATCCTCCACGCGGGCACGTACTTCCGCCGCGATTTCGTCCAATCCGATGCCGCCGACGGCAGACGGCGTGCCCGGGAAATAGCGGTGGACGATGTCCGCTCCAAGTCCGAGAGCCTCGAACATCTGTGCGGAACGGTAACTGCGCAGCGTGGCGATGCCCATCTTGGACATACATTTCAGTAACCCTTTGTCAATGGCAGAGATGTAGTTTTCCGTGGCTTTGGCCGCGTCACCGTCTTTCGCGAGATTGGCAACCGTTTCCAACGCCAGATAGGGATGGATGGCGGTGGCGCCGTAGCCAAGAAGCAACGCATAGTGCATGACTTCCCGCACTTCGCCAGATTCCACGATGATGCCGACAGGGGGCCGCAGGCCAGCCGCCGTCAAGGCGCGGTTGACTGCGGAAACCGCCAGCAGAGAAGGCATCGGCAGTTCACCGACGGCGAGGCTCTTGTCGCTTAACACAATGATATTCATACCGTTGCGTGCGGCTTGGACGGCTTGCTGCTCCAAACTGCAGAGGGCGGTCTCTAAATCGTTTTTCCAACTGATGGACAGCGTTTGGATTTGGACATGAGGCTTTTCCATGACAAGAAGGCGTGCAAGATCGGCGCCTGTCAGAATGGGTCTTGCAAGGCGAATGACGCTTGCACGATGGTCTTCTTCGGAGAGGATGTTGCCCTGGTTGCCGATGTAGGTCGTCAGGCTCATGACCAGCTCTTCGCGGATTGGGTCGATCGGCGGGTTGGTCACCTGCGCGAAACGCTGCTTGAAATAGTTGAACAGCAGTTGCGGGCGCGGGGAAAGTACAGCCAGAGCCGCATCGTTGCCCATGGAGCCGACAGGTTCGCGACCTGTTTCGAGCATGGGGCGGACGATCAGTTCAATGTCTTCCTGCGTCCATCCGAAAAGGCGCTGCCGTTCTTTCAGATTATCTGTAATATGCTCCGCCGCAATGGAATCGAACAACCCTGCAACAGGAATCTTGTTTTCCTGAGACCAACGGCGGTAGGGGGCTTGACGGGCAATGGTGTTTTTTAATTCGGAGTCCAACACGAGGCGGTGAGCCTGCAGGTCGCACCAAAGGATTTCGCCGGGCTTCAGGCGGCCGCGGCGAACAATGTCTTCAGGCTTCAGATCGAGTACGCCTGTTTCGGAGGCGAGAACGAACAAACCGTTCTTCGTCAGCGAATAACGTGCGGGACGAAGGCCGTTACGGTCCAGCATGGCTCCCGCGCCGACGCCATCGGTAAACGTGACGGCGGCTGGCCCGTCCCATGGCTCGACCAAGGAGGAATGGTAATCGAAGAAACCGCGTATGTCCTTTGTAATGTGATAGTTGACACCCCATGCCTGCGGGATCAGCATCATCATGACATGCGGCAGCCAGCGGCCTGACTGGGCAAGAAGTTCCGCCATGTTGTCGAGGCAGGCGGAATCGTTCTGCGTCTCGTCGATCAACGGCAGGAGCTTCTTCAAATCGTCGCCGAAAAGATTGCTCTGAAGAAAAATTTCACGTGTGCGTGCGTGGTTCAAATTGCCGCGAAGCGTGTTGATTTCGCCGTTGTGTGCAAGATAGCGGAATGGATGGGCGAGGCGCCATGTCGGGAAGGTGTTTGTGCTGTAGCGTTGGTGGACGAGAGCCAGAGGTGATATGAAATCATTGTCATCCAAGTCCTTATAGAAAGCTTCAATTTGTGTGGCGAGCATCAGGCCCTTATAGACGATTGTCTTCGTGCTGAAACTCGGAAAATACACGTCCAGCATTTCGCGTTCTAGACGGCGGCGGATGACGAAAACCTTCCGTTCCAAGGCATCGGAAATCAGCCCTTCTTGGGAGGTTACAAAAATCTGTCGGATGACAGGGCAACTTTGGCGGGCCTGCTCGCCGAGCTGTGCGGAATCGGTCGGCACATCACGCCATGCCAGAATCTTGCATTTCTCCTCCTGTACGATGCTTTCGAGCACCGTTTCCTCACCGACACCGTTGAACATCATGCCGATGGCGTACTGACCGACAGGCGGCAGGGCGCCGTTGAGTTCGCGTTGGAAAAAGTCATGGGGAATCACGCAGAGGAGGCCTGCGCCGTCGCCGGAAAGGGCGTCGCTGCCAGCGGCCCCGCGATGCAGAAGACGACGCAAAATGGTCAATCCCTGCACGATGATTTCATGCGTCGCGTTTCCGTTTAGATTGGCGACGAGACCGACGCCGCACGCGTCATGTTCATTGCTGAAATGGTACAAGCCTTCGTCCTGCGGGAATGCCAGGCTATGCTGTCGGTATTTCGATTCCTGTTCCATGATTGTGATTTCTTTGGGCAATGGTTGTGTAAGACTAAACAGAATGGTATAGCAAAAAACATGCCAATACTGCCCTAATGAATGGCTTGGATGGCGAGATCATCCTATCGCGTATTATTATATGGAAATAGGGATTTTATCTGGATAGGCCAGATTGACAAAAAATGTCAGGCATGATGACATTTTTTGTCAAAAGGAATACAAAACAAAGTTTTACAAAAAATGTAACATTCTCTGATATGAAATACAGAAAATGTAAGACAATGACAAAAACCGCCCACATTTTTACAGGAGATTGTTTGAAAAATCATGGTGAATTTTACAAAAATTTGGCTGTTGCATAGCTGAATTGCCATTTTAACCATATAAAATCGCATATTCTCAAATTTTGGCATGGTATCTGCTAGTTTGATTTTGGCATTTGAATAAAGAGCGAAAGAAATCAACTCAATCATAAAAGGAACAGACATGCAAAAGAGATTTGACGCAGTATGCAAGATTTCCGACCGCAGCACCGTCCCCGCGGCGCCGCAGGGTGCGAAGGTGCTCGATTATTTTGCGGAGGATGTGTTCGACATCGAGAAGATGGCGGAACATTTGCCGAAATCAACCTTCAAGAAGCTCGTTGCAACGATCAACGGCATGCAGCCGCTGGATCCCGACATCGCTGACGAAGTCGCGACGGCCATGAAGGAATGGGCCGTATCCCGCGGCGCGACACATTATACGCACTGGTTCCAGCCGTTGACGGGCGGCACGGCCGAAAAGCATGACTCGTTCCTGAATTTCTCGAACGGGAAGGCCATATTCGAATTTTCGGGCAAGACGCTGGCGGTCGGCGAGCCTGACGCCTCCAGTTTCCCGTCTGGCGGGCTTCGCAGCACGTTCGAGGCGCGCGGCTACACGGCGTGGGATCCCACAAGCCCCGCCTTCATCAAGCGCCATGACAACGGCGGCACGCTCTGCATTCCAACGATTTTCTGCTCATACACAGGCGAAGTCTTGGACAAGAAGACGCCGCTTCTCCGCTCCACGCAGATTTTGAAGAAGGCGGTTGTCCGCCTGATGAAATGCTTCAAGCAGGCCGAGGAGCCTGTGAAAGTCACGCTAGGCGTCGAGCAGGAGTATTTCCTGATTGACAAGAAATTCTACCTGCAGCGGCCCGACCTCCTGCAGACGGGGCGCACATTGTACGGCGCGCCTCCCGCGAAGCACCAGCAGCTGGAAGACCACTATTTCGGCAGCATTCCGTCGCGCATTCTTGCGTTCATGACAGACGTTGAAAAGGCGTTGTGGAGCCTTGGCATTCCCGCGAAGACGCGCCATAACGAAGTGGCGCCCGCGCAGTTCGAGCTGGCTCCGATCTTCGAGGATTTGAACCTGGCCGTTGACCACAACATGCTGATCATGGAAGTCCTGCGGCAGACGGCTGACCGCTACGGGCTGGTCTGTCTGCTCCACGAAAAGCCGTTTGCGGGCATCAACGGCTCCGGCAAACACAACAACTGGGGCATCGCATACGGAAAGCGCAACCTTCTGGATCCGGGCAGCAACCCTGCGGAAAACGCCATTTTCCTGACGGTTTTGACGGCGGTCATCCGAGCCTTGGACATGCACAGCGACATCCTGCGGACGGCGACGTCCGGGCTGGGCAACGACCATCGTCTGGGCGCCAACGAAGCGCCGCCCGCCATCATCTCCATGTTCGTCGGCGAACAGTTGGAGGGCGTCATCAACCAAATCGTCAGCGGAACAGCCGTCAGCAAGAGCAAGACATCCTCGCTGCGGATTGGCATCGATACGCTGCCGCCGTTGAACCGCGACGCGACCGACCGCAACCGTACGTCGCCTTTCGCGTTCACAGGCAACAAGTTCGAGTTCCGCGCCCCAGGTTCGTCACAGTCCTGTGCGGAGGCGAACATGATTCTGAACACGATTGTCGCCGAATCCTTGGACGCCATCTGCGACCAGATGGAAAAATTCTCCGAAAAGACCTTCAACGCGGATTTGCAGGCGCTGCTCAAGAAAGAGATTTCCGCCCATCAGCGCGTCATCTTCAACGGCGACGGCTACACGGCGGACTGGATCAAGGAAGCGGCAAAGCGAGGCCTTCCGAACTTGGCCACGACTCCGGAAGCCATCAAGCCGTTGCTCGTCAAGGAGAACCAGAAGCTCTTCGAGAAATACGGCGTCTTGACGAAGGTCGAGCTTGAATCACGCTACGAAGTCTTCCGCGAAGACTACGAACGGCGGCTGGAAATCGAAGGAAGGATTGCATTGGAAATCGCCAAGAACATGATCCGCCCGGTCGTCATCAAGGAATATATGACGATGCAGGACGCGAAAGGCTGCGCCGCCATCGACGCCGTCCGCAAGGAAATGGGCGACGAACTGAATGAGCTGACCGTCTCCATCGAATCCTTGCAGCAGGCCCTCTCTGATGGACAGGGCATCATCCCCGCGATGATATTCCTCCGCCATAAGGTCGATGCACTCGAAGCCATCATCGACGACAGCGTCTGGCCGCTGCCCAAATATCGTGAAATGCTCTTTGTCTGCTGATACTGAAGGAGTACTGCCTTGTCGGATCCGCTCAAGCATGAATGCGGCGTCGCCCTGCTCCGCCTGCGCAAGCCATTGGCCTACTACGCAGAGAAATACGGCGCCACGACGTATGGTTTCTCAAAGTTGTCGCTTCTAATGGAGAAGCAGCACAACCGCGGGCAGGACGGCGCGGGCATCGCCTGCGTCGGCCTGGGCGTACCGCCCGGCAAGCCGTTCTACCAGTTGGAGAAAAGCTGTTCCTCCATGCCGCTGGCTGATTTGCTGGAACGGATTTCCACCATGCTGGAGACGAGCAAGGCGGCTGACGGCACTATTTCGCTTGCTCGCCCGTTCTGCGGAGAAGTTTATCTAGGGCATTTACGCTACGGTACATACGGCAACAGAACGCTGGCGGCATGCCACCCCATGGTCTGCGACGGCACGCGTCGCCGCACCACCATGCTGGTGGCCGGCAATTTCAATCTGACCAATACGTCGGAGATGTTCAGGCAGCTCGTCTCCCTCGGCTATCATCCGCATGGCCATCAGGATTGCGAAATCCTGCTGACCATGCTTTCGCATTATCTGGGTGAAGCGGGCTGCGATTTGTTCCAAGCTGTCCAAAACGCCGCAAGTCGTTGGGACGGAGGCTTCGTCATCGGCGGAATCATCGGCAACGGCGATGCTTTCGCATTCCGCGACCCTGTGGGAATCCGCCCCGCATTCTATTACATCGATGACGAAGTGGCGGTGGTGGCTTCGGAACGCGTCACCATCCAGACGGCCTTCAATCTCGCCAGTGAAGATGTCAAGGAATTGCCCGCAGGACATTTGCTCAGCATTCCAGCGCAAGGAGAAATCACGTTGCGGCAATGTCTTCCGGAAATGCCGATCCGCCATTGCGTATTTGAGCGAATCTATTTTTCACGCGGCAACGCCGCAGATATTCAGCAAGAACGGCGCTCGCTCGGCCGCGCCGTCGTGCCACAAGTTTTGGATGCCATCGACCACGATTACGACCACACGTTTTTCTCCTATATTCCGAACACGGCGCAGGTTAGCTTCCATGGAATGCTGGAGGCATTGGACGATTTCCGCGGCGGCCACAAGCTGCGCTTTGGCATGGTCGCCGTCAAGGATGCCAAATTCCGTACGTTCATCAGCGATGCCAACCACCGCGAAGAGCTGTTTCCGCACGTCTATGACGTGACTTACGGACTGATCCAGTCCCATAAGGACAATCTCGTCGTCATCGATGACTCAATCGTCCGCGGCAATACGATGCGTCGGGCCATCCTGCCGATTTTGGACCGTCTTGAGCCAAAACGCATCGTCATCGTTTCTTCCGCCCCGCAGATTCGGTATCCGGACTGCTACGGCATCGACATGGCCTCTTTCAGCGAACTCGTCGCTTTCCAGGCCTGCATGGATTTGATTCACGAACGCAAGCTGGATTCCGTTTTTGATGAAGCGGTACACCTTGCAGAGCAAGAACTTGCAAAGCCAGACAAGGAAATGGAAAATAAAGCCGCCATGCTTTATAATTTGTTCACCGACAATGAA
Organism: Victivallales bacterium; assembly: GCA_017964325.1. The sequence goes on along the minus strand of JAGCSE010000029.1, from coordinate 8,272 downwards.
TTGACCGCCGCCATCACGAAACGGCTGCTGCCTGATAATTTGAACGCCGAATTGAAAGTCGTCTTCCTCTCCTGCGCGGATCTGCGACGTTGCATCCCTAACCACACGGGCGACTGGTATTTCACGGGAAATTATCCGACGCCTGGCGGCAACCGCGTCGTCAACCAAGCCCTCGTCAATTTTGCTCACAATCTTTCAATCCGCGCATATTAAAGGACTTACGTTATGAAATCGCAAGCATATCTTGCCTTGGCCGATGGAACAATCTTCCATGGCGTCTCCTGTGGCGCCGCCTGTGACATGCCTGGAGAAGCTGTTTTCAACACCGGTATGACGGGATATCAGGAAATCGTTTCCGACCCGTCGTATTTCGGGCAGATTGTGACGCTATCGACGGCGGAAGTCGGCAACTACGGCTGCAACGACGAAGATATGGAGTCACGCGGCATCTTCCTTAACGGCTTGATAGTACAGAACTTGAATCCGCCGTCGTCATGGCGTAGCCGCCAAAGCCTGGATGAACTTCTGAAAAAAACAAACAGGCCGATTTTGAGTGGCATTGATACACGGAAGCTCGTGCTGCATATCCGTGAAAAAGGCACGCAGAAAGCGTGGCTGCATGCGGACGGCACAGAGCTTGCGGAGGAGGAGGCTGTCGCGAAGGCGCGCGCATGGAGCGGGCTGGATGGATTGGACTGCGCTGCAAAAGTCGCGGTGGCAGAATCTTACAAATGGTCGGAAACAGGCGGACAACACGTCGTCGTCATCGACTGCGGTGTGAAATACAATATTTTGCGGCAGTTGGCGGAAGCGGGTTTCCGCGTGACGATCGTGCCGTGCGGGACGACGGCGGAGGCCGTCATGGCACTGCAGCCTGACGGTGTGCTGCTCTCCAACGGGCCCGGCGATCCAGACGGCGTTGTCGGCGTCGTCGATTGTGTCAAAAAGTTGCTCGGCAACGTTCCAATCATGGGCATCTGTCTGGGACATCAAATTTTAGGACTTGCTTGCGGAGCAAAGACTGGACGGCTCCATTTTGGCCATCATGGCTGCAACCATCCCGTCAAAAATCTCTTGACCAACACGGTCGAAATCACATCGCAGAACCACAATTTCGCAATCATACCCGAATCGCTGGGCGACAATCTGGAAATCACGCATATCAATCTGAACGACGGTACAATTGAAGGCGTCCGCCACAAATCGTTGCCTGCGTTTTCCGTGCAGTACCATCCCGAAGCGGCTCCCGGCCCGTTTGACGCACGGTATCTCTTCAGGCAGTTCAAGGAACTCATGCTCAAGTATTAATAAATTCAACCATGACAAAATTCATCTTCATCACAGGCGGCGTCGTCTCGGGGCTTGGAAAAGGCATCACGGCCGCCAGTCTCGCATATCTGCTGAAATCGCACGGCTACACTGTCGCCATGCAGAAATTCGACCCGTATCTGAACGTTGATCCGGGCACGATGTCCCCTTATCAGCACGGAGAGGTCTATGTGACGGACGATGGCACGGAGACAGATTTGGATTTAGGCCATTACGAACGATTTGCAGGAGTAAGTTGCGACCGCCACAGCAATTATACAAGCGGAAAAATCTACAGCAGCGTCATCGCCCGTGAACGGGAAGGAGCCTATCTGGGCGCGACCGTCCAGATGATTCCGCACATCACGGATGAAATCAAACAGGCCATCCGCAGCGCCGCCAAGCCCGGCATTGACATCGTCATGACGGAAATCGGCGGGACGGCTGGCGACATTGAGTCGCTGCCGTTTTTGGAAGCCGTCCGCCAGTTCAAGAACGAAGCGGGGCTGGGCAATGCCATTATCATTCATTTGACGTTAGTTCCTTATATTAAATCTGTTGGCGAGATGAAGACGAAGCCGAGCCAGCAGTCGGTCAGCATCCTGCACAACATTGGTATTTTCCCCGATATGCTGGTTTGCCGCACGGAAATGGCCATGGCGGACGAACAACGGCGAAAGCTGTCGCTTTTCTGCAACGTGCCCAATGAAATGGTCATCGAAGAGTGCGACGTGCAGCATTCCATCTACGAAGTCCCACAGGAGTTGGCAGACCGTGGAATGGATGTGAAAGTCCTTGAACTGCTGAGACTTACAGTGACAGAGAATCATTTAGACGATTGGCATGAGCTGCTGGACCGCGTCCTCCATCCTGAAAAGACCTGCCGCATTGCGATGGTTGGCAAATACGCAGGGTTGCGGGATGCCTACAAGAGCATTTTCGAGTCGTTCGCCCATGCAGGCATCCAATTGAAAGCCAAAGTGATATGCGATATGGTGGAATCGGAGGAACTGGAAGGCGACTGTTCGCGGCTGGACGGCTACGATGGCATTCTCGTGCCAGGCGGTTTCGGTTCGCGCGGCATCGAAGGGAAAATTGCCGCGTTGCAATATGCACGGACGCAAGGGATTCCATGTCTGGGCATCTGCCTTGGCCTACAGTGCATGGTCATCGAATTCGCACGTCATGTCTTGGGCTATGCGGATGCCAATTCAACGGAATTCGACGAAAAGACGACACATCCCGTCATCGACTTAATGCCCGAACAGCGCGGCATTTCCAGCAAAGGCGGCACGATGCGGCTGGGCGCGTATCCATGCCGTCTTGTCGATGGCAGTCGAGCGGCTCAACTCTATGGAAAACAGGAGATTTCCGAACGCCACCGCCATCGGTTCGAATACAACAACGACTACAAGGAGGCGTTGGTGGCCGCTGGTCTGAAAATCGGCGGGACGAGTCCTGACGGAACGCTGGTGGAAATGGTAGAGCTGCCCGAACATCCATATTATGTTGGCTGCCAGTTCCATCCGGAGTTCAAGTCGAGGCCGTTCGCGGCGCATCCCCTATTCGTCGGATTAGTGGAAGCGGCTTTGAAGCATCAGGAGAAATAAATATGCCGAAACGGACAGACATCCATAAAATCATGCTGCTGGGCGCCGGCCCCGTCGTCATCGGGCAGGGCTGCGAGTTCGACTATTCAGGCGTGCAGGCCTGCAAGGTGCTGAAACGCGAAGGCTATGAAATCGTGTTGCTCAACAGCAATCCCGCCACCATCATGACGGATACGGAATTCGCTGACCGTACGTATCTTGAGCCGATGACGCCCGAATATCTCCATGAAATCATCCGCCGTGAACGGCCTGATGCGTTGCTGCCCACATTGGGCGGACAGACGGCGCTGAATCTCGCCATGGAGGCATGGCGAAGCGGAGTTCTAAAGCGTTATCACGTCGAGCTTATCGGTGCAAATGGAGAGGCCATCAGCCGTGCGGAGGACCGCAGGCTTTTCAAGGCGACCATGGACAGCATAGGCATCCGCAGCGCCAATTCCGATTCCGCGCACAGCTTGAAAGAGGCGTTGGTCATCGCGCGCGCCATCGGCAAATGGCCGCTGATTGTGCGGCCTGGCTTCACGTTGGGCGGTTCGGGCGGCGGCATCGCACATGACGAAGCGGAATTCATGACGATTGTCGAACGCGGGCTGGATGCCAGCCTCAATCACGAAGTGCTTGTGGAAGAATCACTTCTGGGATGGAAAGAATATGAAATGGAGGTCGTGTGCGACAAACGCGGCACGTCCGTCATCGTCTGTTCCATCGAAAATGTGGATCCCATGGGCGTCCATACGGGCGATTCCATCACGGTGGCTCCAGCCATGACATTGACGGATCGCGAGTATCAGGCCATGCGTGAGGATTCGCTGAACGTCATGCGAGCCATCGGCATCCAGACGGGCGGTTCCAATGTGCAATGGGCCGTCAATCCACAGAACGGCGAAAGGCTCATCATCGAAATGAATCCACGTGTATCTCGTTCATCCGCACTGGCTTCCAAGGCGACAGGCTTCCCGATTGCAAAAATCGCGGCATTGTTGGCGGTCGGCTACACGCTGGATGAACTGCGCAACGACATCACGGAGACGACTCCTGCATGTTTCGAGCCTGTGTTGGACTACGTCGTCGTGAAAATGCCGCGCTTTACATTTGAAAAATTTCCTGCGGCGAATTCAACGCTCGGCACGCAGATGAAGGCCGTCGGCGAGGCGATGTCAATCGGACGGAATTTCAACCAGGCCTTCCAGAAAGCCATCCGTTCGTTGGAGACAGGCCATTGGGGCTTCGGGCTAGAGAAAAAACAAGTTGATTTCGACCAATTGGACGACGAGACAATTGCCGCCGAACTGGCTCGTCCAAACGCCGATCGCGTCTATATGCTCCATGCCGCTCTCAAACGCGGCTGGTCATTGGAGAAAATCCATGATTTGACAGCCATCGACCTGTTCTATCTGCGTAAGTTGGCTGAAATGATTGAGTTCGAGACAACTATCGACAAGTCGCCGCAAAGCCTGCGGAAAGCAAAGGAACTCGGTTATTCGGACAGGCAGTTGGCATTCGCGTTCGGCATGGACGAACTGGCCGTACGTGCCTTGCGGAAGGAATACGGCATCCATCCCGCATACGGCACCGTCGATACCTGCGCAGGTGAATTCGCGGCAACAACTCCTTACTATTACTCTACTTACGCCGAATATGACGAACCCGTCCGCGATGTGGCGGGCAAGCGGAAAATCATGATTCTCGGCGGCGGTCCGAATCGAATCGGACAAGGTATCGAGTTCGACTGCTGCTGCGTCCATGCCGTTTTCGCTTTGAAAGACGCGGGCTATGAGACGATCATGGTCAATTCCAATCCCGAAACCGTTTCGACGGATTATGACACGGCGGACCGCCTCTATTTCGAACCGCTGACGTTTGAGGATGTTCTAAATATCTATGAACGCGAACAATGCGACGGCGTCATCGTGCAGCTCGGCGGCCAGACGCCGCTGAATCTCGCCACCCAACTTGAGAATGCGGGAGTCAAAATCATCGGCACGCCGCCAGCCGACATCGACGCGGCGGACGACCGCGGCGTCTTCAAAGAAATCGCGAAGCAGGTCGGCATCCGGCAGCCCGCCAGCGGCATGGCGGCGAACGCGGAGGAAGCCTGCCGCATCGCGGCGGAAATTGGTTATCCCGTACTTGTCCGCCCGTCGTTCGTGCTGGGCGGACGCGCGATGGCGATTGTCAATCAAGAAATTGCGCTGCGCTCCTACATGGCGGAGGCGACGCGCGTCTCCGAAGGCCATCCGATTCTCATCGATAAATTCCTCAGCGACGCGCAGGAACTGGACGTCGATTGCCTGTCGGATGGTCATGACACAGTCATTGGAGCCATCATGGAGCACGTCGAACAGGCCGGCATCCATTCGGGCGACTCCGCCTGTTCGATTCCGCCCCGCGATTTGTCTGAAAAAGTTCTGGCGGAAATACATGCAGCATCATGCAAGCTTTCGAAGGCACTGCACGTCGTCGGCCTGATGAACATCCAATTTGCCGTACAGCATGATACGTTGTATGTGATTGAAGTCAATCCGCGTGCATCGCGGACGGTGCCGTTCGCGAGCAAGGCGACTGGTGCGCCACTTGCGAAATACGCCGCGTTGTGCATGGCGGGCAAGACACTGGCAGAGCTTGGTTTCACGCATTCGCCGCACATTCCATATTCGGCTTTCAAGGAGGCCGTCTTCCCATTTGCGAAATTCCCTGGCGTTGACATAACCCTCTCGCCTGAAATGAAATCCACAGGGGAAGTCATGGGTTTGGACATCGATGAAGCCAATGCCTATCTGAAATCGCAAGATGCGGCGGGCAACCGCATCCCACGTTCAGGCGGCTTGTTCCTTTCCATTCGCGACGCTGACAAATCATTGGCATTGCCGTATATCCGCCAACTGGCCGCCGTCCATCAGTTCGAATTCTATGCAACGGCTGGAACAGGCGAGATGCTTTATTCAGCGGGCATTCCGTGCCACGCCGTTTTCAGACTGGCAGCGGGCCGCCCGAATCTGCGCGATTTGATTTTGGAGAAGAAAATCGGCTGGATCGTGAACATTCCGGACGTCGGTGACGACGGCGCAAGAATGCGTTCATTGGCCATCGAATTCGGACTGCCGATTACGACGACAACGGCGGCTTTGCAGATGGCGACGGAAGGTCTGGCCAATTCGGCCGTCGATGCGGGACGAGTTGATATCTGCTCGTTGCAGGAATACCATCGCATGGTGGCGAACGCGGCCGTTTCCGAAATGGAGGGCCGTCGGAACTAAAACTGAAGGCAAATCAGAGGACTTGGCAAGAAAATGACTGTTGACCATTTATATTATAAGACAATTGAAGAGCCGCCATTGATATATGAATCTGTTTCCGAAAGGCGTGGCGGAAGGCAGGTTGTCACCGATGATCTGCAAAGAAACGCCATGCTGGGCCCTCTCATCCAAAAATACCAATCATACCCCATGACCATGACCGTATTATCAGAAATAGCAGTGCTGCGTGAAATCACCTCCGTGCTTGTGCGCGAGAGGAACGTGCGCCGTCTGCTGGAGGAAATCCTTGATATCCTGGAACATCGGATGAGCATGCTGCGCGGCACGTTCACGTTGCTGGAAGGCGACGAGCTGCGCATTGAGGCGACGTCGCGCAGGCTGAACGCCGAAGAGCGCGTATTGGGCCGCTACCATATCGGCGAAGGCATCACGGGTTTGGTCGCGAAGACAGGCAAGGCGGAGGTCGTTGTAGATGTGCGGAAGGACCGTCGTTTTCTGAACCGTACGAAAAGCCGCGGCGTGAATGAGCCGCTATCGTTTATCTGTGTGCCGTTGATACACTTAGGACAGGTCATCGGAACGCTGTCCGTCGATAAGGAGATACAGGAGGATACGAGCGCGTTGACGAAGGATGTGGCGTTTTTGGAAATCATCGCGAACATCACGGCGGAAGCGGCGGTCGTCTGCCGCGAAGAATGCGCGGAGCGCGAAGCGTTGCAGGAGGAGAATCGCATTTTGCGGCGTATGCTGCCGAACAATCCGGACCAGTTTGTGGGAAACTGCAAGCAGATGCGCGTGGTCTATGAGCAGATACGGCAGGTGGCGTCCAGTGATGCGACGGTGCTGATTCGAGGAGCAAGCGGAACAGGTAAGGAATTGGTGGCCAGGGCGATACAGGGCTTGTCACCACGGGCTGACAAGCCGTTCATCGTGTTCAACTGCGCGGCGTTGCCCGAAACATTGGTGGAATCCGAATTGTTTGGCCATGAGAAAGGCGCGTTCACGGACGCGCGTGAACGGCGCATCGGTCTGGCCGAAGCCGCGAACGGCGGGACGCTGTTTCTGGACGAAATCGGCGACTTGTCCATCTCCGTGCAAGTGAAATTGTTGCGTTTTTTGCAGGAACGCACGTTCACGCGAATCGGCTCCAACGAAGAGTTGAGAAGCGATGTCCGCTTCATCGCCGCGACCAGCCGCAATCTGGAGGAATTGATGGCGAAGAAGCTCTTCCGCGAAGACCTTTACTACCGGCTGTCCGTGTTTCCCATTGTCGTTCCGTCACTTGTGGAACGGGCGGAAGACATTCTGCCGCTGGCGCAGCATTTCCTCTCGAAGATGAACGCCAAATACGGCAAGAACATCACGAGCATTTCATCGCCCGCGGCCAATCTGCTTCAATCGTATTCATGGCCGGGCAATGTCCGCGAGTTGGAGAACTGCATCGAACGGGCAGTATTGACGGCGAAGGACGACTGCATCCATAGCTACAATCTTCCACCCACGATGCAATCACCTGATTTCACGGAAGATCCGTTCAATCCAGATGAACAGCTTACGTTTGAAAAGCAGATGGCGATGGTTGAAAAGCACATTCTGGAGAACGCCTTGAAACGCCATAACGGCAACCGCACGGCGGCAGGGCGCGAACTGGGGCTTTCACCGCGCATGATGAACTATCATCTCAATAAGGCAGGTATTCAATGACAATAGCGATAATCGACTACAAGGCAGGCAATTGCACCAGCGTTTCCAACGCCTTCGCCTCCCTGGGCGTCGAAACGGTCGTGACGCGGGAAGCGGATGTCATCGCGAAGGCGGAACGGATTGTCTTCCCGGGCGTCGGCGCGGCGAAAAGCGCCATGGAGAATCTTGCCGCGTTTGGATTGATGGATATTGTGCGCGAACAGGCATTGTCAGGCAAGCCTTTTCTTGGCATCTGCCTTGGCATGCAGATTCTGTTCGAACACTCCGAGGAGGACGGCGGCGTTGATTTGCTTAACATATTGCCCGGCAAGGTGAAGCGTTTTCCGGACACGCCTGGATACAAGATTCCTGAAATCGGCTGGAATCAAGTGAACGGCGATATTGATTACTATT
>JAGCSE010000327.1 GCA_017964325.1 Victivallales bacterium | reverse complement strand
TTCGGCCCGAAAGCGTCGTCGCCTACGAAGTTAAAGAGCCATTGCCAGGCTTCATTCCGACGAAAGACAGTGCACGTATCGGCGCGTCGCTCATCCACATGAGCAACGGCGGTGTCGTTCGCAATCTCATCGGCGCAAGTTCCTGCGATACACATTCCAAGCGCATCTGGGGCACGCGCGGTTTTCTTGATTTCACAAGCAATTGCTATGTCCGTATCGGCAGTTCCGGCCACGGCCGCATCCTGAACGTGAAGCCCGAATGGCCCGCACTCGGTGATCTTGCTGACACCATGGGACACGGCGGCGGCGACTTCTGGGAACTCTATTACTTTGCACGCGAAATCCTTACAGGCGAAAAGGCACCGTGGGACGTCTATTCCGCCAGCGACGTCACGATCGTCGGCCTGCTGGCCGCCCGCAGCTCCATGGCCGGCGGCCAGCCGATCGCCATTCCGGACTTCCGCAAGAAGGAGGACCGCGACCGCTTCCGCAACGATTTCGACAAGCCTGACCATTTCGATCCGAAGCACATCTTCCCGGACGGCCACGATCCCGCCATCACCGGCAATTTCGCCACCGTCATGAGCAAGTTCTCGAATTTCTCCGGCAACATGGGCATGGTCCTCCTCCGCAACGCCCGCGATGGCATGAAGCTTTATCACGAACTCGCCGGCGACGCCGACCGTTTCGCCGTCATCACGGATGTGAAGAATCTCATCAAGGCTCTTCCCGATCTCGCCGCCAACTGCCGCGAAGCCAAGAAGATCATGGACGCCTATCCGGCCTGCCCAGCCGCGGGAGCCATCAAGAGCACACTGGAAACCTGCGACGCGGATTGGGTCATGGATACCGACAACGCCATCCGCGAACTCCAGCAGTGGCTGATTAACATCCAGTAGTCTCCATCCAATCACAAACAAAAAGCGGAAGGCCTGCGACAAGCTTTCCGCTTTTTGTTTCTCTTCCCCTAGAATTCCTTCTATCCCTTCATTTTCAGCATTTTAGGATATATAGCTCTCAAACGCAAAATCGGACACACGCTGACGGTTGACGACAGGATGGTTCAGGATGCCATGTCCGCCCGGCTCGGCTACTTCAAGAAACACGTTCTTTATGGAATCTCGATGGAAGTCCGCGCGGAACGTGTTCATAACGGAATTGAACATGCCATCAGCCTTCACGCCCTTCTCCCACGGAGCCTTGCCAGCATACCAGAAGCAGTAGCAGCTGTCGAAAATGCTGCAGATGTTCGCGCCAAGATGGAAGCCGATGGCGAACTGATCGCTGTAGCAGAAGCTGTACCAGTTGTTTCCATTGCGGTCCCAGAAGCCTGTGCTGTCGCCGTAATCATCCCATCCACAAGTATATAACGGATGCAGATTGCGGAACGAATTGCCGCTGCTGCGTACTTCCACACCGACATAGACATCCGCAATGCGCATGTTGCTCATCGTGTTGTCATATCCTTCCAGCAGCACGCCAATGGAATTGCGCGCACGGTTGCCCACGATGTTCACGCTCATGACGTCTGAATCCGACGAACCACTGTTCGCACCACGTTTGATGTGGATGCCGATGCGCGTATGCTTGATGGACACGTCACGAATTTTCGTCTCACGACCACCATCGATGGAAATGCCGTTGGCTACGCCATTTCCATCCACAATTCCACCTGTGAAACCATAGTTGCTACCAATGGTGCGGATATCATTCGCAGGGCATTCGCCGCCAAGACGAACCATCGCCTCTTCAGAGCTCCATCCGTCCGCCGCTTTCAAAACGGCGTAGTTCGACAGCTTCAAATCAACACTCTTCAATGGATCTGCTGGCGTCAAAATAGGATGTCCCAACACATAAACGCCATCAGGAAAGTAGATTGTGCGATTTGGATTTTCATCAATCAACTTCTGGATCTGATCCGCCACATCAGTCTTTCCATCCGCCACAACCGTATCCGTGACAACCAAATATCCTCTCTTAATCATCTCTTCCATGTTTACAAATTCCTTTTATTATTTTGTCTTTACCATAAATAATTACATTAGCATATATTTACAAATCGTATCATATATATTTTTTCAAAACGCCAAGTCAGCGTAGAGGCATCAAAAGAAGGCCTAACTGCAATTCTTTGTCAGTGTATGCCACATATTTTCATTTTGAATATCCGTCGTTTACCCGCTGATATGCAATTTTTCTGTTTTTTTCTCACCGCTTTTGAAGAAAGTTTCAAAATACATATTAAAATATCATACGTTCCCATTATGACAAGCAATCCCATCAAGCAATGCCAGAAAACATGAACAGCTCAAGCATCGACTTTTTCATCCCCATGTGTCATCTGCGTCTTCCAAGAACAGCCTTCCCAATGGAAGGTAAACTGCTACATCAATTAAACTTTACTGTCTAGACAGCTCCTAATCACACAAGCTGATCAAGGATTCGTATATTGTATTCTGGACATATTCATATCTATAAATATCTAATAATCAGTCCACCGAAAATCTTAATCATTTAGAAATCTATCATACAAAAAATGACTACATCTTTACCATTGAATAATACAATTGTCAGTGCTTGTGACAGCGGATACGCTCTAGGCGTGTGGCTTCTCATCGCTTCTATCCGCAAATCAGGAATGACGAATCCTATTCTAATTGGAGCATATAACTGGCCAGAAAGTTGGAAAGCAGACATCCTGAAATATCCAGATGTTTCCATCGCTGACCTCCCCATTACTGACAAACGTTCCGTGACTTGTAGCAAACCGGAAATAATGCTAAAAGCCCAAACAGACTTTGTCACATGGATTGACTGTGACGGCATTGTATCGGATGACATGACTGAAGCCCTCAAATTCCAGGAAGACGTGATAAATATCCGTCCTAAAACACCATCAGAAACAAGAGAACTTTATTATAAAAGCAGATTACCAGCCGAAAATGACGAGATAATCCCAGAGAAAATATTACAAGTATGGCAAAAAGATGTCGCTGGATTGGAAACGCCTAGACATCCCCGTGGTTTTTCCGCCTGCTTCATTGGGCTGTCACTAAAGCGTCATCATGCGTTCCTAAAAAAATGGCGTGATCAAATGTATAAAGTTCTACCTAATGACGTTTCACTTGTACAAGATGGAAATGCAGCTTATTTTCAAACGGATGAATCTGTTCTCAACTCCCTAATGCTTTTTGCACCAGATGCACCACCATGTATTCCTCAGTACATCGCAGATATCTCTGAAAAACCACATTTTATTCATTTTGGCTATAATCCAAAGCCTTGGATTATGTGGAACAAGCATTCATTAAAGCATTTTGACGCCGTAGCCGATATTGTTGACTGGGCAATATCTCAAGGCTATATGCCACATTGCGGCTTACCATACACATTTAATCGCTCAAACAAAAAAATATGCACTCTTTTGGCTCCTTTAAGTGGCCCCATTGCAAAATACAGAAAATACAAACGCAAATGGTTCAAATGAATGCAATATTCCGAATGTCGTCCTCCCCACAGACAATCATGACCAAGCGGTCGAAGCCAATCGCCACGCCAGCCGCCCCTGGGATGCCATCGCGAATCGCCGACATGAACGCTTCGTCAATTGGATAGACTTCACGATGCTCGTTCGCACGCAGTTGCGCCGTCGCCTTGAAACGGCGTAACTGTTCATCTGGATCAACCAATTCTGTACAGGCGTTGCCCAATTCCAATCCCGCCACATAAACTTCCCAACGCTCCACACGATTGGGACGGCCTGCAATCGCTTGACTTAACCCACTGCAAGCCAATGGATATTCAGTCAAAAACGTTGGTTGCCCATTACCGAGATGTGGCTCTACTTTCTCACACAGTATTTCTTCAAACATACCATTCGCAATGGCTTCGTCCAAATCCATATCAGCATATTTTCGGAAAGCATCTTCCACAGTTATTTCTTCCCATTTCACCCCGAAATCAATCGTCTGACCACGGAATTTGCATACTTCTCCACCAGTCGCCATACGAACACAATGACGAACAAGATTGACTGCATCCTCCTGTACAACACGCCAACCTGCCCGTAGTCGATACCATTCAAGCATTTGGAATTCAGGGAGATGACGGCTTCCGTACTCTCCCATGCGGAAACATGGCCCCAATTGGTAAATTCTTTCATAACCAGCCGCTAAAAGGCGTTTCATATGTAGTTCAGGAGATGTTCTTAGCCATTGATTTCCAGATGGTTCTGCATCAATATAATCTTCCAATGCAGGAGCGGGCAACCTCACGGGAGTCTGTGTCTCCATAAAACCATGACTGTCAAAAAAGTCGCGTACGCAACGTAATAACTTTGCGCGAATTTCCAAATTGTGGCGCATTTTTCGAAGTCCAGCCGTATTCGTTGCCTCGCCAGATGGCGTTGAAAGCACTTTGGCAGGACGGCGAGCTATATATATAATAGTATAGGGAACTCGCTGCAATTCAGAAGCATGCTCCTCCCAGACCTCACTCCAATATGGAACTTTTCCTTTTATTGTACCATTCTGCGGCTTTTTGCATTCCGGCTCCAAGATACGCTCCAGCACAAGCCCTGTCTCGGCAATCCATTCCGTCATCACACCAATCGGATATGCACGACTGACGGCCTCGTCACCATTATCGAGTTCGCGTGTCTCCGCCGTCGGCCTGAAATAATCCTTCACTAAAAGTCCGTCTTCACCTTCCAAATCAACCCACTCACCGCCTGATAATGGATGAACCGTACTGACAACCAACATCCCGCCCGCTTTTACACACGCCGCCAATTCATGAATTGCATGACGTTGATCAGTTGTAAAAGCAATAGCATGACAGGAATGGACAATATCATACTGTTCGCTTTCTGGCAACGGCATTTTTTCCATATCCGCCCGCAAAAAGCAAATATCAACGTCAGTTTTTTTTGCTAAACGGCGTGCAATTTTCAATTGCTTTTCGGAAATATCGACAGCCGTGCAATTTGCACCATGTTTCGCAAGATAAATCGAGTTTTGTGCACCGCCGCATCCGACCTCCAGACAATCAAGCCCAGCCAATGATTTTGGGAGAAGTTCCAATTCAGAATCCCCAGCAATCAGCGGCCCATAGTGAAAATCATCCGTCGATATCACGGTTTCCGATTGATATACATCGGCGATTTCATCCCAATATTGCTCGTTTTTCATGGAAGCCACATCAGCTTTTATGAAGCCAAAACACGCAATGCAGTTTTTACATTACCAAGCGGTGCAGATACTTGTACCCCAGCCACACGCGAGCGAACTTCCGCGAGCGTTTTCCGTGCAATGTCAATGCCTATTTCCAACTGCCCTTCCTTCGTGTCTGAAGATTGCATTCTCTCGATAATCCAATCGGGCACGACAACGCCAGGCACTTCATTCTTCATGAAAAGCGCGTTCCGCAAGGAGGACATCGGCCAAATGCCCGCAATGACAGGCAGATGCGTATCCGCAATCGCATCAAGGAAACGCTCCAAAGCATGAAGATCGAATACAGGCTGCGTTGTCACGTAATTGGCTCCTGCTTCTGCTTTCTCGTGGAGACGGCGGATTTCACGGTCGAAATCAATGGCGTTCGGATCCGCCCCGACGCCGCAGACGACGGCGGTCGGCGGGTCGATTTTCTGCCCACCCAAATCAACACCTTGATTCAAATGCTTCTGCAACTTTACCAAGCCGATGGAATCCGTGTCGAATACACCAGAAGCAAAACTGTAATTGCCAAGCTTCGGCGGATCCCCCGTAATGAACAGGAGATTGGTAATGCCAACTGCCGCGCAACCAAGTAGTTGCGCCTGCAAAGCAATGAGATTCATGTCTCGGCAACAAACGTGCAAAACAGCATCAATTCCGCCTTCTTGCTGAATTTTCATGGCCGTAATCAGAGGAGACAGACGTGGTGATGCTCGCGGACCATCCGGAACGTTCAAAACATCGACTCCTGCCGCAGCGCAAATCTTCGCCTTTTCAATGATTGCGTCAAGATTCCAACTGCGTGGCGGCGTTACTTCGACCGTTGTAACCCACTCGCATTTCGCAAGTTTTGCACCAAAACGAGAACGTTCCGCCAATGGTTTTTCTACTGCCAGCGGCACTTGCTCCGTCGATTCAACAGCCGTGATGACAACCTGCTTCCTGCCAAGCGGCTTCACAGAATTCGCCAAATCGCGAATATGTGCCGGTGTTGTTCCACAACAACCGCCGATAGCACGAACGCCAAGTGCCGCGTAGCGAACAGCATACGTACTCATGTACTCTGGATCGCACATATAGAGCTGTCGATTGTCAACCGCTTGTGGAGTCCCCGCATTCGGCTGTACAATTATAGGCACATTGCACACTTTGACGGCATGTTCCGCAATTTTTAACATGGCGGACGGCCCTAAACCGCAATTGAAGCCAATCGCCGTCGCAACAGGCAAACCATCCTCAACAAAAGCCGTACGCATTTTGATTTCTTCCGCCGTGGCCTCTCCGTCAGGCATCGAATGAGATAGCACAAAAGCGGCGTCATCAAACTGTAACGATATGACTTTCATGGCCTTACGAGCCTCCAAGGCAGCTTGCCGTGACGGCAGCGTTTCAAAAATGATGAAATCCGCTCCTGCTTCCAGCAAGGCGACAGCCTGATGTGCCAAAACATCAACACGCTCCTGTTCCGTCGTTCCCGTCGTGCGCAATGGCCCGATAGAACCTGCAATCAGAATGCGTCGCCCCCAGTTGCGCGAATCACGCGCCTCCTGCGCAATCTTGACGGCAGCATGATTGAGTTCTGCCATCTTCAGCACGAGTCCATGCTGCACTAACGCCTGTTCGTTCGCGCCAAAAGAATTGGTCGTCAACACATCCGCGCCAGCAACCAGATATTCCGTATGAATCTCACGAACCAATTTAGGATCTGTTACACATATTTCGTCATAACAACGGTTTGTAAAAACATGACGGCGATACAGTTCCGTCCCCATGGCCCCGTCGAATATAACCAATTGTTCCTGTAAGAATTGCGTCAGCTCTTTGCTTTGCATATAGCACACCATCAAAAGATTATATGGTCTTCAAACCGAAATGAAAGCATCCCATCCCCTTAAAAACGTCATTTGACGGCTTCCGGTGACTCGATCACAAACAACACCTCGCGTGCCGCAATATTATGCCTTTCCGCGACAAATTCAACAATTTCATTGTCCAAATAAGCCCATGCCTGACAGACATGCAATTTATTTTCTGAAATCCAATCAAGAAAATCGTTGATGCTGCAAAGATGAATGTTCGGCGTATCGTACCAATGATATGGTAATGAACCCGTTATGGGCATCCGCCCTCCCAATGCGAAGGAAAGCCGCACACTCCAATGAGCAAAATTCGGAAATGAGATGACACTATATCTTGCCACGCGCAACATTTCTTTCAATGTCTCTAGCGGCTGCGGCAATGTCTGCAGCGTCCGTTCAAGAACTGCAAACGTAAAACTCTGCGAACGAATATTTTCCAAAACTTTTTCAATATCCATCAAACAGACTGGCAGACCTTTTTCAATGCAAATCAACGCCTCTTTGCGGTTGCATTCCACGCCTTGGCAGCTTATGTCGGCTCGTTCCGCAATACTGGCCAGCAATTCGCCTTCTCCGCATCCCAAATCCAATACTGTGTCGCCAGATGACAGCAGACGACGTATATATTCATCCTCCCAATGCAACGGCGGCGTGACTACAACGTTCTCTGCAAGCGCACGTTCCAACTGCTTCTGCAATGTCTGGAAATCGCAGTCGCAACTATTGACGCCCAAAGTCCGCAGAAACTCTTCGCTGGCTCCTTTCACATCTTGTCCCAATATCGGCTTTTCCATAATGTGCATCCTCCTAATTCTTGGCGCAACGCAACTTGGAACTGCCTTTCAGAAACGCCCTCAACAGTTCGCCAACGGCTTCCTCCTCCACCAAAAACGCATCATGACCATAGCTCGTCTCAAGCTGGACATACGTAACAGGAATCCTGTCATGGAGAAGGGCACGCACGAATTCCTCAGAGGCTTCGGGTGGATAAAGCCAATCCGACGAAAAGGAAACAACCATCATCTCGGACTTTATCCGTGTAAATGCCTTACGCAAATCACCGCCGCCCCACTTTTCAGCAGAATCGAAATAGTCCTGCGCACGAGTCACATACAAATAGCTGTTCGCATCAAAGCGCTCCACGAATGTCTCCCCTTGATGCTCGAGATAGCTTTCAACAGCAAATTCAACTTCAAATGTATGGTCTTCATAGAAGTCACGTTGCTTGCGCCGTCCAAATTTGATGTCCATCCCCTTACCGGAAAGGTATGTAATATGCGCAAGCATTCTGGCGGCCGCCAGCCCCATGTCTGGATGGACTCCGTCGTAGTAGTTGCCGTTGTTGAAATGTGCATCATGCATAATAGCTTGTCGCGCAACGGCATTGAACGCCAGCCCCTGCGCGGAAAGAACAGGGCTTGCCGCAAGGACAATGCACTTTTGGACACGTTCTGGATATGCCAACGCCCACTCCAAAGCTTGCTGACCGCCAAGCGAGCCACCGCAGACGGCGTAAAGCCGATCAATGCCTAGCCTGTCCATCAACATGGCTTCCATCCGCACCCAATCGCAAACCGATACGAAAGGAAAATCCAAACCGTATGGCTTGCCAGTCGCGGGATTGATGCTTGATGGCCCCGTCGTGCCATAACAACTTCCTGCAACGTTCATTCCAATAACGAAGAATCGTGTCGTATCAAACGGCTTGCCAGGGCCGACCATCGCATCCCACCAGCCTGGATGCTTCAATCGCCATGGCCTGTAGTCCGCCGTCGCATCCGCATCCCAGCCCGCGACATGCGCATCCCCCGTCAATGCGTGCGGAAGAAAAATCGCGTTGCTTTTGTCCGCATTCAGCGCACCATACGTCTCGTATTCGACTTCCAGTGGCCCCAACGTACTTCCGTTGTCCAGAATGAACGGCACATCAGCCGTCGCCAACGTCATCTTCTTCGAGTGCGTCCAACCTACTGAATTCGGACTAGACGGCGGATCCTCTCTAGTCGAACGTTCAGGACGCTTTTTATCTAAAATATTTACTGGTTCAGTCATGTATTAACGGAAAACTATTGATATCGAATATAAATGCATAACAATTTACTTAATTAATTTAATAGCACTTTGAAACTTTTCAAACTGTTTCATGGACATTTCATTCAAATCGGGATAATTTGCCCTCCTTTCCATCATAAAAAGCATCGACTTCTATCCTGTCTTTCATTGATTTTCACCAAAATGCAAAGATATTAAGATGATGACATTTTTTCAGTTTTTAATTAGGAGTAAAAGCCGTGTCGGAAAACAACAAGGAAACAGTGGCCTGCCCGCATTGCGGACATCAATCTTCCGCGTATATCACATCCGTCATCCGACATGATGACGACAAAGCCTTGGAAGCACTCTTCAAGGGTACGCTGAACCGTGTCCATTGTCCGCAATGCCACAACGAATTCCTTGTCAACAAGACGCTTATATACAGAGATGATGAACATCCGTTCATCGCCTACTATATCGATCTCCCCGATGATGCGGACATCCATACATACGAACGTGAAATCGACGTCATGGCTACGGAAGCCGCCATGAATGAAAATCTCGAACGTCCGACCGTCAGGCTGACCGTCACCCTGCCGGATTTTATTGAGAAAATATCCCTTCGTAGGCTCGGCCTGGACGACCGTCTTGTCGAATATGCCAAACATCAGCTGTTTTCAAATCTCGGCGAAGATAAACTCAACAATTCCGCCCAGCGTCTGCTCGTTGATTTTTCAAACAAAGATTCAAGCAAACTCGCCTTCATCGTCTATGACCGCGAGACAAACCGCCCACTAGCTTCCCTTCACATCCCGATGGAGGAATTTGATCATCTAGTATCAGAGTTTTCTGAAAATGAACAGCTTATGAATGAACTAGACACTCTTTTCCCATCCTGTTACGTCAATGTCGATAGACTTTTCGGATAACTGCCATGTCAAAAAAGAAACGCCAGAAAGAAAAACCAACAGAGCCGCTAGGCGAAAACTGGACGAATCCATTCAAGGATTTGAACATCAAATTCGATGAACCGCCGCCGCCACCACCACCGCCACCCAAACCGACTTTTGAACAGGAGCACCCTGTGCTTTCACAAGAAGACCGTTCCCTAATCGCCGCATTCGGCGCGGAAGACGAAGCCTCCCCATCGCTCAATCGCGCGGATTTGTCGAAAAAATGGCCTCTCCTGACCCTCTCCCACGAACGGAAAGGCCATGGCGGAAAGACAGTTACGCTCATCAAAGGATTGAATTGCCTTGACACGCTTGAACAAATGGAGCTTTGCGACAATATCAAAACCACTCTCGGCATTGGTGGACGATTCATTGAAGGCATGTTGGAGCTTCAGGGAGATCAGCGCGAACGCGCTGCCAAATGGCTTGAAGAAAATAAGTTCCGAACCAAAATCTATTGATATTTTACTATGAATTCATACCATAATCATTGCAATTGGAGCGACGGCGCAAACGATATGCGCGATATGTACCGTGCCGCCCGCGAGGCCGGATTCCATGAATTCGGCCTCAGCGACCATTATGTGAAAGCACCTTTCGGTGACAACGAAATCACAAGTTATAGTATTGACAAAACAAAGCTTGCGGAATATGTTGAGGCCTGTCTTGCCTGCAAAAAGGAGTTTGAAACGGACTCATTCACCATCCGTCTTGGAATGGAAGTGGATTTCTTCCCGGAAAACGCGCAAGATGTCGCAAAAGAGCTTTTACAATATCCTTTTGATTATCTAATCGGTTCCGTACATTTCTCCAACGAATTTCCCATCGACCACACGGCGGCTTGTTGGGAGGCACTCCCTCCTGGCGGAATCGATGAAATCTGGCATGATTATTGGACAAAAATCCGTCTTGCCGCCGAATCCGGCCTGTATTCATTCATCGGTCATCTGGACCTTCCGAAAAAATTCAATTTCTACCCTAGCTATGATTATACAGATGAGGCACTTGCGGCATTGAAAGCCATCAAGACGGCGAATATCGTCATGGAAATCAACACCGCTGGCTGGGCAAAACCATGCAAATCCGCATATCCATCCAGAAATATTCTGAAGGCCGCCCATGAACTGGGCATTCCCATGCTCATTTCGTCGGACGCCCATGATACACGGCATCTAAAACGCTTCTTTCCTGAAGCGGAACAATGCCTGCAAGATGCAGGCTATTCAGTTTTTACATACGCTTTCCAAACCATGAAAAGAATATAGTCATTTCAAAAACAACCAGTTAGAAAGGAGATTCCATGAAAGCATTACGAGTCGGTATCATTGGTTGCGGTGGTCGCGGCTGGGCCCACGCCTCTGGTTACAAAGCAGCTGGAGACCGTGTGATTCTTGCAGCTTGCGCAGATATTCACAAGCCTGCCGCACAACGTTTTAAGGACAATTTCGGTTTCAAGAAAATCTATACGGATTATCATGAAATGCTGGAAAAGGAAAAGCTGGATGTCGTTTCCATGTGTCTCTGGCCCAAGCTCCATTGTCAAGCTGTTCTTGATATCGCCTCCGCTTCATACGCGCCAAAACTCATCAATGCCGAAAAACCCATGGCACCGACATACGGCGAAGCCCTCAAGATGTACAATGCCTGCGAAAAACGTGGCATCAAGATGACGTTCTGCCATCAACGCCGTTACGGTGCAAGCTGGTCAACCGCCAAAAAACTGCTCGATGAAGGCGTCATCGGCAAGCTCACACGTATGGAAATGAATACCTCCAACCTCTTCGATTGGGGCACTCATTGGTTCGACATGATGAATTTCTTTAACGACGACCTCCAAGCGACATGGGTTCTCGGCAACATCGGCTGCGCGGCGGACACCTCCGTCTTCGGTGCCCGCGTCGAAACCGCCGGACTCTCCTACATCAAATGGCCCAATGACGTCACCGGCTTAATGACCACCGGAAGCGGAACCAGCACGCCCTACGAAATCCGCCTTATCGGCACGGAAGGCATGATGGACATCTGGCATGGCAGGATCAAAGTATTCGCACAGGGCAAGGATTGGGAGGATGTCGATTTGAAAGGCGTCCGTGGCGACGACACCGTCCTCCATATTCTCGCGAGTCTTGACTGGGTCCAGAACGGCATCGAATCATTGACTTGCAGCAAACACGCCTTAGCCGCAACTGAACTTATTTTCGCAACTTATGAATCATCTCGCCTCCATCAACGTGTCATGCTCCCGTTGAAGAACGTCAAAGACTCCCCCTTCCTCTCCATGCTCAAGACCGGCGAACTCGTCTGTCCGGACTGGCCCACGTTCGTTTCCGACGACGAAGAGGCCGAAGGCTTCAAGCTCTTCTACAACGGCAAAGACACGAAGGGACTCAAAATGAACGTCCCGCGCGCATGGACTTCCAAAGGCGGCCTCCTTTCCTCCACAAAGGAAGGCTCATACGTTTGGCTTGACAAGGAGATCGGTGATTTCGAACTGCGCTTTGAACGCCGTCTCGACAACCGTGCAGAAGTCGATGTCGTCTTCTGGGCTGATCCGGTCAAAGGCCCCCAGACCGGCTTCCAGATTGTCAATGCGGACGACCGTATGGAGCCCGTCAGCCCTGAAACATCCGGAGCCCTCCGCGAAATCAAAGCGCCGATGAGCAACATCGGCGCAGGCTCCGGCTGGCAATGGGTCCACGTCCGTTGCGAAAAAGGCAAGCTGACCGTCACCGCCAACGGCAAGGTTGTGCAGGAATGTATGTTGGACGACTGCCCGCAGGCAGCCAAGCATGCCCGTAAAGGCACCATCGGCTTCTATCTCCGTAAGAACGCCGCCGACCTGAAAAGCATCCTCATCAACGAACTATAGTAACGACGGCGTCCCGCCGTTGAGCGAAAAACAACATTCACAATAACTCAAAGGGCTGTTGCCTCGGGCTGCAACAGCCCTTTTCTTTTGTACTACACCGCCTTTTTCCGGCTTGTCACCGCCGATGGGCGGCCATCAACCGATCAGTCGCTTCGCGGGAGATTTTCGCCGCCATCAAACCGTCCAGTCCAGTCGGCAGCAGGTCGGAACCGCCCTGTTCCAATGCTTCACGATAATGGACGTACAACGCCGCAAAGTTCTTCTCCGGCGAGAAATCGTATGTGAAGACGCCTTTGTCGTTGCGCATCTCGAACAACTTCGTGCCTCGATCATAACGAATGACGCCCTTCGTGCCGATCAGATCATACGTGAAAAGATTCACAGGTTGCTGGCATGTATGGCAGTACGAATAGCTGATTTCCACCATCGTATGGGCGCCGTTGGCATGGTCCATGTGAAGATACATGTGATCGGGAGCCTCGTATTCGTCCACCCATGCTCCCGCTTCCGACCACGCGACCACTTCGCTTCCCGTCCAGAAACGGGCCAGATCAATCTGATGCACGCCGCAATCCACCATCGGACCTCCCTCCAGCATACGACCTTTGCGGCGTTCATTTTCGACCCACTTGCCTTTCTCATCAAAACTCCCTTTGCCGTGACAGTTCCAGATGTATATCAACCGCAATGACTTCAGTTCGCCGATTGCGCCATCGCGAATCAACTCACGGATTTTCAACGCCGCAGGACTGAACCGATAATCGAATCCAGTAAACAGCATGACATTCGCCTTTTTCGCCATATCGATGATCTCACGGCATTCTTCTTCGCTCATGCCGAGTGGCTTCTCACAAAGGATGTGCTTCCCGAATTTACAGGCGGAACGAATGTTCGCCAGATGGCACGGTGCAGGCGACGTGATGCTCACGGCATCAATGCCGCTTTCGAAAAACGCCTTTTCATCCATGAAGCCCAACGCGATGCCATGTTTCTCCTGCATCTGCCGAAGCCGTTCAGGGTTCGGTTCGAACACGGCATACAACTCCAAACCTTCTGTTGATTTCAATACAGGTATATGTCCGTAATCTGCAACCGTTCCACAACCCATCAATCCAATCTTTTTCATGTCTTGTCTTCTTGTTTCTTATTATAGTTATTTATGATTTCTTTCTTGTTCAAAAAGAAGCAGTTTTTGTTTCACTTCCAGCCCACCTGCATAGCCTGTCAACCGTCCGTCTGCTCCAATAACTCGATGGCATGGAACAATGATGGAGATTGGATTGTGACCGACCGCATTTCCGACCGCTCTTGCACACGTTTTCATCCCTTCTCGTTCATTCAAATCTCGCGCCAATATTCCATAAGTCGTTATCCCTCCGTAGGGAATCTCCTTCAACAGTTCCCATACCGCCATTCTGAAAGGTGTGCCTTCAAACATAAGCGGGACTCTTTCCAATTCTGGCTGATTTCCAGCGAAATAATCGTCCAGCCAACGAATTGCATCATTAAAAACAACCAAATCCCTTTTCATTTCCGCCCTAGACAAGTCTGGAAAAAAGCACTGTCCGTCTATGAATAACCCTGTCAACTGGCTTCCATTGGACACCAGTGTTAAAAAACCGACAGGAGACTCATATTTTGTCATGAACATATTGCTTCTCCAATTGACTTTGTATTTACCATGCAGGATATTTTGATATGGGAACTGGAACTACCGCAGCGATGAAAAAACAAGCATATTGCGCCAGGGGGGGGGGTACTTTAAGAAAAGTAGTCAACTTAATAAAAACAAGGCACTTGAATAAAATTCAAGTATCTTGTGGAAAAGAATAGGCAGAGATAAAAAAATTGCTTGAAACAACGCTTCGTGACCAATTTTGAGGTGGATAATTCATTTGCCTGTGGGCTACTGATAGAAAATGTAAAAGCCAGACTTTTTATGGCATCTCAGAAAAATATGGCGTGATTTCGGATGGTGCGGAGAACACCCCATGCCTCGTAACCATGCTCAAAACAGACGGGATATGCGTTCCACATAAAGGCCTTGCTTCGGAGAACCAATGGATGCCACTGCCCCTCAGGTGAAATCCTGCGTCGGAAAACTCCTTTGGCGGTATAACAAAAATCCCTCATGCCCCCTCCGTCCCCTGTAGTAGTTTTTGAGCAGACCGCCCAGACGCTCCGAGCAGGCGATCTTGTCGTCCGCGTCTTGCGGTCGCGGCTTTATCATCCTACCGCCAAGAGCGGCCCCACGTGGGCCGCTCTTGGCGGTAGCACTCAAGATATTCACTGATGGCATATCTCAATTGCTCCTCACTGGTCAGGATGAGGTGATTGAGGCATTTGCAAACGCTAGTGAAGCGGATAGTCTGATAGCCGCGACTGCGGTGGCACAGTAACAAAGCGACAACGGGTATGCGCTTGAAATCGCCAATGAGGACTCCATGTAGCTAGCGCGATACGATGGCCACGAGGTCGTTGAAGATGTCGGGGCCGCCGATTTCGTCGGCGTTGAGATTCTGGCTGAAGGGGACGAGCCCCATGCCGACGTGTCCGCCGACGGCCAGGTCGATGGTGTCCTTGAGGGCGGCGAGATGCGACATGTGGGAGCCGGACTCGTCTTCGAGGCGGACGGCGGTTTCCTGGTCGAGGCCTTGGTTGAAGTCGCCATTGGCGATGGCACCGTAGAGCACGAGCAATTTGCCGGCCGTTTCGCCCTCGAAGGCGCCCCGCATCGCGTGAAGCGTCCTGTCGCCGCAGCGGTTCATCAGGATTGCGGCGATGAAGTTGCGGCACGGCTGCTTCTCGTCCGCCCCGACCGTCGCCTCCTCGGCGCCGCTCGCGGCCATCGCCTGCACGAGGTTGTCGCGGAACTGCGTGACGGCGCGGTGGATGTCGGGGCCCGACGAGCGGGACGAGAGCTTGCGGATGGCGTCGATCTTCGTGTTCGAGGCGGCACGGATGAGCTTGCCGATGGTTCCGGGGGGCAGAGCCTTGCCACCCATGCTGGCCATCAGGCGTTTACCTGCCTCGTAGATGGCCTGATTGCCTTGGGAAAAGGCCTGCAGTTCGGCGAAGTTGGCGGCGATGGCGGAGGCGCGCTCACGAACGGCCTCAATGGGGCGTAGTGTCGAAGTGTTGGAGACGAGGATCGCGTCCATGTTGTTGGTGACGACCTGAACGGCATCTGCGTTGGCGGAGCATCGCAGGAGGGCGGCGTTGATGAGTTTGTTGACCTTTTCGGCGTTGCCTTCGCCGGCCTTTGAGTAGGCGTTGGTCGCGTGGGCCTTGGCGTTGTCGTATCCGGCACTGATGTTCAAGTTCTGGCGCGCCGCTTCGGCCTGCGCGGCAAGTTCCTTGTTGGCCAGGACGAGGACGGACTGGAAGATTTCCTTGTGACCAAGCGCATTTTTGTCGATAGGACCATCAAAGGCATTGTATTCGCCCCCACTCTTGCCGAGGAGGACAATTTCAGCTGCCATGTTGTATAGCCCGAAGAGGTAACTGATGGCCCAGCTTTGCGACTGGATGGAATCTTTCTGCTCATCGGTCGGATTTGCGCCTTTGGGATAGTCGCCAGACTGTATGGCCATTACGAGTTTATAAAGCTTTAAGGCGGTTTCACTGCGAAACGCGGCAACCGCGCCCTGAAGTTGCGCGGTGGAGAATCGGTTGAGGATAAGCTCTGATGCGTATTCGCGCACGGGTGTCATTTCATCGCCGCCTTCAAGGGCATCGCCAACATGCGCGTCGCGTATGACCTGCTCGATGGCGTCACGCAGGTCCACGACGGCTTGGAACAGTTGCTTCGGCTTGGAGGAGGCGGAGAGTTTGGCGTATTCACCGGGGTTCGCGGTGACGGCGGCCTTTGCGACTTTGCCGATGAGTCCTGGCGGCACGCTTTTTCCGTTAAGATTGGTGAGGAAGGCGACGCCTACCCTTTCGGCAGTGGCATTGCCGTCCGCAACCGCGCGGACCTCGGCGAGATTGTCGCGGATGGCGTCAATCCTCGCCTTGATCTGCTCCGTGGGGCGCAGTTTGTTACTACCGTTGATGCAGATTTTGTCGAAGTGCTTCGAGACGATGTCCTTGAGGTCGAAGTCGTCGCCGCAATAGGCGAGCATTTCCTTGACGAGCGCCTCGGCAGCCGCCTGGTTCTTGCCGTTAATCTGATCCACGATCCTGCTCGTGTGCTTCATCGCCTCGGCCTCGTACTGGCCGTGGTCAATGCGCATCGGGGGCGTGACAGAGTTGCCGTCCACGTCGATGGTCGTCGTCCAGTTGAACTTGAAGGGCATGCCCTTCGGCTCGGAATACTTGATGGTGATGGCGCCAGTCTCGTCGTTGCGCGAGATTGTGAAGGTGACGGCCATGTGTTCGTTGGACTTGATTCCATGCTCCTTCAATCCGCCCATGAGGTTGCCGCCAATCGCGCTCTGGGAAAGGGCGAAATAGACGTTAGAGAGTTGCTTCAGGTGTACCTCGCCGCAAAGCTCCTTGAGCTTGTCGGCGATGGCGTTGCACGAGGAGAGCACCTCTTTCGAGTCAGCGGCTCCTGGCTTTGCGACGAGCGTCTCGTCGCCTGTGAAATGGAACACGAACTTCGTGTTCTCTGGTGCGATGGCATCCGTCTGGCTCTCGATGAATACAGGTGCCGTGGGACGGTTGAGGTCGCCGATCATCGTATTGCGTCCCCCTGTCGGAGTGCCATCCAGTTCTTCGAGGTGGCCAGTGGCCAATGAAATCCAAGGCGCGTTGTCGAGACGTTTGCCTGAACGGATGGCGTCCGCTGCCTCGTCCAGTGTCGCGCCAGAATTTGAGGCGAGCATGTGTACGGACATGAAAATGTCGCCATACCCTACGAGCTTCATGTTCAACGCATCGTTGATTTCCTGGTTGCTGGCGGTGGAAATGAGGTTGAGATCGGGATAGAGGAGCGGAACGAGGTTGGCGCGGTCGAGCTTGCTAGCGGCCTGGAGCGCCGTCACGGCGTCGAGATGCTTCAAGACCCGCGTCGCGAGAATCGTGCCCTGTTCGATCTCCGCATGCTTGGCGTGCTGTGCCGCATCAGTGGGGAGCTTGTCGAAGGCATCGAACACGGCGTAGAGGACGGAGCGCTTATCCTGCGGAATCTGCGCCAGCGAGTTCGCGAACGACATCGTGTAGTTGCGACCTACGAAGCGCATGGCGGGGTTGTTCGCCATTCCGAAGACGTCTTCGGGATTCTCGGCCTCAAGCGGAAGGTTCCCGTTGACCGCGATTTCCTCAAAGAGGAACTTGAGGACCGCCTTCTCGGCTTTTCGGTTGCAGATGCCGGCATTGAGATTAAGCTTGGTCGGCGTGTCACGCTTTCCTGCTGCGTAGTCGTCTTGGAGATTGCCGAACCACCCTGCGAACTTGTCCATGAGGGCGAGGCCTTTCTTGAAGTTGTCCGCGTTGAGCGTGAAGCGTCCTCCGCAGTCAAAGAGCTGACGCGCGTTCGAGGACGGATCGAGCGCGGCGGCCTCCGCCTCCGCGTCGGTGCAGTTTGTCGCCAGCTGGTAGAGATTCGCGACGTGCGCGAGCTTCGGCAGCTCGGAGGGGAGATAGCCCATCGAGCGGGCTTTGTCAACACTCGCGCCGCCTGCGAACTTGCCGCCGCCGAGCAGGTCGATGGCGGTCTTCACGAGCTTGATGCGGCGTGCGGTGAGGGGCTTGCCCTTGCCGAAGTCCTCGAGCTTCATGTTGTCGCGCACGAGGTCCGGAATGTACTTCTCGCCGCCGAACATGTCCGCGACCGTCTTGAGGAAGATGGCGCGCACCTCGTC
>JAGCSE010000326.1 GCA_017964325.1 Victivallales bacterium | reverse complement strand
GCCATATCGGTGATGACATGATTGTTCAGCAGGCTCTTGTTTCCCTTGCCGCTGCCGCCCAGCGGGAACCATGTCTCTATTTGGAGACCGAGCTTCGCAGCCCGTGCGCGGATGTCCAGACGCTGTGCATGCGGATGGCATTCGATCTGCAAAATCGCAGGCTTGATTTTCACGGCGGCCACAAAGTCTTCGAGCATGTGGTCGTCGTAGTCGAAATCACTGATGCCGAGCGTGCGCACCTTGCCTTGCGCGACCGCCTTCTCCATGTCCTTCCATGCGCCGAAATAGTCGCCCGCCGGCTGATGGAGATAGAGGAGGTCGAGGTAGTCCAGCTGAAGTCGTTCCAGCATCCGGTCGATCGCCGCCAGCGAGACGCCTTCGCCGTATTCGGTGGGCCACAGCTTGCTGGTCACCCAGATCTGCGAACGCGGGACGCCGCTTTCCTGGCAGAACTGGCGGACGGCACGGCCGACGCCGCGTTCATCCATGTAGGCATGCGCTGTGTCGATATGGCGATATCCCGCGCGGAGGGCCGCCAGAACGGAATTATAGCAGATATCGTCCGAGCCCTGGTTGAAAGTGCCGATGCCGAACTGAGGCATGACCGCGCCGTTGTTCAGTTTGAGGCCGGGCACGATTGTTTCCGGCGCAGGCTTGAGGATGTCAAGCATCTTCAGGAACGCCATGAACTGTTCCGGCCAAAGCGCGCTGGTGAAAGGCGTATGCCCCATGCCGAAGTTGTGCCCGCCCAGCCCGTATAGATGCAGCTCCGCCACGCCGCGCTTCTGCCAGGCCTGGACGACTTCAAAGCCGCTCTGCCCGGAAAGAGGATCGTCTGACGACATGGCCGCGAACATCGGCGGCAAGCGATCCGGCATGTCGCGCATCACAAGCTGCCCGTAGATGGATGCAATGAAATCCGCCTTGGAATCAGCGGGTGCGCATTCCGCATTATAGACCGCCATCAGGGCCCCGGCGGAGAAACCAACGATGCCGATGCGGTCTTTTTTCACACCAAATTCATTCGCACGGCCACGGATGAGCTTAACGGCCGCGTTGGCGTCTTCAATGGCGTAATCCGGGGTGGCCGGAGCATAGTTGCCGCTCTTTCCGCCGGCGATGTAGCCTGCCATCTTCTTCTGCACGTACGCCTGATAGTCCGCTTCTTCGCGAGGAGTCTCCTCGACGCGGTATTTCAGGATGAAAGTCGCAAATCCTTGGTTGCGAAACCATTCCGCGGCTTCATAGCCACCACTGCCAAAGGTGTGGTGGAGAAACGCCCCGCCAGGCGCGATAATGATCGCCGCGCCATTGCCCTTTCCCGCAGCTGGCAGATACGGGATGAGCGTGGGGACTTTCACGTTGCGCACAAACTGCCCGCGTCCCGCGATTTCATACCATTGCTCCGCGGCCACATCAGCCTGCTTTGGTTCACCATACAAGTATATTTGATTCGGAAATGCAGGAGCATCGATGTAGGTGACATCCTGTGCCTGGACCGACGCAGTGACCGCCATCGCGGCCAACGCCATCAAAACAGTCTTGTTCATTGTCTGAATCCTCGTATTTGCAACATCTTTTCTTCAATGGACGAAATTGGTCATGGCGTTCGCCTCGGCCACGGGCGGCTGGAATCCAGCGTCCCGCCCCGCCTTCAGGCATCTCATGACCCATGAAAGATTCCGTGCAAGATTGCGGAGGGTCTGCACGCCTTCTGGATCCTTCGGCACATCCTCCTTTGTAAGCGCATGAAATTCATTCCAATAGGTGCTTCCCACATTGATCATCTGCGTGTTGCCGAAGTACTTGTTCATGACATCGTAGGCAGTGCTTGCACCGCCGCGCCGCGCAACCACGATCGCGGCGGCGGGCTTGTGGCGGAAGGCGGCCGCGCCAGTCCCCCACAAGTCGCTGAAAAACACACGGTCCAGAAAGCTCTGAATTCGGCCCGACGGATGCGCGAAATAGACAGGAGTGCCGAAGATGAAACCGTCTGCAGTCGCAGCCTTTTCGACAAAATCGTTCACGCCGTCGTCCTGAAAGACACACTTTCCCTTTTCGGCGCATTTGCCGCAGCCGAGACAGTCCCGAACAGGCTTCGCGCCGACGCAGACGATTTCCGTCTCGATTCCTTCCGTGGCGAAGACATCTGTCATGATGTCGAGTCCCGCCCGCGTCGAGCCGTTGGCGTTTCCGCTTCCGTTGAGCATCAAAACTTTCATGACGACTCCCTATTTCAGTTTGCCCAGTTTCTTCAGCCAGCCTTCCACGGCGGTCTTGACGGCGGCCGCATCCTTCTGGGCGACATGGCCGTAGATGGCCAGACCGTCCTGTTCGACTTTCGCCTTCGGGAAGACTTTCGCAAGTTTTTTGGCCGTGGCGCCAAGGCCGGAGCCTTCGTGGGTGCAGAACGGCAGGATGGTCTTGCCGTCAACTTTCGCTTTTTCTAATAATGTATAGACGACCATCGGAATGTCGCCCCACCAGTTCGGATAACCGAGATAGATGGTATCGTATTTGGACAAATCAGGGGCAGTCCCCAGGAAAGCGGGGCGGGCCTTCGTCTGCACTTCCTTCTTCGCGCGGGCGATGCATTCATTGTAGTTGACGGGATATTTGTCAGCCTCCTTGACCTCAAAGATGTCGGAACCCGTCATGGCCGCGACAACTTTGGCGACCTTCGCGGTATTGCCTTCCTTGATGACGCCGACGGAGTAGTTCTCGCCTGTGCGGGAGAAGTAGATGACAATGGATTTCGCCGTCTCGGCGGCGTTGATCGACGACATGGACAGCATGAGAATTCCTCCTAAAAACAGTTTTGCAAGTTTGTTCATGAGATGCTCCTTTTGGGTTAATAATGTTCAAAATGTAATCTTTTCAAATCAAGGTTTTCTTTCGAATGCGGCGGCAATTGTGTTTTCGGATGCCCAAGCGCGACAACGCATACGACTTCATATCGGGACGGCACGCCAAGCAGCTCGCATATCTCCCTGCTGGCGGATTTCTCCCTGCCATCACGTAAACGGATTTGGTTCCAACATGCGCCAATGCCGTAGTGTTCCGCTGCCAAAAGCAAGTATGTCGCGGCGACGGAGCCGTCTTCAGCCCACAATTCGCCTTTGGATGTATCAACCATCACGACGACAGACGCGGCAGACTTCCTCACAGACGGTGCGCCGATGCGTTTGCAAGCGGCAAGCCCGGCAAGTTTCTCCTTGCCTGTGACGACCACAAACTCCACAGGATTCTGACCATACGATGATGGCGCGAGCATCGCCACTGTAAGAATCTTTTTGATTATTTCAGGAGCTATCGGTTCGTCCGTGTATTGGCGGATCGAACGTCGCGTTTCTGCGATTGACAGCAGCCTGTCATCAGATGATGTCGGTTGGCTTGTTTGTGTATCTGCCATTGCTGTGATTCCTTTGCCGAAGAAAAAAGTCAGTATAATGACAAGCTCCAGCCATGTGGATGCTGTCACACCATGTCCTTTCATCAATAGGCTCCTGTTTT
>JAGCSE010000325.1 GCA_017964325.1 Victivallales bacterium | reverse complement strand
GCAAGCCTGTGATGGTGATGCCCGTGGCGAGCTTTCGCCAGAAATCGCGGGCCTTTTCGTCTTTCAGGAGGTTGCTGTAGAAGAGAAGGCTGTTGCGATAGACGAGGCCGCACCACTGGACGGGCTGACCAATCCAATAGGGGGCTTGCCAACCAGTCGCGCCGAAGACGGCAATGGTCGCATAGCGGCCGACAGGACCGTGGTCCAAAGCGGGATCGACGAGATAGGTGAAGAGGAGACCGGTCGTCGCCCAGTAGTCGGCCTCTTCGAGATAGCGGTCATCTCCGCTGATGGCGTATGCCGCGGTGGCGAGGTCGAGCATGTATGCGGAACCGAGAATGTCTGGCGTATGGAGGGGGACTTCCCATGTCTGGGCGCCGCGCGGCGCATCGTTCTTATATAGTTTCAGGACTTTGTCCACTTTGAGGAGGAAATCGCGGCGGAGTTCCGGATTGCCGTCAGCCAGAACAGTACAGACGGCGTTGGCGAGGCGGGCGGCGGTGAGTCCGTTGGCGTGGTCTGTCCAATGGGTTGTGCCGTAGTTTGGCTTTGGTGGTTCGTAGGGTGTGAAATGGATGCTGCCGTCTTGACGCACTCTGTCCAAGGAATTATGTGATGCCTTCAGGTAGCTGTCCAGCCATTCCTTTATGCGGTTGAAATAGAGATATGCGTAGAGGGTCTGGCGGCCATGGGAGACGCCGCTGTGAATGTGCTTGCCGCTCTTATAGAAGCTTTCGACTTCGGAAAGCCTTTTTTTCGCGCGAGTTGCAAGGTCTTTGTCCGCTGATGTGCAGGCGATCCAGTCCAGGCAGAGCAGGGCGTCTGTTGCGGGTTGCGGACCAAAGCTGTTTCCCCAGACGGCGTGGCGCCACTTTTGATCGACGTAGCATTTGGAGTCCAGCCAGCCGTGTGCAAGAAGGTTGATTGCGGACTGGAAGCCATGTTCGTATGTGGGGACGGGGGGTAGGGGATTCTGTTCAATGTATTTTTTGACGGCTGGAATGACGCTTTCGCCTTTACCGGCAGAGATGACCTGCTTCATGGCGTAGATGGTATCTGCTTTCCAATTAAGCGGCTGATAGACATTTAAGTCATTTTCAATGCGACCGTCCCGCACGCTTGGCGACCAAAGAGCGAAGAGGCTGGCGCCAGATTTGAACTGTCTGTCCGGCGTGTCGAAAATGGCGGCTGGATAGTCGTAGTAGTTCCATGAAAGCGAGAGCCACGTTTTGCTCGGGCTGACGATGGCCATCATGGGGAAGCAGATTTTGTGATGGGAGACGAGCAGGCGGTTGGCTTTGTCTCCACGGACATCCAACTCGTTGGAGGACGGTTCGTTCTGAAGATATTCTACGCCTGGTAGGGTGGCTTGGATCTTCTGGTCGCCGTAGGAGCCAAGCCCCGGGAAAAGGGTCAGCCATGGAAAATGTCCGACCGTTGTGTCGTGATCCACGAGGGCGCTTGTGTCGATTTCGATGGAGTTGTCTGGCAACGGCGTGAACTTTCTGATAATAACCCACTTGGCGCCACGCGGATCCGTCACGTTGGAGATGACTTTCAGTTCGTGAGCGTCCGCCGTAACGGTCGCGGGGGAGGATTTCAAGGAGAAGGCTTTTCCTTTATTATTGGCAAGGATGGCGATTTCGGGATTGGAATGGCCGCATGCGAGGCGTTCGCCCGCGAACTCAATGACGAAGGCATCCCATGTCTTCGGGTCATGACGGACGACCAGTTGGCCTGAGGCGATTTTCGGCGCATCCTGTGCGATGTCGATTGATTTTGCCGGTTGCGGTTTGAAATCGTAAAGTGTTGGGATTGGGGTGAGTTTGATGGAGGCGATGGTGATGCCGCCGCCGCGGTTTGTCGGGTCGATGCGGAGCCGTGCGCCATCGGGCTGCTTGGGAATCATGGCGCGTTCCGTCTGCCATTTGTCATCATTGTTTGACTTGACGGTGACGGCGTCTTCTGCGCGGAAATCGCGTCCATAGAAAATTTCAACGCTGCTGGAGCCGTGTCCTTTGAAGGTGATGTCCAAATACATCTGGCTGAAATCGCCCTTTGGCCAGTTGTGGAGGGCGGGGCCTTCGATCCACGGGTCTTCCTTGTCAGGATGACAGACGACTACAAGTCCTTCCTTGGACGGATTGACGGACTGGACGTTGTGATTGCCGACGTAACCGTTTGTGTTGTTGTTTGTGAAATCCAGAAGCGTGACCGTTTGGGCGGTGGCTACCGACAGTGCGCAGAGGGTCATCAAAGCCAGAATGTTTTTTTCCATTATGTTCTCCAAAAGACTAGACAATGATATTGTAAATGCTCAAATTGTAAATTATCCCGTTGTTTTTAAAGTTCAAATCAAGAGAGGGCGTTATGCGAGAAAAAGAGGTGGAAAGAATCGGTTGAGAACGTCTGTTTCTTTGAAAAATCACGATTCATGGTATATTCAGTGTATGGTTATATGTAAGGGAGAGGGATACAAGGGATACAAAGGATGTAAATAATATGGAAAAAAGAGTGGAAATACAGGAAAAATTTAAGAATCCAGACCGCCGTTATGCCATTTATCCGATTGTGCATGGCGGTGTGGCGGCTGTTCCTGGCTTTGCGGAAGATTTTGAAACAAAGGGGTTTGCAGGAGTCGTTGGCAACGTGACATACGGCGAGGGCTATCCAGATGACGAAATGGAATGGCAGCGGACGGCGGATGGCTTCAGGCAGTATCTGAAACGCGGCATGCACGTCTGGATTTATGATGAGAAGGGCTATCCGTCTGGCACGGCGGGCGGTGCGGTGACGGACATGAATCCGGATTTCATTGCGCAGGGACTGTACTGCTACGAATATTGGCGGACGTTGTCAGGCCCATGTTCGTATCGTGCGGATGTTCCTGGTGATAAGCTATATAGGGCGATGCTTCTGCCGCTGGACGGCGGAGAGGCGATTGATGTGACAAGTTGTCAGAACAAAAACGGTACGCTGAAAATGCAGATTCCGAAAGGCGAATACCATCTTTTCATGATGAGTTCGCGGCGGCTTTTCGACGGCACACACGCGGCGGAAAGTTATTCGGAACCAAGAAATTACATCAGCCTTTCCGACAAGGCGGCAACGGAGGCGTTCATCAGTGTGACACATGAAAAGTACGCCCGGAAATTGCAGGATGAGTTCGGAAAGGGCGTGCTTGCATTTTTCACGGATGAGCCGTCACTGATCGCATGGAATATTCGCACGGCGGTGTATCCGATTGTGCCATGGCATCGCGACTATCCCGTGCAATTTGTGGAAAAGTATGGCTATCCGATTGAATTGGCGGTGGTTGCAGTCGTCACGAAGCGTGGCCCGCAGATGGTGAAACGCCGTTGTGACTTTTGGGAGTTCATCGGCGATTCCGTGGCGGAGAATTATTTTGGGACGATACAGGAGTGGTGTCATGCCCATGGCATGAAGTCTTCAGGTCATTTTCTGGAAGAAGAACGGTTGCAAGCACATGTGTATAATTACGGCAGTATGTACAAATGTGGAAAGCGCATGGACTGGCCGGGCATCGACCAGCTTTGCAGTGAACCGTCACAGTTGATGAACACGGCGTGCATTCCGATTGCACGGTTGTTGGCGTCATTTGCGGACGTTTCTGGCGAACAGGAGACGTTCACGGAATTTTCCGATCATTCGTCGCGGATGGCGAACCGCCAGATTGGCATCGAATGGGTTCGCGCATCTGTTAACTGGCATTTCGCGATGGGCATCAATAATTTCACAAGTTATTATGGATGGGGCAATTTTGATGATGAAGACATCAAGAAACTGAACGCCTACACGGCACGTCTGGGGTATCTATTGCGTTTGGGGCGGCGCGACTCGCGTGTCGCTATGCTGTATCCGGAAGCGGCGATGTGGGCGACCTATACGCCGAGTGTCGCGGAACGCGCCATCGACCGTTCGGAGGCGACGATGCGCGTCAACGACACGTTCGCTAAGGTGTCTTGGGAGCTGTTACACCGACAGATTGATTTCGACTATGTCGATGAAGATTTGTTGCGGGACGCGGAGCTACGAGATGGTTGTTTGTGCTACAAGGCGCGGAGGTATGAATGCGTTGTGCTGCCAGCCGCACATATTTTGTGCAGGAGCACGGTGGAAAAGCTTGTGAAAATGCTGGCGGCTGGTATTGGTTTGGTGGTGGTTGGCGACTTGCCGTCGGTTGCCCGAGAAAGCGGTGTGGCGGAGGACTTTGCAGCAAAATTCGCGCCATTTATTGGTGGTCCGAAGCTGAACATCGTGCCGTTGACATCTGGCTGGACATTGCCTGGCATGTCGAAACTGACGGCGATGTCGCGTCCCGTGACGATTCGGCCGCATCGTTTGGACTGCGTGTTGACGGGTGCGGAAGGGGCAGGCTCCATCATCGACGGCGAAGTGATTTCTTCGAGCATGCTGTCTCATGTTCGGATTTTGGAAGACGGTTCGCAGATTGTCTTTTTGACGAACATGGGTGGCAAGACGTATGATGGCGAGTTGGAAGTCATTGGTGGAAAAAGTGTTGAAATCGCTGATCCGCTGACGGGCGACATCACGCCGCTGGAATCTGTTGTGGAGGATGGCGTTTTGAAAATGAACATCTACCTGAAACCCTACGAGGCGTTTGCATATCTAATATGTAAAAAATAGCCTGTCATGATGGGAAAATAATGGGAAGCGTGTAAAGTAAAAGACAAGCGGATGGAACGGCTGGCGGAAAAGTGAACAAGACAAGGAGCTAAAGATGAAAGTGTTAAACAGGTTATTGGCGTTCATTGCGTTGAGTTTGTTGATGGTATCGCCGTGGGCAACATTACGCGCGCAGCAGTTGAATGTCGGCGTGCAGAATCGCAGCGGTGTCCAGCATAATATCAACGCGAAAACGGGGCAGGCTGCGCCAGTCCAGAAGACGACTGTCGTCAATCCAAAAATCCTACAGAAGGCACCAGCCGATTTTGTGCCGAAAATCCGTTGGCATCAAAGCAATCTGGAACGTCATTGGGAGAAGCACAAAGCGGAATTTCCAGAGTTTAAGACAGCGAAGGAATACGGCGATGCCGCCCTGTATTTCTTCAGCAAACCGCCGCAGGGGACGCTGACAAAAGTCGATAAAGAAACAGGCGATAAGAAATTCTACCATCAGCCCAGCAATACATTTGGCGTGACGACATCGGAAGGATTTCCGAAGACGATGTTCCGCCCGAATGCAGGAATCAACTACTGGAGGAGGCAATAACTATGGCTAGAGCAACTAAATACGCATGTCCATGCTGTGGGCGGAAACGCATCGAGCATCTCGGCGACTATGAAATTTGCGACGTTTGCGGCTGGGAAGACGACCCGACGCAATCCAAAGACCCGGATTTTGAGGGTGGCGCCAACGAATTGAGCCTCAAGCAAGCTCGCGCCAAATGGCGTGCGGAGCAGAAGGCGAAGAAAGAGAAGAAATAGGAACAGAAGGTGGAAAAGATGGATGATTTGATATTCAATTTGACAGATGATATAAAATTGGAGCTTGTCTGGATTTGCGCAGGGACGTTCATGATGGGAAGCCCCGAAGACGAATCAGGGCGAAAAAACAATGAAAAGTTGCATAAAGTGACACTGTCAAAAGATTTTTGGATTGGAAAATATTCCGTAACACAAGAACAATACATCGCAATCATGAACGAGAATCCATCATTTAGGGATGATGGTGGTAAATATCCACTGGAGGGGGTGCCATGGGAGGATGCGATGACATTCTGCAAACGATTGACGGAAAGGGTGCGAAATGCCGGTCAATTGCTTCCTGACGGCTATGAGTTTTCGCTTCCTACGGAGGCACAATGGGAGTATGCTTGTCGGGCTGGTACTAAGACGGCTTATAATTTTGGAGATAGTATCGATAAAATGAAAGCTAAATATGATTATAATGATCTCACGCATCATCCGCGAAGAATTAATAAAAGCGATATGACAAA
This sequence comes from Victivallales bacterium, assembly GCA_017964325.1. The sequence goes on along the minus strand of JAGCSE010000325.1, from coordinate 11,592 downwards.
GAAAGTAGGAAGTTACCAGCCAAATGCCTGGGGACTGTACGATATGCATGGCAATGTGTGGGAGTGGTGCCGTGATAATTGCGAATGTGATGATGATCTTGAGGTTATAACAGATACATACAGAGATGGCGTGGTGGATCCGTACTGTTCCAAAGGCTTGTGCTATATAATGCGTGGTGGCTCATGGGCGGCCAGTGCAGTGGAATGTCGGGCGGCCAGCCGCGATTGCTACAATCCCGTAGATGACATCACCTATCAGGGCTTCCGTGTGGCTATTGTTCCAGTTCTATGATGATGTCTTTTTCCCTCTTTTGGCTGGCAATGAAAAGGCATGTTAATCGTTTGGATGACAAGGTTCTGTTGAAATGAGATAGGCATGATGTATTGTAAGCTTGACATAAGGTGATGGATGACAACGGCTAAAGTTAGTTGTAAAACTCTCCTCTCTTGTCAATGTTGGCCATGAGGCAAGAAGGGGCGAAAGATGCAGAAATTGGGGCATTGCTTGCCATGGTGGTTTGGCAATAGCCCCTTTTTGATATTATTCATTCAAATGATGGTGATGTTTCATCTGTCAGTAGATTGCGGTTTGTCATGTCATTGAGCACAAGCATTTGGGATATGGCTACTTGGTTCAGCTTTTGGAGACGTTCAGGCTGCGGGATGCCATCATTGATGAACATGGCGTTCAGGCTTTCAAGATTGGAAAGGCAGATTAGTTCGTTGATGCAGGCGTTGTCGCGAATGTTGCCTTTTGCCTCAGGATTGGCTTCTCGCCATTCTTTGGCAGTCATGCCGAACATGGCTACGTTTAGGACGTCAGCTTCGTTGGCGTAGATGATCGCCGCATGCTTGGCATCCAAAGTTGGCGGAACAAGATTCTGTTTGATGGCATCCGTATGGATGCGGTAGTTCAGTTTAGCCAGTTCCCGTTTGGCGCTCCAACCCAATTGCTTCTGTTCTTCAGCCTTTAGACGCTGGAACTCTTTGTACAAATACAGCTCAAATTCAACTGATATCCAACTGGCAAACTTGAATGCGATGTCTTTGTGAGCGTATGTTCCACCGTAACGCCCTGATTTGACGACGATTCCAATGGCATTGGTGCTTGTGACCCATTTTTGTGGCGAAAGCGTGAAGGCGTTGAGGCCTGCTTCCATTTTAAACCCACCGAATTCGGTGGGTTTAAAATCGGGATTATACAGTGTTTCCCATACGCCAAGGTATTCTATCGTATTGCGGTTGCGCATCCAATGTCCTATGACTCCTGTTGGATCGTCGGATTTCTTTCGTGCAATGTCTGTCAATGAAATGTAATCTTCTTCATGGACACGCAGAATAGTGATTGGTGTTTCTTCAACGATGATTTTAGCCATGTTGTTTTTCCTTCTGTTATGAGTTGGCGTTTCAATGGCAATATAAAATAAGACTGTTTTTATATTGCTAAATGATATTCGCCATATATTTTAGTGTGTTTTTATGTCATGTCAAGAAAAAACAACAAAAAATATTTATTTTTCAAGCTATCAAACAAGAGAAATGATTAGAATGATTCCTGAACTTGAAAAGATATGGGAACATCTTTGTGTTTGCATAAAGGTAAAAAGATGCAGTGATGGGGTGCTAACACAAAAAAGGCTGTTGCTTACCGTAAATGGTATCGCAACAGCCCCTTTTAATATTGTTGATTGAAAGGATACTGAATCAGAATTTTCGCCAGACCATCTTGTTGACGACGCCTGTGTAGGACTGGATCAGCTTGACGACTTTCGTGGAGACATTTTCATCCTGGTAGTCGGGCACAGGGGTGCCGTAGTCTTTGTTCTGAACTAGTTCCACAGCGGTGCCAACGGCTTGCAGAAGCGAATTGCTGTCGATTCCCGCGAGAACGAAACAGGCCTTGTCCAACGCTTCGGGACGTTCCGTGCTGGTACGGATGCAGACGGCTGGGAAAGGATGGCCGACGGACATGAAAAAGGAGGATTCCTCTGGAAGCGTCCCGCTGTCTGAAATGACTGCGAAAGCATTAATTTGGAGACAGTTGTAGTCATGGAAACCGAGCGGTTCATGCTGGATGACACGGTGGTCAAGCTTGAAGCCGCTGCTTTCCAAGCGTTTGCGTGAACGAGGATGGCAGGAGTAGAGGATGGGAAGGTCGTATTTCGCCGCCAAGTCGTTTATGGCTGTAAAGAGCGAATTGAAATTGGCTTCCGTGTCGATGTTTTCTTCACGGTGTGCGCTGAGCAGCAAGTACTTGCCTTTTTCAAGACCAAGGCGTTGATGGATATCCGATGCTTCGATTTCAGCAAGATTGGCATGGAGGACTTCCGCCATGGGGGAGCCTGTGACGTAGGTGCGTTCCTTCGGGAGGCCACAGTCCGCCAGATAGCGGCGGGCGTGTTCGGAATAGGCGAGATTGACATCGGAAATGATATCGACAATGCGGCGGTTGGTTTCTTCTGGGAGGCATTCGTCTTTGCAACGGTTGCCCGCTTCCATGTGGAAGATTGGAATATGGAGGCGTTTGGCGCCGATGACGGAGAGGCAGGAGTTCGTGTCGCCGAGTACGAGAACGGCGTCAGGCTTGACGGCGACCATCAACTGATAGGACTTGGCGATGATATTGCCCATGGTTTCGCCGAGGTCGGCGCCGACGGCGTTCAGATAGACTTCCGGCTCTGCCAGCTTGAGGTCGCGGAAGAAAATGCCGTTGAGATTGTAGTCGTAGTTCTGCCCTGTATGGGCAAGGATGACGTCAAAGTACTGACGGCATTTTGTGATGACGGCGGACAGGCGGATGATTTCAGGGCGTGTGCCGACGATGATCAGCAGCTTCAGCTTTCCGTTGTTTTTGAATGAGTAGTAGTCCATGGTGTCTTAATTATTATTTATAATTTATATGGTTATTTGACGGGCTGGAAGAACGTGTCTGGCTTGTTCTTATCGAAGGCTTCGTTGGCCCACATGAATGTCACAAGGTCTTCCGTATCAGAGAGATTAATGATGTTGTGGGTATAGCCTGGAATCATCTCAACGACTTGTATCTTGTCGCCTGAAACATGGAATTCCACGACAGGGAAATCCGTGCCGTCAGGTTGTTTGCCGATGCGGCGCAGTTGGATGAGGCCCGTGCCGTGGACGACGACGAATTTCTCGTTCTTCGTGTGATGCCAATGCTGGCCTTTGGTGATGCCTGGCTTGGAAATATTGACGGAGAATTGGCCGCGGTCGCAGGTGCGGATGATTTCTGTGAAACTGCCGCGTGGATCGACGTTCATGGGGACGTCATAGATGAACGATTCTGGCGGAAGATAGCTTAACCATGTGGAATAGAGCTTCTTGACAAGTGGATTGGCGAGTTCGGGCACTTCCAGCGTCTGACGGAGGGCTGGGAAGCTCTGGATGGTTTCCGCGAGCCAGCCGAGCGTGCAGTCGTGCGTGACGGGAACGGCGCAGAAGCCTGTATCCAAACAATTTGCATTGCCACGCATGGCCTGGATGAGTTCTTCGACGACATCGTCGATATAGACGAGCGTCATTTGGACGGTTGGGTCATTGACCTGTATGGGGAGGCCGTTGGCGACGTTGTGGCAGAATGTTGCGATGGCGGAATTGTAGTTTGGGCGGCACCATTTGCCGAAGACATTTGGGAAACGATAGACGAACGTCTTTGCTCCCGTTTCACGACCGTAGTCAAAGAAAAGATTTTCACCTGCGGCTTTGCTTTTGCCGTATTCACTGCCTGCGAAACGGCCTTGCAAAGTGGCTTGTGTGGAGCTGGAGAGCATGACAGGGCATTTGTTGCCATGCTTTTTCAGCGTGTCGAGCAGGGTGGATGCGAAACCGAAATTACCTTTCATGAATTCCGTGGCATCCTTTGGGCGGTTCACGCCTGCCAGATTTGCGACGAAATCGCATTGTGCGCACCAGGCGTCCAATTCTTCTGGTGAATTATCGACGTCATACGCGAAAACGGCTTCCACGCCGCCTGGCAGCTCATGGTCCTGCCGTTTGTCATGGCCGATGCGGATTTCTTCCAATGCCGCGCATAAATTTCGTCCTACAAAACCTTTGGCTCCAGTGACGAGTATTTTCATTCTTTCTCCTTTTGGTCGAAAACATGACAATCAGTTTGTTTTATTCCTTTATATTAATGTAGCATAAGGAAACGGAAATGGCAAAATAGTACATGGAGCGGCCAGGCCGCAACCAAATTGTTGATTAGGAACCACGAAAGGCATGGAGTGGTCAAGCCGCAGCCAAATAATCATCATGCAATCTTTTCCTTCCATGTCTTGTCATCTCATGTCAAATTGCGCGATGGCGACGCCATTGCGCCCTTCTACTGGGGGGAGGACGTGAGACGTGAGACATGAGACGTGAGATGGTAGACGATTAGAAGATTAGACGATTAGACGATTAGACAGTAGAAAAATTTTTGCGAAAAAACAAGAAAATGAACGATAGTGGTATAGATTAAACAGATTGCCTCGTCGTCGTTGGTCTTGGCTCGATGAATTTGTATTTGCTTTATCTTTATAGCTCCGTGAATCGGAATGACCCCCGGCAACTACGAATGTTTTGTCCTTCGGATGGACGGCTGCCTTGCGGCTTCCATAAGCTACCCTTGGGGAATAGAGCATTTACACAAAAATTCTGCCGCAGAATATTGATTCTGCGGCAGGTATGGGGAATGGAGCATATCTGGCTCGAACCGATGACCTTCTGCATGCCATGCAGACGCTCTAGCCAACTGAGCTAATCCCCCTTGTTGAAAACATTATTAATTTATACCTTCTTTGTTGAAATGCAAATCAACAGACAAAAAAACTTAAAAGGTGTTGCGCAAAATTCACATCTCGTGCATCCTATCTCATGAAACGTGAGACATGAGAAGTAAGCAAGACATTGAACGGCCAAGCCCCCGCCGATAGTCATCTGCGGGGGCTTGGTGATCATCCATTAACTTATTGGAAATCAGCGTTTCAGCTCTTCTTCATAGTAACGGCACATACCGCCGGAGTCAACTCGTCTGATCTGATGCCAGTCAAGATAGGAGACGTGTCCGTCAATCCATGCGAGATTTGCGCCGTTGTTGTGCAACACGGACTGTGAGTAGTTGGCAACACTGTACGTACCGCCATTGGGATGGAGCATGCGTTCCAGATAGCCGTCGCTATCAGCCCAGCCAATGTAGGGGCTGGAGCAGTCGCCTATTGCGAGGCATTCCGTCGGCTTCTTCATCATGGTGAGGGAGAAACCGCCGATGCGGACGGCGATCGGTTCATTGAAGCCGTATGTCGGCTGGAGGTTGGATTTGTTTCCGCCTGTTTCCGTCGTCGTACCATCAATCCAATAGCCCCATGCGTCACCAGTCTTCTTTATGTTGCCGGGGCACTGGAAAGCCTTGAAATCACCGCAGTAATCGTATGCGGCTGCAGCCCAGTATTTTGGTCCGGAGTTGAGATTGGAGCCGCCGCCTTCGTTCAGACGATGGTAGTCCCAACGCCACCACGGGAACATGTCATCGTTGTCGCCGACATACATGACCATGGCCGTGCCAAGCTGTTTCAAGTTGGATGTGCAGGAGATGGCGCGGGCTTTCGCACGGGCCTTCGCCAGCGCGGGCAACAGCATGGCCGCCAAAATCGCGATAATCGCGATGACGACCAAGAGCTCGATCAGCGTGAATCGCAACACGAAGTTCTTCACTTTTTCAGTTTTTTTCATTTTTGCTCCTTTTTGTTTTCTTTTGTGGGGCTTGTTTCTCAAACCAACATGGTTTTGTCTCAATTAACGTAAAAAATAATGGATTATTCTTACAATGCAAATAAAATTTGGATTGAAAAAAATAAAAAAATTAAAAAAACATTAATTTCAGGCGAATTCTGGGGCCTTAAGTAAAAAATCAAACCTTATGGAAGAAAATCGTCGGAAGCTGCGAGTAGTCCATCGTCCATACACCGCCCGTCACATCGTAGCTGACGCGATGCCGCAGTTCGAAATCCGTCTCGCCGTCGCGACGGCAGGCGAATTTGCCGTCGGGCTTGAAATACTCATCTCCATACTTTATATAAATAAGATGCGGATTGCCGACTGGATGGTCCGTTGTCGTTATCGCCGTGCCGTCAACATCCTGAGGTGTTACAAACACGGCGGTCGGACGGTAGCCGATCTCCACCATGTTGCGGAAAATGGCGATTTTATCCAACGGCGAACAGATTGCATCGTACAGGCTGTGGACGATGATGTATTTTTCCTGTGGATTCATTTCGAACTGCTTGCGCAAATGTGAAAGATTGCCTGGATCACGAATCTCCTGATGAGCGGGTGTCCTGTAGAAGCGGGACGACGGATCACGGGACCAGCCGCCCTCCTTCATGCCGAAGGCGTGATGGTCCGTTAGACCTGCGCAACCGCACAAGTCGAAAATGCATGAGAAACTGCATGGCGCCAATTTTGCGCACATCAAGGCGATGATGCCGCCGCCGGACTGACCGGCGACATACAGCCGCCTGCCGTCAAACGGCTTGCCTTCAGCCCGCAATCTGTTCTGTACGTGATAGATGGCGCGAAGGCAATCAACCGTTTGAATCAGTGCCAGATCATACGGGATGCCGTCTTGATCGTCTTGTCCGCTCTGGAGATAATTTACGGTGACAGCGACGACGTTGTAGCGGTCCCGCAAATCGTCGCAAGCATCAAATAGCATATCGTATGTTCCTGTCCAATAATGGACTAGCAACATAATGCCTGTCTGTTCATTGCAACCGCCGGACGGTTCGCGCACATACATCGGCACGGGCCGCCGTTTCTCTAGAAATTCATAATCCTGTCCTTCGAACTCGCTGATATATTGGTCACGATCCGCCATTCTGCATCTCCTGTCTGATTGTTTTTACAAGCCGACGGCAGCTTCCAATCTCTGTCAAGCAAAAACCATGCAAATAACCGTGCATAAAATTGACAAGTGCCGTTTATGACTTATAATTTATGTGTTTCCCTTGTTTTTTACATCTTCCGCTATGTTTTTTCTTTAAAAAAAGGATTTCGCCGTGTTGGCCTTCCATCCTGCTTCCATTCCACAAAAGTATGAAATAGAGGAATATTTGTACAGATACGGCGAAAATTCCTGCCAGCATTCCTTTGTCGCCATGTATTGCATGGAGTCAAAATACCATGACAAGGTATGCCTGGACGACGGCTACCTTTTCACATTGCGGCAAGGCAAATGCACGGAGACGGAACGTTATTACCTTTACCCACTAGGTGACACGGAAAATCAAGACGCCTTGCGCAACGCCCTGCAAAAGATTTTGGACGATGCTCATGAAAATCATAGAAAAGTCCGTTTCGAGACACTGACCGCCAACGCTGCGCAATTTCTTAAGTCGCTATGTCCCAATCAGTTCACCATCGAACCATGCCGTGACTGGTTCGAATACATCTATGCTTATAACACTCTCGCCAACCTGCCTGGCGGCAAGCTCGCCTCAAAACGCTATGACATCAAGACCTTCTTCCGCGATTTCGAAGGCCGCACCGTCATCCGCAAAATCCAGCCTGACGATATTGACGACATTCTCCGCTTCCAGAAAATCTGGCTGACGGAAAAGCAGCACGAAGACGAAGACGTCCAGTTGGATTACGAAAATCTCGCCATCCAGAAAGGCCTCGCCCACTACGAAGAACTCGGCCTTTCGGGCATCGTCGTCTTCATCGACGGCGCTCTGTGCGGCTATGCCTACGGCGCTCCACTTTCGGATACAGCTTACGATGTCATCATCGAAAAGGGCGACAGGAGCTACAAGGACATCTACAAAATCCTCAACCGAGAACTTGTCCGACTCTGCTGCGACGGTTACCTCTATATCAACCGCGAGGAGGACGCCGGCGTCGATGGCCTCCGCAAGGCCAAGCTCTCCTATCAGCCCGACATTTTGATGGAAAAGTATATCGCAGTGGAAAACAGTGACTTATGAACAAGCTCGAAGCTAATGTCTCATTGTTCATCATCACGTTTTTCGCAGCTATCCAGTATGCCTTCCTTTCTGGCGTGCCGGAATCAGTCTCTCATTTCGCATTTCTTTGCATTACGAATCTCATCGGCTTCCTGCTCGTTCTGGCGATGTTCTTCAGCGAACTCTTCCGCCTGGACAAGAAGCTCGTCAAGCAAAGTGCGCTCCTTTCCGCTGAACTTTTCGGCTTCAATTTCTTTATCCTATTGGGTTCCAAAAACATAGATGCGACTATCACGGCCTGCGTCCTTTCCTCCTATTTCGTTTTCGTCCCTCTCTTCGCTTATCTGTTCTTCAAACAGAAGCCAGATAAAAACAGCCTCGTCGGCATCGCCATCGTGCTCATCGGCATTTTCTTCATGATGAACTGCAATGTTCGCGGCCTGTTGAAAATGAACATCCTTTTCCTCGTCATTGCGGACATCTTTTTCGCAATCTACATCCTAACGGCCGGCAATTTCACTGTCGGCTCCAATCCTTCCATTCTCGCTCTCGGCCAACTCTATTTCAATTTCATTTTTGCTCTTCTCTGCTGGACAGTTGAGATGACCTTCAAACACCAGACCTTAACGCTTCCGCGTGCCCCTGCCTTCTGGGGAAGCGTCATTTTCATCAGTTTCTTCATCCGTGGGCTATACAGCGTTGTTCAAATCTATGCACAACGTTATGTCAGTGCATTAAACACGTCGTTGATTTTCGCCACTGAAATCATCATGACGATGTTTGCCACGCCATTCCTGACGAAGCTCTTCAACCTACGGGGCGAAGAAGGCAACATCACCTCCATACGCATCGCCGGAGCGGTCATCATGGTCATCGGCATTCTCGCGAGCGATTCGTCCGTTACGGACGCCCTGCTGAAAAAATGGAGGGCAAAGCCGTGAACAGACAAAAACTCCGCCAACGCGCCATGCTCGTTTTCTTGACGGCAATCATCTATTTTCTTGCGGATTATCCCGTTCAACTAACGCATTTTCTGCAATTCGGCCCCTATATCGGCATCAAAAATTTCCTGCCGACGACGCTTGGCCTTCTGTTCGGCCCCTACGGAGTTTTCGGAGCCTTTATAGGTTGCACAGCAACGAGTTGCCTTCTTTCCACGCCTATCATGTCCATGCTTTTGGAATGGATTTGCATCATCCTGCCTGGAGTGGGCGTCTGGATCCTGTGGCATCTGGTCTCGCATTCCCATAAAATCCATTTCAAAAGCCCCGTCAACTACTTTCGTTATCTGATTATTATCTCTGCACTCTATACCATCTGCGGTCTCTTGAGCTATCTCTTTGTCGAAGGCGGCGCATTCAACGAAATCATGGGGGCCTACATCTCGCTCAGTTTTCTCGTTGGCATTCCTGTCAACATCCTTTTCAATGGCGTCCTTTGCCTCAAACCAGTCCTTCCGCCGACCGATCGTTTCTCACCAAATGCCGAAACCATCAAACTGCCCGCAAACAAAGAGAGCATCAAGTCCATGTTTGAATTTCTCGAGGCATTCGTCTGCAAAAACGCCATTGACAATTCGCTGGAGCCAAACATCCAAGCCAGTCTGGAGGAAATTTTCCAACGTATCCTCAAATGCAGTCCAACCAGCGACATCTCCCTTCAAATAAGCTATGATGGCATTTTCTCCGCCGTAATGAAATACGATGGACCGCATATCAACCCGCTCGTGCTGCAAAAAGATGAAGACGAAATCGACCAGGCGGGACTCCTCCTTTTCATGCACAGAATCCAGAATATCGGCTACCGCCACATCAACAACCATAACTGCGTCCGCTTCCGTCTCGCAGACGGCCTTTCCGCACTACTAACGAAAGCTCCCGAATCGCTGGAACAGTTCAATGAACAGTTGGAAGAATACGCCATCTCGCAAAAAGTCGCAAAAAAAATCGGCAGAAAACAGTTGTTCGGGCTTCAAAATTGCCTGGAGGAGCTGTATATTCGTATATGTCGTGTTTCTCCTGACACTAAGATAACCATAAATGTCATGTATGATGATACTTTCTCTGTCAGGATCACCTATCTGGGAAAGAAATACAATCCTCTTCTGATCGGCGAAGACGAAGACGAAATGGACATCGCCAGCCTCAAGCTCATCAAACATAGAGCGTTGAGGGCTTCATATAAATACAAATACGAAGAAAACATCGTGCATATCGTCATCTAGGAGACTCCATGACAAATAATCGTTCATCCATCAAGCGCAGAATCCAGCAGATGGTTCTGCAAATATCCATCGCTGCGTTACTTCTGACGAGCGCCGTCGGCATCGTCACAATGTTGAACATCAGGAGGGTCAGTGAAAAGGCACTCCTGACCCAAATGGAGAACGGAATGGGCGACATCACCCGCAACCGCGCGCAACGGGCGGAATTGCTGCTGAACGTCTATTCAAGCTACATCTCACGCTGCGTCAGCTATATCGAATCGCTCTACGCAGGGCCGCAGAATTTCGCGAAACGCCCCGTCCTCCCCCCGGACACCACGAAAAAGGGCGTGTATTCCATGCAGCGCTTTCCCGCCACAAAGGATGTCAAGCTGGAGACAATTGCCGATGAACTCGCACTGCTCGGCAATCTTGAAGCCATCTGGCACCCGATGATGGAAATGGATGGCGATAAAATCACAACCGTCTATGTCGGAACGGAAAGCGGATTCCTCATCAGCTATGACAAAAATGCCGACATCGCGGAATTCAACGAAGGCGAGACAGAATCATATTTCGATTTCTTCAAGCAGTCATGGTATCTGGGCGCGCAAAAAGCCAACGGCGTCTTCTTCACAGACCTCTATCCCGACTCCTATGGCCGCGGCCTCATGATCAGCTGCGCCGCTCCGTTCAAGAAAGGAGGACAATTCGCCGGCGTCGTATGCATGGACATTCTCGTCACCGACCTGCATAAATCCATCATCGACCTCTCCATCGGCAAAGGCTCCTTCTCCTTCCTGGTCAACAAGAAAGGCGACATCATCGCCTCCCCGCATCTCAAGCTCGACCAGACGGATTTCAAGAACATCCACGATGACACCATCCCCGCAAGCACCGTCGCCGACAGGATACTCAGCGGAAATGTCGGAGTCGCCGCACTGCCTGACCAGAGCGTATTCTACGCCTTCGCGCCAATCTCCGTCGCAGACTGGACGCTGTGCATCCATATTCCGAAAGATTTCATCTTCGATCCAGTGCACAAGATCAACTCCCACATCCAATTGGCTATCTGCCTCTTCCTCACCGCCTTCGTCGTCATCATCATTGCCGTCATCATGCTGGCCAGACTCTACTCCCGCACCATCACAAGACCGCTCCTTCGCCTGAAGCACGATGTGCAGCTCATCAGCAAAGGCAATCTGGACAGGCGTGCCGAAATCACCACCAACGACGAAATCGGAGACCTCGCCACATCCTTCAACAACATGGCCGTTTCTTTGGATCAGTACATCAAAGATTTAACGACCGTGACCGCCGAAAAGGAACGCATCGGCGCGGAACTGGATGTCGCAAAGCACATCCAATCCTCCATGCTGCCGTGCATTTTCCCGCCTTATCCGGACCGTAAGGAATTCGAAATCTATG
>JAGCSE010000324.1 GCA_017964325.1 Victivallales bacterium | reverse complement strand
TAATAATTTACAATTAATAATTTACAATTAATAATTTACAATTAATAATTTACAATTAATAATTTACAATTAATAATTTACCTTCTCTTATAGGGAATAAAGTGAATCATTAATCATTAATCATTTTGCTAACACTCTATTCCCGAAGAGGGTAGCTTACCTAAGCCGCGAGGCAACTATCCGCACGAATGGCGAGACATTCGTAACCGCCTGAAAGCGAACATAGTGAGCGCAGCTGGTGGCAAGACGCTCCCCCCTATTTCATCGCGCCCGAAGGGCGCCACCTATAAGGACACAATTACCTACCCTTATAGGGAATAGAGCGTTTATGATTAATCATTAATCATTTTGCTAATTGATTCGTATAGGCATCAAACATTTGTACATATTTTCAAGATGCCTAAATGTATCAATATACAGATCAATATCAGCATTCTCCCAATGCAGAATATCACCAGGCAAATATGAAACATCAAAAATGTCACTCAGCTTGACGTTCTTGAATAATTGAAACTTTTCAAATGGTGCATATATCCTTTCTTGGTCGATGTTCAACCAAAATCCATCTTTATCTATGCTCTCAATTATAACATTTTCTCTATATTTATGTCTTGTTTCTTTTATCAGAACTACTCACAATTGTTAATTGTTAATTGTTAATTGTTAATTGTTAATTGTTAATTGTTAATTGTTAATTGTTAATTGTTAATTGTTAATTGTTAATTATAATTGTGATATGGTCATTCCTCCATCAATCATGAGGACTTGGCCGGTCGTATAGGCAAGGTCGCCACGCCACAGCATCGCAACCGCCTTGCCGATGTCGTCAGGATATCCCCAGCGTGGAATCAGACAGAGACCTTCCGAAATCAACTTGTCGTATTTCTCCGTCACAACGCTTGTCATGTCCGTCTTGATGACTCCCGGTCGGATTTCATAGACGTTAATTCCAAATTCCGCCAGACGCGCCGCCCACAGTTGCGTCGCCATGCTGACGCCGGCTTTCGAGATGCAATATTCGCCTCGGCTTGTCGAGACGACTGTCGCGGAAATCGATGAGACATTGACAATTCCGCCTCGGAACGACGAATCCGCCTTCTTGCATGCCGCCATGCGCTTCGCAACGGCCTGCGTCATGAAATACGGCCCTTGAAGATTCGTCTTCAGAACCGTCTCGAAACTCTCTTCCGTCGCCTCCAGAATGTCGGCACGAACTTTTGGCGCAATGCCTGCGTTGTTGACAAGAAAATTGATTGGCCCCAACTCGGCCTCAATCTTGTCCAACGCCGCTTCGCGATCCGCGGCACAAGTAATGCTGCCTTGGCAATAGCAGGTCCTTACGCCGAATGACGCCAATTCCTCCATCGCCGAGGCGACGGCATCTGCACCACGTGTTCCGAACACCGCAATATTCACGCCCTCTTTCGCCAACGCCTTGCTCACTCCGAAACCGATGCCACGCGCACCGCCAGTCACCAATGCAATTTCACTCATACCCTTTCTTTCCTTTTCAATGACTCTTCCGTTCATCCCCCCCTGTTCTTCCAAACTTATTTTCCACCGTTCTGCTTCTGATTGAAATCATGCGGTCCGGGAGGCGGCATCATCGGATGCGGCCCCCTGTTACGGTCATCATCGCCGCCATGAGGCTTTTTCCAAAAACCGCCGCGAAGGAACATCTCCAGGCGCTTCTTGTTGATTTCATCCTTCTTCTCCTCCATCTCCTGAAGCTGCTTCTGAAGCATCTCCAGACGATCCTTCGACTCCTGAACCATCGCCTCGAAACTCTTCTCGACCAATTCCTCAAGTTCTTTGCGAATCGCCTTCCGCTCCTCTTCCGTGCGTGCGTTCTTATATTGACGGCCAAGTTCCCAGCACTGCTGATCCAGCTTCATCGTCATGCTCGGGACACGAACTTGCGGAGGAAACAGTTTTCTGAGCTCACGATAGTACTCTTCACGATTTGTTTGCTTCAATTTCTCAAGACGTGCGGCCTCCTCCGGATTCTCCTTCTGAAGCCTCTCCCAAACCTTTCGAAACTCCTCCCTGCGGTGCGCACCACGCATCATGGGACCGCCGTTCATTCCGCCAGGCCCCATTCCGCCAGGCCGTCCGTTCTGCGGCGGCGGTGGCGGCGGCATCGCACCTTCTCCGCCGACATCCTGCTCACCGCGACATACACAACAGCCCAGGCCTACAAAAACAGCCACCACAATCAACCAATGCCTGATAATCTTCATGTTCAATGCCTCCGTTATTGACATGTATCGTAATATATTCCTTTTTTCACCATCAGTTGACAAGTTCCTGATACATCATCAGTTCCAGTGAAAACATCCCGTCGGCCAAATCGCTGAATTCCTCCGAGCTCATTCTGCCGTCATTGGAATCCGAATCAGAATCGCTCGTCTCAACATCAGCTACCAAATCAGAATACTTTATCGTAAACTCCACATCCTCTATCACATCGTCCGTATCCATCCACATACCAACCAATGGATCAACGGGCACGACTTGGTCATCTATTTCAACATTCGCCATAAGTCCTTTATTGGCAGAACTCTCCTCTGCATCGCCTCCCCAGAATTTCTGATGTCCAACCCACAGTGAAAGCACCAGTAGAATCGACGCCGCAGCCGCGTATGCAATATGAAGCCATGCGGGACGCCGTTTGTTGCGCATCCGCATCTCCGCCTTCACCTGTGTCAGCACCGCCTTGTCTAGCTCTGCGCTTGGGCGTGGCGCCATAGCGCCGTCCAACAACCGTGCAAACGAACGGCACGAATGACACGACGCCAAATGTTCGCGCACTTCCGCGCTACGTTCACCGCCTTCAACCAATAAGTTTTCGACATCCTGGCATTTCATCTTAATTCCTCCTTGACTATTCCAATCGCCCGTATTCTCTCAATCAATAAAATCCTTCAGTTTTGCCCGCAAATTGCTTATCGCGTAATGCATACGGCATAGGGCCGTATTGAGGTTCGTCTTCTGTTTTTCCGCTATGTCCTTGAAACTCATCCCGTTTCGACGCATTTCCACCACTTCCCGCTGTTCATCGGACAACCCCTGTATCGCCTCTTCCAAGGCGTTTTCCAAGAGCACCCTGTCATGACGGTCATCAGCCTGCTCATATTCGGAAAAACCATCCGCATCGGACAATTCCACCGTCTGCATCTTCTTGTTGCGCCGATAATGGTCCATGACCGCGTTATGCGCAATCCTGCAGAGCCATGCCAGCAGTTTCTGCTGATCCGAATACTTGTCCCAATTTCGGCTGGCCTTGATCCAAACCTGTTGGAACAAATCATCCACTAACGACTTGTCATCTGGAAGCAGTTTGTGCAAGTATGAAAACAGCGGCAGTCTGTACCGTGCATACAGTAAATCGAAGGCTCGTTCGTCGCCCGAACGACACTGTTCAATCAACTGAATGTCGCTGATGTTCTCCGGCTTGGTCATCACATATACCTTTCTCTTGTTCTTTCATTACTCAATAAACGCCCTTTCCCACTATTTATTGCACAACATATTCATTTTTTTGAATTATTTTTTCTTTTCCATGACAATGGCCTTCAGCTGGAAAAGCCCCCAAAAACGTACATATTATAATATTATTCCCATCAAAACCCTCCACACGCTTCATTATTTTCCATGAATATCAAAGAATTACCATGCTTCTTAATGCTTGCGGTCATCCTGTTGGCACCATTCGCCCATGCCCAATTGGATGTTAAGTCGATTCTCGGCAACTCCCCAAAAACAGAGAATTTTCGCGAGCTGACCGCCAAAATATACGCGGGAGCCCATGAAGTCACCCCTCCCAACCCGTCCATTCAACCGTTAATGGATGTCATTTCCAACTATCTGGACGGCAACAAGGAAGCATCTCTTCCGCCTGAACGCCTCAAGCGCTTCCAACCCGCCTGCGACGCATTCGTCGCATATATTATTATCGCTTCGGACAATTTCCCTAAAGTGCGTTCCGCCAAATTCGCCAAATGGCTGTGGATGAATCCGCAGCGCTCCGCCCTCTTTCTTGAATATTTCACAAGAGGAAAGGACAGCCTGCATAACGTCCTCGACATTCTGGAGACACTTTACGACCATGACCAGACTTCGCGAGACGAATTCTTCCCGCTCATGCTCGCGCTAGCGCTCGTATGGGATTCGCCACGGCCTCCCATGCACGGGCAGATAGGTCATGAAAACATTCCGTCAAATCAACCTGACATCAAACGGCGTTATGATTTCTTCAAACAACTATACGCCTCCCACCGCAGCGCCATCCCGTTCAGCAAACTCACCGTCTCCGCGCTCTGCTTCGTTGTCGATGCCCCCATTCCCGTCGAAGAGCTCGAATGGGCGGCAAAGAACATCAAAGGCGGCAAATACGAAAAGATTTTCCAATCCATTAAATACGACCACAAGCGCCTGAACAACGGGCAGTTCGTCTGGCCTCACGGCCCCTACACGCTGCAGAGCATCTTGAAGCATGGCGGCATTTGCGTCGATCAAGCCGCCTACACCGCCATCGCCGCCAAATCACGCGGAGTCCCGTCGATTTACTTCTCAGGAGCCGGAAAACGCGGATTCCATGCCTGGGCCGCCGTCATGAAGGGAAACGGAAAATGGGACATGGACATCGGTCGCTATGAAAACGACGAATACACGGCAGGCAATGCCGTCCACCCCCAGACTGGTGTGTCATACAACGACCATCTCGTCAAGCTGCTTTGCGACAAAATCCATCGAGAGGACGAATCCATGCAATCCAACGCCTGTCTCAGAATCGCGGATGTCCTTTCAAGACTGGAATTTAAAAAGGCCGCTTTGACGGCGGCGAAGCAGGCCATCATCATGAACCAGACCAACCTGGCGGCATGGGATGTCTATGCGGATATTGTAAAAGACGACCATAAAAAGCTCATGGAATGCTATGAGAACCAGGCGAAAGCGTTCGCTGACTATCCGGATGTCGTGTTCGCCGTCCGTCAGCGGCAGGCGGACATCCTCCGTGAAAAAGGCGACGACGACGCGGCGGAAAAGATCCTTGAACGCGCAAAACGCGTCATCAAAGACCGTGACGATCTCGAAAAGAAGGCTTTCAAATCCAATCTCTCCATCAATCTCGACGATGAAAACGCCGATCCCGTCGCCGCTCGCCTCAAATACGAATCATTTCTGAAATCAAAACGGAAGGACGGCGTTAAAATTCTCACCGAATTGCAGAACTATCTGGATTTCACGAAGAAAACAGGCCAGACGCAGGAGGCCGTCCGATTCCTCTCCACATTCGTCCGCTCCCTTGAACGCAGCAGCGGCAAGCAGATAGACGCCGCCCCGCAGTTCGTGGATTGGGACAAGAAAATCATGATTCAAGCGCACTTGAACAACAACGACGAAAAATCCGCCGAAAAAATCAGACGAAAGATGGGAAAATGACCCTTCCGTCTTGCCGATGGCTGATATACTATTATATTATAGTAAAGATTTTTATTCTTTTTTCGCCTTTCGGCTTTTCTACGTAAAATAACAGCTTGGACAAAACATGAAAGAACTCACCATCGGCATCATCGGTTTCGGAACTGTCGGCGCTGGCGTCGTGGAAACAATCCAGAAGAACGCCCTGCTCATCAGCAAACGCGTCGGCTTCACGCCTGTCATTAAGCGCATTGCAGACCTTGACATAACGACGGATCGTGGCGTAAAAGTACCCGAAGGCGTCCTTACCACGAATGCCATGGATGTCATCGAAGACCCTGACATCCAAGTGGTCGTCGAACTCATTGGCGGCACGACAATCGCCAAAACGTTCATTCTCAAAGCCTTGCAACACAAGAAATCCGTTGTCACCGCCAACAAGGCATTGCTCGCCACATACGGGCAGGAGCTTTTCGCGGCTGCAGAGGAAAACGGAGTCGATATATGGTTCGAAGCATCCGTCGGCGGCGGCATCCCATGCCTGAAAGCCCTCCGCGAAGGCCTCGCTGCAAACCACATCACAGAAATCCTCGGCATACTCAACGGCACTTGCAATTACATCTTGACACGCATGGAACAAGAGAACGCCGATTTCAACGTCGTCCTAAAGGCCGCACAGGACGCAGGATACGCGGAAGCCAATCCATCGTTGGATATCGATGGATTCGATACAGCCCACAAGACCGCCATCCTCGCCTCACTCGCCTACGGCCATTGGTTCAATGCAAAACAGGTTGATACGCAAGGAATTACGAATGTCACTCAGGAAGACATCCGCTACGCGACCGAGCTCGGCTACCGCATCAAGCTGCTTGCCATCATCAAAGAAGACAATGGCCATATCCAGCTCGGAGTTCATCCCGCACTCGTACCCGCAACCTCCCTCCTCGGTAATGTAAATGGCGTATTCAACGCTGTTTGGATTCGCGGCGACATCGTCGGCAACACCATGTACTACGGCCGCGGCGCGGGTCGCCAGGCGACCGCCTCCGCCGTCGTCGCAGACTTGATTGACCTCGGCCTCAATCTCACCAACAACTGCCTCCGCCGCCTTCCCGCCTTCTCGCCATACGACGGCTATGAAAAAGTCATGGAGTCATCGGAAGTCATCGCAAGATACTATGTCAGATTGCAGGTCAACGACAAGCCTGGCGTGCTTGCCAAAGTATCTGGCATTCTTGCAAAATTCGGCATTTCAATAGCTTCCGTCACTCAAAACGAAAACTCCAGCTTGACATCCGTCCCAATGGTCATCTTGACGCACAAGGCTCAGGATGCCGCCCTGAAAGCCGCCCTCGCCGAAATCTCCGTCTTGGACGACTGCTGCGAAACGCCAGTTGTCTTCCGTATTGAAAATCCCGCCTAATCATCAAAATCCGCCCTTTATCGCGCAAGCAAAGCACAAATCACAAAAAATCATCGTGTTTTGCTTGCGATTGGGCATTTTCGTACCATATTACATACCGTGCATTTTCTCTATCAAGGGGAGGAGAAACGCACGATGACAATCCTAACAGTTTGAACCGCAGAGATGAATACCCTTTTCATCTCCCATTTCTATTAGACGCATCGTGACTAATTTTAATCAAACTCAATTCGAAACGCAGGAAGCCGACGACTATCAGCATGGCTTCGGCCGTTATTTCGTTCTCATTTTCTGCATCTGCATCTTCCTCGCCATCTTCCTATTCGACAAAGATGACATCAATTATTTTTCGGGTGGTATCACAAGCGGTGTCTATCCCAAAAATCCGCTCGGCAAGTGGGGAGCATATCTTGCATGGTACACGCTTCTTATGTTCGGCCTCGCCACACCTGTCGCAGTCATCCTCTCATTCATCTGTGCATTGACACGCATCCTTTTCCACCGTTTTCTTAAACCATTTGAAATAACGTATCTTGCTGTCATCGCCCTCTTTACCGTCGCGTTGTCCGTGCTTTTTGCGACACTTCCGAACCATTTTGCAGAAATCACATCCAAATTCAATTTGGCGACCATGCCCGGCGGAGTCGTGGGCCAACGTCTAGGAAATCCCGACGGCGGCTGGCTTCACATCACTTTGAATACGACTGGAACCGCCATTATTGCAATCATTTGCATCTTCATGTCGCTGTACTATCTGTGGATCAACGATTGGCAGCCCCTCTTCCAGCATTTTTTGGGCATCCTCCGCAACCACCTTGCACTGCCCAAGCCTGCTCCCGCCCCGCAACCCAAGCCAATGGACAATGACGAAACCTCAAAGGGTAAACCACAGCCTGTTGTTGACAACCATGTCCAGGAAACGCCGTCCCCCCAAAAAACACAGCCCACACCACAAAAGCAGGAAGCCTCTGCCGCAACAAATCAGTCCAAACCGCAGGATTTCCCGAAACCTCCTGTCATCGACTCCGCTGAAGAATACAATCTACCGCCCATTGACCTCCTCAACGTCGTGGATACAACCGAAAAGAATGAAGCCTCGGCCAAAGAGATTAAACTCAATGAAGAACTTCTGCAACAAGAACTTAACTCATTCGGCATTGAAGCGCAGGTCGTGACTTCCGTCCCCGGCCCGCAGGTCACGCTCATCAAAATCGCCATGAAGCCAGGCGTGAAAGTCGATAAGATTTCCAGCTTGGAAGGCAACATCATGATGACTCTGAAAGCGACGTCGCTGCGTATCCTCACGCCGATTCCAGGCGAAAATCTTGTCGGCGTCGAAGTGCCAAACAAAGTCCTAAAGCCTGTATCCATACGCTCCCTGCTCGAAGACCCACTTTGGAGCAATTCCAAATGCGACATTCCCCTCCTTCTCGGCAAGAACATCGAAGGCAAGACAATCATCATCGACCTTGCAAAAGCGCCGCACCTCCTGATCGCTGGTGCCACTGGCGCAGGTAAGTCCGTCTGCATGAACATCATCATCATGTCCATGCTCTACAAATACACGCCAGACCAGCTAAAACTGATCATGGTCGATCCAAAGCAGGTCGAATTCGCTGCATACCAAAAACTTCCGCATCTGCTCACACCAGTCATCTTCGACACGGAAAAAGTCGCTCTCGCTTTGAAATGGGCCGTCCGCGAAATGGAACGGCGACTCATGGTACTCAAGAATGTAGGCTCCAGAGACCTCCTCTCATTTAATGCAAGACCCATCGAGCCTGGTCATCCCGTCATTCTCGACGATGACGGCCAGCCTATTCCAGACCGTCTCCCCTTCATCGTCGTCATCATCGACGAGTTGGCCGACATCATGGCGACCGCCAAGGCGGACGTCGAAACTTCCCTTGCACGACTCGCCGCCAAGGCGCGTGCCACTGGCATCCATGTCATCATTGCAACGCAACGCCCTGATGTCAAGGTTATTACAGGTACAATCAAGAGCAATTTCCCCGTACGAATCGCCTTCCGAGTCGCTTCAGCAACGGACTCCATGACGATTCTCGGCGGCAAAGGCGCCGAAGCCCTGCTCGGCAAAGGCGACATGCTCTACAAGTCTGGCGGCATCGGCCTGGAACGCATCCAAGGCGCCATGGCACAGGACGAAGAACGCAACCGCGTCGTCGATTACATTGCGGAACAGCTTCCGCAATCATTTGAAGAGAATATGTTTACGGTTGTCGAAGACACGGATTCAACAGGTATTTCGGGCGGCGGCATGGACGACGGCGATTCCTCCGACAACGAAACGGACCTCTACAACCGCGCCAAGCATATCGTCATTTCCGAGAGGAAAGCCACCATCAGCTATCTCCAACGGCGGTTGGGAATCGGCTACAACAGGGCGGCCACCCTCATGGAGGAACTCGAAAAGAACGGCATCGTCGGCCCCGCCGATGCAAGCAACCGCGGAATGCGCGAAATTCTTGTCACAACGGAAACTAGCGAACCGTCTTCTTTTGATCCCAATGACAATGACTTGTGATACGTTATTCTTATGTTAATCTATGATTGTAACGGGAAAGATAGTACAGTATTACGACATTTGCCACATTTTTACGCCATGATCCTCCCCATATTGGAGCTTGCATAAAACGATGAAAACAAGAAAAAAAGCAGATTACAACACAACGTCGCATCGCGGCCCCAGCCTATTCTGGACTTCTTCAGACAAAGGTGGCAAGAAGCCCGTTACGCTTGCCACGCAAATGTCTGGTGGCAAGGATGATTCAGGCAAAGAGCATGACCATCGGACGGCTGAAGACGACGTGAACGATCTGCTCGGTGGCGGCGAAGAGGAATTGACCTCCCTGCCGCAGACGAATCTTGGCCCCACTCCCGCTCCCGCCGCACCCAAAGCCCCCGAACCACCAGATGAAAAAGAACAAGAAGAAGAGAAAATAGAGGAACCTCAGCAAGAGATTCTTGAAATACATGACAATGAATCACTTGGCGATGCCCTTACCAGACTTCGCGCCTCTGTCAACTGCACTTTGAATGACCTTTCCAACAAGACAAAAATTCCGACTCACAAAATCAGAGCGTTGGAAGAAGGCAATTACAGGGATATTCCCGACATCAACATCGGCATGGATTACATCCGCAAGCTCTGCGCCGAGTACGTCGTCTCACAAGAGATTTATCTTGAAAAGTTTAAGAAGGAACATGAGGCGTATTACAAAAACACTGACATCTCATCACGCAGGAAAGACGATGATTTGGAACCCGACGACAAACTGCCGTCCAAGCCAATTTCCATCCCCGGCCTGCTCATCGTCTCGCTGATCATTATCCTCTGCCTTTTCATTCTTGGCGGCCTTGCGAAAGTCTTCATCAAATCGAACAGCGTCAAATCAACCCTCCCGCTTTCAGATTTCACCCAAGTCAAGCGCATTCCCATCAAGGCTTTAAACGTCCCGTCTGGGAATTGAGCTTTTAGCTTTTTCCTATTGATAGGACAGTCCGTAGTTGTCTTTATACGGCGGCGTACCCTGCCGCGGGCCAAACGGATATTTCGTATTACCAGGGAAATACCATTGCACGCCTTCTGCCAGATCATGGCCGCCATTGACGACGGCGGCATGAATTTTCACATATCCGACATGCCCGTCCGCGTATGCCGCATTCGCCCTCCCGTCATGTCTGAAGACAAACTCCTTCAATGAGTTCTGAAGATTGTTCGGCATGTTTCCTGCCTTGGATGTACTCATGATGGGGCCGTCGATTGCACCCCCGTCCTGCTTTTGGTAATCCGTCCATTGCACACGTCGGCTGGGCTCTTGATTCACTACGGCGGACTGATGTTGCCAGAACGCCGACGTTCCGCCCGTAATTGGGCTGGCGGAATCGCTGAGATTAACCGTCCCGCCAATCGTGACTCTGATGATCTTCCCCCCATACGTGAATTTTCCCGTTCGTCCCATCGAATCCGTCCCGCCGTCGTTTGGACATCTGGCGAGCTTTTCATTGAGAATGGAATAGCCCTCTATATATAAGGTAAAGCCTTTGGCAGGCAGCAGGCATGTGCGCACGTCTGGATAAAAGCCGTCGTTGTCATCCGTGTAAAGCGTGGAGGCCATCGCGTATTGCTTCATGAGTGACTTGCAGCTGACTTCCGTCGCCTTGCCGCGAGCCTTGAACAACGCAGGCATGAGCATCGCCGCCAATATCGCAATGATGGCGATGACAACCAGCAACTCTATGAGTGTGAATGATTTGTGCATATTGTCTCACACATCTCTGCCATCATTTTTCCAGTAGGAACCCCTTGAGGAAACTGTCGAAAGCCTCCATATCCTCTAGACGTTCCGCTTCGCACAGGATGAGCTTCTCCTTGATGGCGATTCCGCCAGGCGATGTCGGATACGCCTCGTAGATGGAGCGCAATTTGTCAAAAGCCTCCTTGATCTGCGGCAGTTTGCTCCGCAAATCCTTCACGAGATTGATGGTGTTGATGCGTTCCGCCGGACGCGTCACATCAAACACTTTCATGGCATCCAACGTGGAACGCATGAGCATGATATACGGTTGGGCGGCTGAATAATATTCGCAGAAATGGCTCGTGATGGACAAGTCCTGATCATCAGGGAAGATGCGATCTGGATCGACGTGCTTCTGTATCCAGTTGTCGTTACGATAGCGATCGCGGACTTCCTTCAGGCGAAAATCTGGAATCTCCATAGGTTGCCCTTCCGCGACGGCACTACGCAAAGCCTGTATGCCCGCCAACGTCACATCCGCCGCCGCATAAACATTCCATGGTGCCTTCTCACCTGTAAGAATCTCCCGTGCAAAATAATACAACTCCCAAAAATCGCCACCGCCATGTCCTGCGCGTTCCGCGACAGCTCCCAGATCAGGCCAGTCCGGATTGACGGTGATGCCGTGGAAACTGCCCTGCGCACCGACCTTCAGTTTCAGTTCAGGATACGTCTCCGCCGCCGCCCGCGTTCCGAAAAGCCGCTGGTTGTGGCTGTCTGCGGAGGTGCCGCCCATCAGATTGCGCACGATGCCGCCGTTGCTCATATAAATCAACGATGGACACATCGCCCCCAGATTCGGCATGACGCCATCGACTTTCCGTCCTGCTCCATGGACCGTTCCTTCATACAGCACATCCGTTGGAAACGCCACGACTTTTTCGGGCCGCAGTCCCGTGATGACCATGACAGGACCGAGCGAATGCGTGCAATAATAATGGTAGCTGATCCAGCCGCGCCAATGGTGCAGCCGATTGCCAGGCAATGTATCCTGCGTGTT
Source organism: Victivallales bacterium (assembly GCA_017964325.1). The sequence continues at coordinate 4,814 of JAGCSE010000324.1, read as the reverse complement.
CAAACAGGGATGCGTCCCGCCATGGACATATTCGTATTCCGCGTATTCCAGTTCGCCGAAAAAGCCCTCCCGGTAGAGCTTCGCCAGATACATATTGGCTTTCGTAAAGGGATAGTTTTCCGCAAGATTATAGACAAGCCCCGATTTTTCAACGGCTTCCACGACCTCCACGCCTTCTGCCGGCGTCAGGAAGCTCGTCACTTCGCACATCACATGCTTGCCCGCTTTCAACGTCTTCAGCGTGCATCGCGCATGGTCCGGAAAATATGTGGCGATCAGGACGGCATCCATCTTCATGGCTAGAAAATCGTCTTCATTCTCCGTAATCTCCGCTTCCGGGCAGATTTTCTTGAAATTCGTCCGCATGGTTGGGCTGATGTCGCACCCCGCCACAACGTCGATCCCCAGCGCCCTCGCTGAATCAATAAACGATGAGCCACGTCCAAGTCCCCAAATACCAAGCGTCAACCGCTTGCCGCCAAATAAACTGTTTTCTTTTGCGTTTGTCATGATTGCCATATATTTTTTCAGTTGTTTCAAACTTTCCTATAATATAGAATGCAATACAGGTAAATTTCAAATAGCAGTAGATTTTTTTATAGATTTTCTAAAGATTTTAGCGCTTCTGGCTTTTTCTGCAAATTGCATTAGCTTATAATATTTTCTAAAACCAAAACAAAATAAAGGAGACATCCATGAAACAATTACTTTTGCTGCTGACTATCTCCGTCCTCTCCGTCATGGCCCAAACAACCGTCCTCGACTTGTCGTTCAATCCCGAACAGATAAAAGATCTTAAACTCCCATCCTCCGCCAAAATCGATGTTATCGACGGAAATCCATGCCTTGCCGTGACTGCCACAGAAAAAGGCAAGATGAATGTTGTGGAAATCCCTTTCGATTATTCTAAATATTCTGAATATTCGATTGCCATCACGGTTCGCGTCAAATACGCCGATGTCACCCAGCCGAAGGACAGTTGGAACGGCACGAAAGTTCAGGCCACGTTCCTTTTGGAGTCAGGCCGCCAGTGGAAGAATCCAGGCGGAAGTGAATTCGGCACGGCAGACTGGCATCAACGCGAAACATCCTTCACCGCCCCGAAGGAAATCATAAAGGAAGGCGGCTCCATCCAGCTCGGCCTGCAGGACTGCACGGGAACTGTCTGGTTCGACGATCTGAAAGTCACCATCGTCTCCCAAGCGGAAATCTACCCTCCATTAACGCCAGCCGACTATAAATGCGTCTATACGGACCGCGTGAAGATGGAGCATCTCTATCGCGGCGTGATGTCGCCCGGCAGTTTCAATCCCAACACGACCATCCAGAAGGATCTGCCCGATTTAAAGTCGTGGGGCGCCAATCTCATCCGCTGGCAGCTGATCCGTCAATGGCACGCGCGCAACAACAATCAGGATCCAGACGAATATCTTGGCTGGGTCAACGCCCGCATTCCGGAAGTGAAGCAAGTGTTGGACAAGTGCCAGGAGCTTGGAATAAAGGTCGTTCTGGATTTGCATGTCGCTCCCGGAGGCCGCGCCGAGAGTGGACACATGAACATGTTCGAAAAGAAGCTTTTCGCAGACACGTTCGAAAAAGCGTGGATCAATCTCGCCACCGCTGTCAAAGGCCATCCCGCCCTCTACGCCTACGATCTCATCAATGAACCGTCGCAGCCAGCCAAGAAGGTCATGGTCGATTATCTGTCGCTTCAGTACCGCGTCGCGAAGACCGTCCGCGGCATCGATCCGGACACGCCGATCATCATCGAATCGAACGGATGGGACTCCGCCAACGACTTCGCCTATTTAACGCCGCTGCCGATGAAGGACATCATCTACCAGGCCCACATGTACACGCCCGGCGAATACACCCATCAGGGCATCGGAAATCGCCAAAAAGGCCTCAAGTATCCAGATGACAAGAAGAAATGGAACAAGGAGCGGCTTCGCAAAGCCATGCAGCCCGTCCGCGATTTCGAACTGAAATATGGCGCCAAAATCTATTTCGGCGAATTCTCCGCCGCTCGCTGGGCGGAAGGCGCGGAAATCTACATACAGGATGTCATCGACCTCTTCGAAGAATACGGCTGGGATTGGTCCTACCATGCCTTCCGCGAATCCCACTGCTGGGATGTCGAAATCCCGCCGGAAGGCAATCCAGGCGCCCAGAACCGCGTAGAGATGACCGCACGCAAACAAGTGCTGGTCAACGCCTTCAAGAAGAACAAATAACTGAATTAAATATGCTTCTAGAGCTTCTAGAGCCGCTAGAGCTTCTAGAGCTTCTAGAGCTTCTAGAGCCGCTAGAGCTTCTAGAGCACTAGAGCTTCTAGAGCACTAGAGCTTCTAGAGCCGCTAGAGCTTCTAGAGCCGCTAGAAAAAAACACCTTGCCTCCGAAAGCCGTTACACGGCAATGGCGGCAAGGCGTTTTTTCTTATTCTTTCGCGCTTAGATATTCTCGTTGCGGAGATCTTCCAGCGTGTGGCCGCATTCCTTGAGGATCTTCTCGCACATGATCTTCTTGCCGCCTTCATGGCCGGAACGGAGCATCGCTTCCGTAAAGAGCGCGACGCGGCTACCGAAGATGAACGGCACGCGGTTGATGCGCACTTTCTTGCGAAGCATCTTCACAAAATTGTCAACCGGTGAATCCGGATAGTTCTCCGGACGCGTCAGCGGCTCCTCGTATTCGGCCCGTGTGGCGAAGTCATACGTAAAGACCTTGCTACCACGGAAATAGATGGCACCCTTCTCGCCGATGATGCGGACTTCATCAAAGAAGCTGCCGTATGGAATTTCGCGGCCGGGATAGTCGGACAGGATGATGATACGGCCCGTGATGCCGTTCGTCAGTTCCACGTTGAAGGAGCCGTTGGCTTCGACCTTCAGTTTTTTACCGCGATAGTAGTTGTCGATATAGCCTTCTGCGGAAACCGGCAGTTCATCGAGCATCCACAGAATGATGTCCTGATAGTGGGAGCCGGAGTCGTTGATCTGGCCGCCGCCACAGAGTTCGGGGATGCCGCGCCACGTCGGGCCGTTCCAGTCCTGCGCCATATAGATGTAGAACTCTTTCACCTTGCCGATGCGGCCCTGCTTGATAAGGTCGCGGGCTTTCATGAACTTGCTTTCGAAATGGCGCTGATAGTGGACGATACCGATCTTCTTCTGCGCGTTGCAGAGTTGCGTGATTTCGATGGCGTTCTTTGCGCCGCAGACCATCGGCTTCTCGCAGAGGACGTTCAGGCCTTTCTGCAAGGCGTATTTCACATGATCGTAATGCGGAACATGCGGCGTGAAGACGCCGACCGCGTCCAGTTCGTTCTCGTCGATGAGTTTCTTATAGTCCTCCGGTCCCGTGTAGCGGACGAAATCGTTGTAGCCGAGGACCTTGGCAAGATTGTCCAAGCGATCCGGATTGATATCGACGGCCGCGACAATCTTGACGCCGAGCGGATGTTTCGCCAATTCCTGAAGGCGGACGGTGCCCATGCCACCGCAGCCGATGGCGCCAAAACGAATGGGTTTGGGTTCTGACATGTTTTTCTTCCTTTGTTTTAACCAGTTTGGGTACAAAAACGGAACAAATGCCGATTCTAATTTACTCCATGTTTGCCGTCTGGCAACTATGAATTAAAACTATTTGCAGATTCATATACATTACAGCCAGCAGAAGCTGTTGTGTGCAAGCGGTTGGGCGGAGGCGGGACGCACCGCGCCACCCCCTTGGGCGCAGGCGGGACGCCGAGCACCACCTCCTTGGGCGCAGGCGGGACGCACCGCGCCACCCCAAAGGCGCAGGCGAGACGCACCGCGCTACCTCCTTATTTCTGAATCGCCTGCATTTCAAGCGGTTTCAGCGTCAGCATGCCGTTCTGTTTCGCGTATTTGCCATCGCAGGCGTATTTAACCGTCACGATTTCTGTGGAAAGATTCGCCACGACCGCCATGCTGGAGCCGTCACGCGATTCGTAGAACGAGACGCCGACATTTGGATTGTCCGCAGACGCAGACGTATATCCTTCTCCCGGAGCATGAAAGCGATCATATTGCGTGACGGCTTCCATCCATGCGCGGTTCTCTTTGTACAGACCGATCGTCGCATCGTCTTTGATGGCGACGGTCGCATGATTCAACAGCGCAGCCATTGCGATCTTGCGGTTGTTTTCCGGTGAGCGGTTCTCCAGCATGTTGCAGACGGAACGCGGCGCCGTGTTCATAAAATGGACGTGTGGCGTGAACATCGTCTGACTGATGACCGGCTGGACGCTCTCTTCCGTCAGCAGCAGAGAAGCCATGTTTTCGGCGATAAGCAACGGCACATGCGTCATGTGCAGATAGATTTCGCCGTCAGGCCCGCTCAAGGCTTTCGTCCATTTCAACAATTCAATATGTTCATCAATATCCCAATGATGTTTCGCAAAATGGCGGTTGTTACTGCATTCCAACGCAGTACACCAGTCGAAATAAACGCCTTTGAAATCATGGTTGTCCAAAATCTGCTTGATGGTCGCCTTGCGTTTTTCGAGCCAACCGCTCTTCAGACACATGACGCCGCCGAAGACGAGATCGCCCCAACTTGTGATCCAGATGGGGGCGTTCGGCTCGTTGAGTTTTGCCCATTCTAGGCTATGTTCTTTGAACCAAGGTGCTTCTGGATGCATTTCCTTCATGGAAATATATGGCACGACCTTCATGCCGTGTTCTTCGGCCATCGCAAGACTCTCGTCCATCTGTTTCATGACGGCCGGCGGATACGGCGGATAGACGGCATCACGCCACAAGATTCCGTCATGGCAGTTGTCGCAGTC
>JAGCSE010000323.1 GCA_017964325.1 Victivallales bacterium | reverse complement strand
GAATACGACAAGCCCATCCTTGGCAATATCGACAATCCGAACATGCCGACAATTCTCAAGCAGCTCAAAGGGTTCTACAACGTCATCAAGACATACGAGGGCCTCATCCGCTTCGCGTTCATCACGGGAGTCAGCAAGTTCGCGCACGTGTCGCTGTTCTCGGACCTGAACAATCTGACGGACGTCACGCTGAATCCTGAATATGCGGGGATGCTGGGCTTCTCGGAGGCGGAAATCCGTGAAAACTTCGCGGACCGCATCCCGCTCGCAGCCGCCGCAAATGGCTGCCCGGAAGAAGAGCTGATGGGAAGGCTCCTGAAATGGTATGACGGATACCGCTTCTCCGATGACGAAACGCATGTCTGCAACCCAGTATCCGTCTCGACGTTCTTCTCCAACGACTACAAGTTCTCCAATTACTGGGGCAAGACGGGAATGCCGAGCTTCCTTCTTGAGCTTGCGAAGAACGTGCGGTTCAATTTCGAGAAGGCTGTCTCGATACCTGTCTCAGATCTGGTGTTCGGCGCATATGAGCTGGATAATCTGGACCCCATGGGACTGCTATGGCAGACTGGTTACCTGACCATAAAAGAGATTTTGCCAGGCCCCCTCGGCAGCAGCATGTACCGACTGGGCTTCCCCGACTATGAAGTTGAACAGTCGTTCAATACGCAGCTATTGGCATACTACAGCGGGCGAAAGGATGGCGAGACAGCCGGGCTGGTGTTCCAACTGATGACGTTGATAAGGGAGAACCGCATAGAAGATTTCATGAAAGTATTGCAGTCGTATTTCGCCTCCATCCCATACGACATCCGTGGTGGGGACGAGCACTATTACCAGACTATTTTCTTCATCACCTTCTTGTTGCTGGGTGGTGAAGTGGAAGCCGAGGCACGGACATCTGACGGACGTATTGACGCGGTGGTTTCGACAAGGGACCATGTCTTTATCTTCGAATTCAAACTGGACAAGCCATCGCCGACGGCGTTGACCCAGATAGAGGACAAGGAATACTATTTGAAATATCAATCATCTGGAAAGGCCATCACCTTGGTCGGTGCGTCATTTGACCAGGGCAGAGGAATACTTGTTGATTGGACTTATTTCAAGAATTAATGATTAATGCTAATGCTTATTTATTCTACGTAAATTGCTTTTTGTGACTGGCTCTTGATAAATAAATGCAAGATTCTGGGATATTCATTAATTCCAAATAAAATTTAGTATTCAGAATTTGTTTTTAAACTTCAAGTTTTAAGCTAAAATTGTTAATTGAAAAAGCCTTTCGCCGAAGGCAACCTGTATTTGCTTTAAGCTTTATGCTAAAATTGTTAATTGTTGAGGTAATTTCAAAAGTATTTATCTTGCCTAATTTTCATCTGTGATTTTCAGAACCAGCCTTGGCACCGAAGGCCGATGAATTTCGCAAAAATTTTCCTGCCGTCTAATCGTCTAATCGTCTCCAATCTAATCGTCTAATCGTCTAATCGTCTCCAATCTCACGTCTCACGTCTCACGTCTCACGTCCTCACCCCAGTAGAAATGCGCAATGGCGCCGCCATCGCGCGGTTTGACATGAGAAGATAAGGCAAGAGAGGAAAAGATTGCATGATGATTATTTGGTTGCGGCCAGCGGCCGCTCCATGAAAAATCAGTGCAATCCGTGGTTTCCTTAACAAAGACATTTGAGCAATTTTGAAATTGCCTCATTTTATTATCTATATTTATATTTTATACAATATATAAAGCATTTTCGCATCGTCATGAAAAACCAATGAAAATTGCATTTCACGCAACCGGTCGCACAGAGTGCGCCCCTCCCGCGCCGTCGCAACGCCTTTGTAGATGAGGTTGTTTTTAATGTACATCATGATTTATATAATTTATGCGGACACCTGTGATTTTCAAATGCATACCACACCCACTAGCCACCAGCCACTAGCCACTCTGTACGTTTTTGGGGCTTTCGTTCATGGAACGCATGGCGCAGATACGTGACGGATGCCAGCCGCCATTTTTCATAAACCACTTCCATAATATCAAACCGACAAGGCACTTGCACATCTTCACCAAGTTTTCGCATATACAGCCTTGCCGCCCGCGAAAGACGTCGCCGCCGTGTTTCATCCACGGCGTCCGCAGGACGGCCGATGAGACTCTTGTGCCGCGTCTTCACTTCAATGAAGCACAATGCCACGCCATCGCGGGCAATGATGTCGATTTCGCCATAACGGTTGCGCACATTCCGTTCCAAAACATCCAGTCCAAGTTCTTCCAGAACATGGCAGCTCACATTCTCCCCCCTGCGGCCAAGCCGCAGATGCGCGGCACGACTCCGACCAAAACGTCCAAAGCGCCCTTTGATTTTTCTCACCGTCTTCCGAAGAAAACCGCTTATTTTCTTCCATTCCCACATGGCAACCATTCATCAAGGCATTATTTTATGAATTAATCATTTTTGACCGTAGAATCTTCTCTATAAAATGCCATGCTTTTCCATTTATTCAAATCTTGCATGATAACTCATGAATAATCTCATAGACTATCTAAAGAATACATTTTCACGCAACATCACGGCGGAAATCGTCCTCCCTGCGGAGGACGGCGATTTCGCGCCATTGCCGCCCACACTCCATCCAAAACTACAACAAGTCCTGACGGAACAGAAACTTACAAAACTCTACTCCCACCAGGCGGATGCCTTCGATTCCATCTCCCGCAACATCGACACAGGCATCGTCTCCCGCACGGCATCGGGCAAGACGCTCTCCTTCCTCCTGCCCATCCTCAACGAATACGCCAACGCCGCCACACCCTTCAGCACCCTCCTCCTCTATCCCACAAAAGCCCTGTCGCGCGACCAGGAAGGCACCCTCGGCAAACTCCTGCAAGTCGTCAACGCCGAACGCAAATTCGGTACGTTCGACGGCGATACGCCGCCAGACCAACGCAAAATCCTCCAGAAGAACGCGGATTTCGTCATCACGAATCCAGACATGCTCCACGCGGGCTTCCTCCCCAACCACCAACGGCTCTGGAAATCATTTCTGTCGCGCCTTCGCTATATCGTCATTGACGAAGTCCATACCTACCGCGGCAGCTTCGGCTCCCATGTCGCCAACGTCTTCCGTCGCCTCCTTCGCATCTGCGCTTTATATAATGTAAGACCGACGTTCATTGGCTGCTCCGCGACGGTCGGCAATCCCGCCGAACACATGAAAGCGTTGTTCGGACGTGACTTCCATATTATCCAAAAGGACGGAGCCCCCCGCCCCGAACGCCGTCTTTTCTGCATCAACCCGCCGCTTTTCACAGCGGAGGACGGCGCGAATTACCGTAAAGGCCCCGCCTCCGTCTCCATCCCGCTCATCCGCAAGGCGACGGAGCTCGGCATCCGCACCATTTGCTTCTGCCGAGGACGCCAGGAGGTCGAACGCCTCTATCGCTCCGTCACCGACGGCAAATACGCCCATCTCGCCAATCTCGTCAAGCCATACCGCGGCGGCCTTCTCCCCTCCGAACGGCGCAAGCTTGAACACGACCTCTTCAACGGCGCCATCAACACCATCATCACGACAAATGCCCTGGAACTCGGCATCGACATCGGCAATCTTGATTTCTGCATCCTCTCCGGCCATCCAGGCACGATGGCGTCCTTTTGGCAACAGGCGGGCCGCGTCGGGCGGAAAGGCGGCGGAGCCGCCATCGTCTATGTTGCAAAAGACGCACCCATAGACCAATATCTCGTTAACCACACGGACTTTATCACACAAGCTCCCGTCGAGCAGGCATGGCTCAACGCTGACAATCCCTACATCGTCCTGCAACACATCCCATGCTCCGCACAGGAATATCCCGTCAGCCTGGACGAACCGACATGGCAGTCCCCCGCCGCACAAATGGCCATCAAGCTGCTCGCCGAACAGGAAACGCTTAAACCATGGGCGGGCGGCTACCGCTACGGTTTGACGGACTATCCTTCAAAAGGCGTCAATCTGCGCGGCATGACGGACTACAACATCCAAATTGTCTGCGATGACGTCGTCATCGGTGAGATCGACCCAATCGGCGCACGCGGAACTCTCTACAAAGACGCCATTTACCAGCATCTTGGCGAACGCTATATGTCCATGGACCTCGATTTGGACAAAAAGCTCTGCACCGTCGAGAAGGTCCATGTCGATTATTTCACGGAAGCCTCATGGGAAAACCGCGTTGAACTGACAGAAGTCTATGAAGAATGCGACTTTCCGAACGCAGAACTGAAATTCGGTGCCATCCATGTCAACAAACAGCCGAAGCTCTACAAGAAAATCCGCGAACGGACGTATGAGAACATCGGCTACGGCCCCATCACGCTGCCTCCGTTCGAGTATGATACGACGGGACTTACGCTCCGTCCGCCCAAAGACTGGATCGCCCTCATCGATAGCAAGGACAAACGCTGGCTTGGCGCCGCCCTCTACGGCCTCGCCTACATTCTCCGGCGCGCCGCCCCTTCCCTCTGCATGGCGGACGAACAGGATGTCGATACGGACATCTCCCTCGCGACGGACGACGCACAGCGGTGGACGAGCGCCCTTTTCCTCTTCGACACCCACGAAGGCGGCGTCGGCTACGCCGAAAAAATCTGCGAACGTCTGACGGACGCCCTCAAGCTCTGCCGTGACATCATCCAAGACTGCCCATGCCACGGCGGCTGCCCGTCCTGCGTGCCGCCGTTCCCGCCTGGCATCGTCAGCACGCCCGAATTGGAGGAGCTCCTGCTCTTTTCCGATGCCGCCGTCCGCTGCACGGAATCATGCCTTACCGCCCTTCTGGAGGGGCGTTACGTACTGCCGGAAGTCACAGTCAGGCAACTTCATCCGGAAACGCCTGTCCAACCGCCAGGCGAAAACATTGAAGAACGGAAGATGAAAGAACGCCTCCTTCGAGCCTCCGAACTCCTGAATTTCAAACGCAAACGCCCCCACTGAACGACCTTGAAAACGATTGTCATTTCAACCCTAATTCTGTTACTTGTCACCTCCATTCCTTTATTTACCATGTTCAACAAAGACAAAACCACACGCCAGCCCGCCGTCGCGGGTTCCTTCTATCCGAAAGACCCGAACATCCTCCGCAAAACCGTCCAAAACTATCTGGACAACGCGCCTGACATCAAGATCGACGGCGAAATCTTCGCCCTCATGGCCCCCCATGCGGGATACACTTATTCCGCGCACGTTGCCGCGCCAGCCTATAAGTTGCTCGGAAAGATTGACTTCGACACCGTCGTCATCATCGGCCACGACTTCGGCCGCAATGCTCCCGACATCGTCGCCGTTCTCGACGACCACGATTTTTTCGAGACGCCTCTCGGCAAAGTCGCCGTCGATACAGAGCTCGGCGAAGCCATCCGCAAACGCCTTCCGTCCATCATCGTCCATGACGGCGTCCACGCAAAGGACCACACGGTTGAAATCCATCTTCCCTTCATCCAGACACTTAAGCCAAATTGCAAAATCCTGCCCGTCATGTTCGGCGAAGTCGTCCCCACTTTCTGCCGCGATTTTGTCGATGCCCTGCAGGCCTGCGCGGGCAACCGCAAGATTCTGATTTTCGCCAGCTCGGATATGTCGCACTATCCGTCGTCGGATGACGCCCGTGAAACGGATGCCGAAACGATGGCGCTCATCCAGAAAGGCAATCTTGCAGCGATGTGCGCACGTCATGACGGCGACGGCATCAACCGCCCAGGCCTCGTCACGCCGCTCTGCGCGACGGGTGGAGTCGGTGTCGCGATGATTTGGGCGGAACGCCATGGTGCCGATACAGTTACGATTCTCAAACAGGCTAATTCAGGCGACATTGCAGGCGACAAACGGCAAGTCGTCGGCTATGGTTCCGCCGCCTTCTCCAAGAGCGGTCATGGAACGGAATATCATGTCAATCTCGGCATTGTTGAAAAGCCCGCCTATATCCAGACGACGGATGACGATTTCTCCGTCAGCAAGGCCGTTCAAGACGAATTGTTACATCTTGTGCGCCAGCGGATTACGGCTGAAGCCAACGGTCGTCCGTGGAGCTATACGCCGCCGGACAGCCTGCCGGAACTCCTCAAGCCGGCCGCCGTTTTCGTGACGCTCCATAAGAATGGCCGTCTCCGCGGCTGCATCGGCACGACCGCCCCACGCGATCCATTGTGGAAAATCGTCGAATACATGGCATACGCCGCCGCCTTCGACGACCCGCGCTTCAGCAAAGTCACCGCCGAAGAAATCGCTGACCTGCACATTGAAATCTCCGTCCTTTCGCCGATGAAGCTCGCCAAATCGCCGGATGAAATCGTCCCGTTCAAACATGGCGTCATGGTCAGCCAAGGCCGCAACAGCGGTCTTTTCCTGCCGCAGGTCTGGGAGCAGATTCCCGATAAGAAGCGTTTCATGGGCTACTTATGCGAAGAGAAGGCAGGTCTCGACTACGATGCCTGGAAATCGCCCGAAACGAAAATCTATCTGTTCACCGTTTTTGCTTTTGAAGAAAAATAGGACATTGTTCAAAAACAACCATCACAGGAGGTAACTCAATGAAAGGCAACTGGTTCTTGGCCACCGTCCTCGGCATGTCGCTTTCCGTTTCTGCCGCTCTCCCCGAAGCTTCCGCGAAGCAGCTCCCACGTTGGCGCGGCTTCAATCTGTTGGAGAAATTCATGTTCTGGGGGCAGAATCCGCAACCACGCTTCCAAGAAGACGATTTCAAGATGATCCATGATCTCGGCTTCAATTTCGTCCGCCTCCCCATGGACTACCGCTTCTGGATCATCGACGGCGATTGGGAGAAGATCAACTACGATGTCCTGAAGGATGTCGATGAAGCAATTGAATTCGGCAAAAAGTACGACATCCACGTCTGCGTCAATTTCCACCGCGCGCCAGGCTACACGGTCGCCAACCCAAAGGAAACAAAGAACTTGTGGAAAGACGAAGATGCACAGCGCGTCTGCGCCATGCACTGGGGCGTCTTCGCGAAACGCTACAAGGGCATCCCAAACTCGCAGCTTTCCTTCAACCTCTTCAACGAGCCAGCGGACATCGACGGAGCGACGTATGCAAAAGTCGTCAAGATCATGGCGGACGCCATCCACAAGGAAGATCCAGACCGACTCATCATCTGCGACGGCCTCTCATGGGGCACCCAGCCTTGCAAGGAATTAATCCCGCTGGGCGTTGCGCAATCCACCCGCGGCTACCGCCCCTCAAACATCAGCCATTACAAGGCCAGCTGGGCCAACGGCGATCAATACGCCCTGCCGACATGGCCGCTCATGAACACCGTCGGCTGGCTCGCAGGCTCCTCCAAGCCTGACATGGACCACACGATGTCCATCGGCTGGGGCTGCGATTCCCCCGCGAAGCTACGCATTAAGATCGGCGTCGTCTCCACACGAATGACACTCGTCCTAAAAGCCGACGGCAAGCAGATTTGGGAACGCGAATTCACGCCAGGCCCCGGCAAGGGAGAATGGGAGAAGGAAGTTTATGCGAAAGAGTGGAACGTCTATCAAAACGTCTATAATCTCAACTGCGTCATCGACATCCCAGCCAATGCCAAGCAGTTGGAGCTAACCGCCACAAAAGGCGACTGGGTGACCATTCCCGAAATTGGCGTCACCGTCGGCGACAAGCCCGAAAACACTCTCACGCTTTTGACGAACTACGGCCAAAAACAGAATCCATTCTATTTCAAAGACGGCAAATGGGGCATGGAAGCGGAGGCGTCCCTCGGCCGCGAATGGCTTTGGAAAGAAGGCATCGCACCGTGGCTGAAACTCCGTGAACAGGGAGTCGGCATCATCGTCGGCGAATTCGGAGCCTACAACAAAACGCCGCATGACGTCGTTCTCGCCTGGCTGGAAGACTGTTTCATCAACTGGAAGGAAGCGAACATGGGTTGGGCCATGTGGAATTTCCGCGGCTCCTTCGGCGTTCTCGACAGCGACCGCAAAGATGTCCAATATGAAGACTTCCATGGCCACAAACTCGACCGTAAGATGTTGGAACTGCTACAGAAATACTAATGAGTAATGAGTAATGAGCAAGCTAAAGGTTCTAGAGCTTCTAGAGCTTCTAGAGCGTCTAGAGCTTCTAGAGCTTCTAGAGCTTCTAGTGTCTCTAGGGCTTCTAGAGCTTCTAGAGCTTCTAGAGCTTCTAGAACCTCTAGTCTCTCTAGGGCTTTTTAATCCGTCTGTTATTGGCAACTTGCCATCCTATTGCTATATTATATTAGGTATTAATGCCATTCATGCTTGATCATTAATCTTTTTCTAAAATCTTTCGTTTTCAGCTTTGGCTTTTATCTACAGAACTATGCTTTTAGGACTCGACATCGGCACATCATCCTGCAAGACGACGATCCTGGACTCCGAAACAGGCGAAGTCGTCGCAACCGCCAGGCATCCCCTGAATTACCTCTATCCCGACGATGAGCGGGCTGAAATCGATGCGGAAGAGCTATGGCAGGCCATCCTGTCCGTCATGTCCGAAATCGCCGCCAAGCATCCCAAGGCCGTCGCGGCTCTGAAAGCCATGTCCATCAGCATCGTCTTCCCGACACTTGTGCCGTTGGATGCAAATGGTCGCCCGCAGATGAACGCCATCCTCTACAGCGACCGCCGCGAGCAACCGCAGATTGCCGAATTGAAGCAAATGCTTGGAGAGCATGGAGTTGAAAATATCACGGGCAACGCTCTCGTATCGGGAACGAGCATCCTGCCAGGCATCCTCTGGCTGAAGCGAAACCGCCCCGAACAAGACCGCCAGACGAAAACTTACGCGACATTGGCATCCTTTGTCATCCAACGGCTTACAGGCGTCAACGGCATGGATCCCGCCCATGCGTCGCTCTCGGCGCTATGCCCGAAAGGGCGCGAACACGAATGGTCGCAGACCATTCTGGACGCCGTCGGCATCAGGCCCGAACAGCTTCCGCCCGTCCATGAAAATCTGATGGTCGCAGGACCGTTGCTTCAAAGTGTTGCAGACAAGACAGGCATGCCAAATGGCCTGCCCGTCGTCTGGTCGAACGGCGATTCCGTCTCCGCCGCCTTGGCGGCGGGAGTCGCCCTGCCTGGCGAAGTATTCGTCGCAGGAGGCAGCACGGATTGTTTGATCTTCTGCGCGGACCGACCGTCCGGCAATCCGCTTTTCTGCAATGTCCGCCATCTGCGGAAGAACACCTGGGCGACCATCGGTTCCATGAACGCCGCAGGAGCCTCCGTCAAATGGCTTTGCGAATCTTTCCTCAAATGCCCCATCGGCGATTTCATGAACGAAGCCGCCGCCGCACCATCTGGTTCGCAAGGCCTCACCTATCTGCCCTATCTGCTCGGTGAACGCACACCTGTCTGGGATCCAAAGGCTTCTGGTGTCTTCTTCGGGCTGACATTGCACACGGGCCGAGGCGAAGCCTGCCGCGCCGTTCTTGAAGGAGTCGCATGCGCATGGCGGCAGATTATCGAACTTCTACAGGATGAATTCAAATTCCGCCCCGCGCAAATCGTCGCCGCAGGCGGCGGCAGCGCAAACTACCTGTGGAACCAAATCAAGGCGTCCATTTTGGACCGCCCTGTCATCTCCCTCGATTTCAACGACGTCAGCAGCCTTGGAGCTTGCCTTGCGGCAGGTTTGGGCGTCGGTGTCTATGATTCTCTGCAACAGGCGTTTGACGCAACGGCAACGCTACGGAATCCACATCCTGTCATGCCCGTTCCCGAATGGCAGGACGCCCTGGAAAAGACCTACCGCCGCTATCTGACGCTTTACCCAACAATGAAACCGCTTTTCTAAAAAAATCATGCCAAAATATATTATTTACATTATATTATTAGCGATTTTCATCCCTATTGTCGTGGTTGCGCAACAGAATGCACAGCCCCCCACAGAACAGGCCGCAGTCTTCCGATTTGAAGAAGCCCCAAAGCAGGATGAAATCGCCCAGCAAAATCTGACTAAAGGCATAAAGGCTATGAGCGACGGCATTTACAATATCGCCGCCGATTTCTTCAAGGAATATCGCAAGAGTGTTGATCAGCACGAGCCTGAATTCGCAATAGCTTCCGCCTATCTCGCGGAAGCCTTCATCGGGCAAAATCTCCTGAAAGAAGCGGAGGAAACGCTCAAAGACCATGAAACACGTTCGCCTGGACTTAAGCCCGCCGATTCGCAAATCAAAGCAAAGCTCGCATACGTCTGGGGACAAATTTGCTTTATGCAAAAACGCTATGACGACTGCCTGAAACGACTCCTTCCACTCACGGGAAAAGGAGCCGAACCTTCCTATATCGAAAAAGCAACTATCCTCTGTGCAGACACATACGCACAACAAGGCAAATGGAACGAACTGAAGACGTTGCTCGTAAATTTCCTCCAGACGCCAGGCGTCAACACCAAAAACTTTGAAATCCAGAAACGGCTTGTCAACGTCCATTTCCTCACGGGAAATCCAATCGCCGCCGAAGCCATCCTCTCCAGAATTGAAATTCCCCAAAAGGCGGAAGACCAACTGTCGCTGAATCTTATGAAAACCCTTTGCCTTGCCGCGCAACAGCGCACGGATGACGCCGTCAAGATTTTCAAGACCATTTCCGCACAATGCCCCGAAACAGCCGACGCCGAATGGTGGAAGGTCCTTTGGACATTGTCGGACGCACTCTTTGAAAAGAAAAACTACGCCTACGCAGAAGCGATTCTCCCATTGGCAATCAAGACCGCATCCAACGAAAAGGAGAAAATCGCCTCCAGCCTCCTGCTTGCCAAAACGCAAATCGAACTCAACAAAAGCAGCCAGGCGCAGGACTCGCTTGAAGTCATCCGCAAAGAGCATCCCGATTATCCACAGCTCAACGAAGTCATCTTCAAACTTGCGCAACTCTATGAACGCAACAACTCCCATCGCACTGCCGCCGAACTGTTTGCACAAATCAGCGAAAACAAATCCCTAAGCGCGGACTTTAGGACAAAGGCCGCCTTCGAACAGGCCAAAAGCCTCGTCACGGACGGACAATGGAAGGCCGCCATCGATACCTATATCAAGGCTGAAAGCATCGCCGATACGCCTGAATCCAAATCCCAGGCCCTTTTCAACGCCGCGGAACTCGCGGAAAAAATCAATGACACAGACCACGCCATTGAGCTCTACAACAGCATCGCCGACCAATACACCAAAACACAGCTCGCCCCCGAAGCCCGCATCCGCCAGGGAAACGCCCTTCTGAAGCAAAAGAATTACGAACAGGCCATGATTGCGTTCAGGCAGTTCACGGTCGATTATCCAACGCATAAACAAGCTCCATACGCCAAGTTGCAACATGGTGCCGCTTTGCGCATGGGCGCGGGCAATCAGGAGGATGCCAAAAAAGCCGCAGCATATCTGAAGGAAATCGCTGAAAACATGCCGAATCCCGACCAGGCATCGCAAGCCCTTCTCGAAGCCTATCAGGCCGCCAACAAGGCGCAGGATTTCACGCTTGCGCAGGATATGCTCAATATCATCATCGAACGCTATCCGGACTCGTCATTCATCTCGCAGGCCCTCTACCAGCGAGTCCTCGTCAAACTCGCACAGGCGGACAACGAAGCGGCCATTGCAGATGCCGAACAGTTCTTCAAACAATACCCGCAAGATGCCTTGGCTCCTGACTTATATATTTTAATAGCAGATATTTATGTTGGCCGTTCAGACTGGGAGAAAGCACAACAGCTCTATCTCCGCCTCCACAACACGCAACCTAGCTCAAAACTCAACATGATGGCCCTCTATGAAGCCGCTCTCTGCGCATACCGCCAAGAACGCCCGCAATCCGCCATCGACATCATCCAATCGCTCGAAATGGCCACGTCAGTGACAAAGGATAAGAAACTCACCGAATCCGAAATCCTCTTCCACGCAAAGGCCCTCATGCTGAAAGGCGATGTGCTCGCCATGCAGAAGGAATATGAAAAGGCCCGGCAGGCTTTCACGGAAGTCATGGACAAGGTTGGCCAATGCGACCTCAGCTACGCCGCACTCGGCCGTCAAGGCGAAATGTGCCTCGCCATCGCTGAAGCCGACACCACAAAAGTCAAGGATATTGAAATGCTGACAAAGGCCGAACAATGCTTCCTGCATATTCTCGACAAGAATTCAACGGCCAGCACCGAGCTGAAGGATATGGCCCAATACAGGCTTGCCGTCTGCTATGAACGGCAGGGCAAGACGGAACAGGCCTTGGACGCATACCGCAA
The DNA here is from genome assembly GCA_017964325.1 of Victivallales bacterium. The sequence continues at coordinate 5,518 of JAGCSE010000323.1, read as the reverse complement.
GTTGTGCTATACATACCAGTCCGCCCAAATGAACCATGTCACCCACAGCAGTTTCTATTATACGAAAAGCGCCCTTGCCGCCGCCCATCTGCTTGAACGCCTCGGCGGCAAGGAGAATCTCCGCCAGGCCATGCGCGTCTATCAGGACCTCGCGGACACCGAACTGCCCGCCTCCAAGGAAGCCCGCCTCCGCGCAGACGAAATCCGCAAAGCATACGCCTTCGGGAAGTGAATAACAAGACAATAGGAAGCAATATTACATGGAGCGGGAGAATTACAAAGTTACGCAAATGGATTCACAGGAACGATTTCGCAACCTGTATTTCCAGCCCGGCGACATCATCGCGGGACGCTATGAGTTCATCCGCACACTTGGCCGCGGCGCGATGGGCATCGTCATGCTTTGCAAGGACAAGACCGCCGACGACTGCCTGATGGCCCTGAAGACGACTCCGGACGTCCTGCGAAGCGACTCGACGGCCGCCATGGATTTGAAACGGGAATACATAACCATGCTGGCACTGACGCATCCGGGCATCGTCGCCGTGCGGAATCTCGCCGAAGATGAATTCCGTTTCTATGTCGTGATGGACTATGCGGAAGGTGAAACATTGGAAGCCTATCTAAAAGATCATCCCAAGCCTGGCCCGGCAATTACGAAAGAAGTCATCAGGCATCTGGCGGCAGCGCTTGACTATGCACACAAGATGGGACTTGTCCACCGCGACGTCAAACCGGCCAATGTGATGGTCCAAATTGACGGCGTTACGGTCAAGTCCGTCAAACTGCTGGATTTCGGACTCGGACGTTATATCCGAGAAAGCTTCTTACGCACAACGGGAAACGACTTGACAAGCGGTACGCCTGCCTACAAATCACCTGAACAGTGGAGTCCGAAACTTTACGGGAAACCGACTGCAAAATCAGACCAATATGCCTTGGGTGCCGTGGCATACGAGATGTTGAACGGTGCCTTCCCCTTCGCAGACCGCGACTTAGAGACATTGGGATACGCCGTCTTGAATGAAAATCCAGAAAATATTACCGATACCTCCAAAACCGTAAACGCGGCATTGATGAAGGTTCTCGCCAAGAGATCTGAAAACCGTTTTGACACCTGCATGGCGTTCGCGACGGCACTGGCGGAACAACCGCAAATATCTCGGCAGAATATTGTATATCCCCGTCCCATATCACAGCCCCCTGTTACGCAACCATCTGTGGTATATCCCCGTCCCATATCGCAGCCCCCTATTACGCAACAGCCTGCGGGATATCAGCCCATGCAACCGCCTGCGGGATATCAGCCCATGCAACCGCCTGCGGGATATCAGCCCGTAACGCAGCAACAGCCCCCCTCCGCGCCTTTCGATTCAGGCATCGTATGGGCCATTCTGACCACGATATTTTGCTGCTGGCCCATTCCCGTGCCACTCGCCTCCCTTACACTGTCAATCATTTCACAAAATGAATTTAAAAAAGGCGATATCATCAACGCGCAAAAACATGCCTCACTTTCCAAAAAATTGTCAATCATTGGAGCCGTCATCGGCGGCATCGCAATCATCTGCTACTTATTCATTCTTTTAATAGGAATAGCATCAGAATTAGAATAATTCCTGTCATGGAAAAGCCTGAATAGAGCCTCTGGAAGCTCAAAAAAAACGGCCGCCGCTGTTGTATGTCGGCGGCGTCATGGTGTGGCGGCTGCGTCCCCGCCGTCGCGCGCGGATCACGCCCGCGCAATCTCCCACGAAGGCAGAGGACACCTCCGCCATGTCCTATTTCACCATAAAAACAAATTTCTTCCCCTCATGACATATTGATATTCATCAATATGTCGCAAAAATACGCGCGGCCTGCGGTTGCCTGGAGTCTTCGCAAGTTCCGCCTGTGCCCGCCTGACGGCGACGCGCTCCGCGCTGGCACTGGGGCGGAACTAGCTCGACTCAAGGCAGCCGCAGGCTTTTTTGCTGTCAAAGCAATCCCTCGTTGAACTGGAGCAAGAGCGAGGCGAAAACCAACGAGGCTGCGGCTACTCGACGGGGCGTAGTTGAAGCGGTACGCCGAATGGCAGAACCCGGCGTCGTTGCGCCACGAGCCCCCGCGTAACACACGGCCCGAGCCGCTACGGCACCAAGGATCCACCACGCCATCCCTGTATGTATCCGTTACAACACCGTCTTTCCATTCGCAGCTGTCTCGGCACCATTCCCACACGTTGCCGCTCATGTCGTATAGCCCAAGTTCGTTAGGCTTCTTCTGCCTGACGGGATGCGTCGCGTCATTGGAATTGTCAACGTACCAGCCCACTTCGTCCGGATTGTCGCCTCCGCTGTATCCGTAACCTTTGGACTTGCCGCCGCCACGGGCGGCGTACTCCCACTGCGCCTCCGTCGGAAGCGAGAACTCATAGCCTGAAGGCAGTTGATCTTTGCAAACACGATTCAAGGCATCGCAGAATTTCTTCGCGTCATGCCACGACACACTCTCCACGGGATGGTCGCCGCCATTCTTGAAATACGACGGATTCTTTCCCATGACGGCCTCGTACTGCGCCTGCGTCACCTCCGTCTCCCCAAGCCAGAAATCCTTCGTCAGCGTCACCCTGTGCACGGGCCTCTCATCGCTTTCGCTATTTTCGCTGCCCATGTTGAATGTTCCCGATGCAACCTTGATAAGCTTGACATCAACGCCTGGCTTCAATGTCACGACATAGTCGTCGCCCTCCTGCTGAATGGTCGGCCTTATAGGCTTGAACAAAACAGTCAGCATCACGACTATGGCAACGACGGCTACGATTTTGCCAATCAACCTGATTATCTTTTTTCCTGCTATGGACGCTTCAGCCGCATGCACCTTCGCCTCCCACAACACTGCCTTCTCCGCATCCAGCTTCCTCAACTCGCTGACAGCATGCCGGGCATCATCAAGTCGCTCCGCTTTAACGGCCTCGCGAATAGACTCCTCCAATTCAACGATGCGTTCTGCCACATACGCAGATTCAATCGCCACCTCCCACGACGCGGCCTTCGCCGCGTCCAGCCTTTTCAATTCGCCGACATCATGCCGCGCATTCGCAAATTGTTTCGATTCAATGGCCGCTGGAATAGACGTTTCCAACTCCACAATGCGTTCTGCCACGTAGGCCGACTTTATGGCCGACTTCCAAAATTCGGCTTTTGACTTGTTCAACTCCTGCAATCCGCCAGCAAGCCGTTGCGCTCCATCAAAATCCTTCGTGGCGATGGCTTTGGAAATGGACGCCTCCAAATCCTCAACACGCTTTGCCTTGGCGGCGGACGCGATTGCCATCTCCCATGACGCGGCCTTCGCCGCATCCAGCCTTTTCAATTCGCCGACATCATGCCGCGCATCATCAAATCTCTTTGCTTCAATGGACTTGCGTATAGACTCCTCCAATTCAACCACTCTCGTATTCTTCCAGTCGGTCTCCGCTTTCTCAAGCGACGCCTCCCACGATGCGGCCTTCGCCGCATCAAGACTCCTTAATTCGCCGACATCATGCCGTGCATCGGAAAAGCGCCTTGCTTCAATGGCGGTCGATATGGCCATTTCCAAATCCTCAACGCGCTTCGCCTTCAAAGCACATTTCGAAGCATTCGCAAAAGCCTTTTCCGCTTCAATAAACTTTTTCTCCAAAACGTCAAAACGCCCTGACTCGAAATCATCTTCCGCCGCCTTCATCAGCTTCGCGGCTTCCTGCAATTTATCGGCGGCCAGACGCTCCGCCGCCGCCTTCTCAGCGGCATTCCGTGCCGTCACGGCCTTCTCGCGGCCTGTTGCGGCGGCCTTGCGCAACGGTTCATTGGGCTCCAGCCATTTCCATTCGCCTTCCGCCTGCTTGTAAAGGCTGTATGCAACGGAATAATCCTTATTTACAGTAGCAGCCTTCGCCCCGCGCATCGCCTGGCTGAACGCGTCCAGATGACTGCCGAACGTCTGCCCGCGGTCCCATTCACGCTTGCCATAATTGGCGAATCTTTCCTCCATGTTCCCAGACAGAATATAAAACTCCTGCATGGAGAACGACGCATCCTTCTCCACGACAGCAGTTTTGATGCCATTGCCCGACTCATTGCCAGCCGGCAACGACAGCCCCTTCTCCAATGCGTCGATAAACGCAACGCAACTCCCATAGCGGTCGGAGGGCCGCTTCGCAAGAGCCTTCTGAAAGACGGCATTCACGGCGGACGACAACGATTTGACGGGCGGCACGCCGTCGTTCAGCACCATCTCCTGAAGCATCCCCTCGTTCGCACTCCAGAAAGGCAGATGCCCCGACAGGCAGCGATACGCCGTCACCGCCAGTGAATATTCGTCCGACGCGGCCTCCGCCCGCTCGCCGCGCCATTGCTCCGGCGACTGGTAGCCGCGCGTCCCCGCGAAGACGCTGGCCGTCGTCGCCGCCGTGATTTCATGTGACAGCGTCCCGTTTGTCCCGATTGCGCGTTGCGAACGGCTCGCGATGCCGAAATCAATAAGCACGGCATTGCCTGTCGCCTTATCAATGATGATATTGGCGTCTTTCACATCGCGGTGGACAACGCCGCGGCCGTGCGCATAGTCCAGCGCCTCGGCTACATGCCGCAGGACTCGAACAATATCCTGAGCCCCCTGCCTTGTTTCGCCGCCCAACCGCTGGCAAAACGCCTCCAGACTTTCGCCCTCCACCCAGTCCATCTCCACATACCATTGCTCCGTCACGTCATCCACTTCAAGCGCGTTTACGCGGACGATATGGTCATGAGACAGCGCATGGACGCGGTCGTAGTTGCGCCGCAGCGCCTCGATTTCCTTCTTGGTCATCGGCCCGTCCGACAGCACCGTCTTCAATGCGACGACCTGTCCCGTACGTTGTTTGACGCACTTATAGACGACGCCCATACCGCCAGCGAAGCGTTCTTTCGCCAGATACTTGCCGTCCAGCAGCGGGAGACCTTCAGGCGGCAGCGGCACATCCATCCGTCTCGCATACACGCCGCCGTCCGACGGCGGAACCGTTGCAGACGAGCGCTCCGTAGTGTCGCTGTGCGGAGCCGTCCGGCCAGTTTGATTGGTATCGTTATGTGGTTGCGTCATTGATGCCTGTCATGGAAACGTCTATTGAAAATACTACAGACATAACATAAACTAATACCATGACATTTTCAAGCAGGAAATGAAAACACTCCCAACCCTATCATCTCAAGTCACTGCGCCCCATATATCAATGTCGTTGAATTACGGCCTGGTGAAGCGACTATGCTCACATGCGAAACTTGACATGAGACGCGAGACATGAGACGCGAGACATGAGACGCGAGACATGAGACGCGAGACATGAGATGCGAGACATGAGACGCGAGACATGAGACGCGAGCAAAAGATATATGACGATAAAGACATGGGAGGAAAAGATTGCATGGTGATTATTTGCTTGCGGCCTGCGGCCGCTCCATACTACTATTATCGTTCATTTTCTTGTTTTTCACAAAGATTTTCCTGCTGTCTAATT
>JAGCSE010000322.1 GCA_017964325.1 Victivallales bacterium | reverse complement strand
TTCGGGAGACTGAACATCGCCGCAGGCGATGAGAACAGAATCTGGAAGACATTCCCGTGCAAGGAGAAAGCGATTCCATCCGTCTTGGACGGGGCGGTAGATTTCGCGGACGGTACGAAAATGCAGGAATACGATGTCAGGCTGGGCGGGACGGATTGCGGCGGCGATTTTCGGAAATTCGTCCGGACTGTAGAAACCGATTCGCAGTTTGATGCTGAATGGTCGGTCGCCGACGGCGTTTCGAATTGCATCCAACGTTGCTGCAAGCCATTCTGGATTGCGGAGGCGTGCGCCGCCGCTGTGGTTGCCGAGGACAGTTGGACTTGGACATGCGCAGTTGAGGTCTGCGCAGATGGCTCCTGCTGCGAGAAGCCGTACAGCCGTGCCCGCCAGAAAATCCGTATTGGTTCCCATCATTTGCGCGATGACGGGAAGGCCTTGTTGGAGATATGGTGCAAGATGGCCGTTGATACGGGCTTGGCGGGGGACTCCTGTGGAGATGCGCATGAACGGGGCGTGCCAGCAACGAACATAACGGCGGGCGGTCATGGCCGCAAGGTAGGAGCCTTCGGTCACGCCGTCCATGGGGCCTGGAAAAAGGCGGTTCGGCAATGCATTTCCGTCACGAAGCGGGAGCGGAGCTGTCCATCGCCTGCAAATGTCGGAAGGTTGCATATCTCTAATAATCAATAACTAAAGTTGGTTAATCATCGGCTCAATGATCCATCAGGAGGATGATACCGAGAGTCGAATTCGGATTTTCGATGTGGGCTGCAACGGCGACATCGATGTCGCGGAGCGGGAGGCGGTGAGTTGTTAAGTTGGTGACAGAGAGCTTCTTTTCGGAGATGTAGCGGAGGGCGAGTTCCATATTGGAACGCGTTGTCCAGCGGACAAATACGTCTGGATATGATGTCTCTCCCGTCTCCCATGCGGCATCATGGTAGCCTGGCCCAGAACGTGCGCTGCAGCGGAGGTCGAGATTTCCGAGCGGAGCCCCCCAACTGCAGGTGGTGGTGAGGCCGCCGACGAGCGTGATGCGCCCCATGTGATGGGTGTCCGGCGTGATTTTCATGACTTTTGCGACATTTTGGAGCGTCTGCGAACCGTCACCGCCAAAAGCCATGATAGCCATGTCAAAACCGCGCTTGCGGGTGAAATCCGCGCATTTCTGCTCCCAATCCGTCGAATCTTTCGTTTGGATTGTGGCGTCGATGCCCCATTGGGCGGCGACATCCAGACGGAAATCGCTGAAATCCCATCCCATGACGTATGCTCCTGCGAGCTGTCCTAGCCGTGCCGCGCATTGGCCGACGACTCCCATGCCGACGACGAGCAGGTTTTCGCCGATTTCTGGCTGTGATCTCCTAAGTGCTTGGAGCGCAGTGACAACAAGATGGACGTATGCACCTTCTTCCCATGAGACGTTGTCCGGCATGAGGCAGCAAAGCCGTTGTGGGACGACGGCGTAGTTGGCGTGCTGCGCGAAGCCCGCGCCAATGCAGGAAACACGGTCGCCAACCTTGAAATCGACAACTCCGTCGCCGACGGCGATGACTTCGCCCGCGTTCTGATATCCGAACGGCGTGGCCTTGGTTGGCTTCAACGTCTTGTCACCACGCACTTTCTTCGCGTTGACGAGTTCCGTTCCTGGGCTGATGAGGGAGGCGTGGACTTTGACAAGCACGCATCCTTTCTTCAATTCGGGCATGGGCTGTGAAATGACGCAGGCGTGGCCTGTGTCGTCAAGCGATCCTACCAATCGTTGGTTCAGCATATTCGTTCCTTATAAAGACAATTGTTTTGTTGAATAAAACATCCCTATACTTTACATAAAAAAAGGGCGAGTTCAAGGGGAACGGCGCAATAATAGCGGGACGGCGTTGAGTTGATGAAAAATTCAAGTATATTAGAAGCGGTGGAGGCCACGGACATGACAGCACGTGAAGAAACGACTATGCCGAAGAAAACGATAGAAAACGGTTTGTTTGTGACATTCGAAGGGCCTGAAGGGTCTGGAAAGACGACACAGATCAATATGCTTGCGGAACGCCTGACTGAGCAGGAGTACGAAGTCGTGATGACGCGCGAACCTGGTGGGACGATTCTCGGCGAAAAAATCCGTAAGTTGCTGATAGAGTTCAACGAAGAAGATATTTCGGACGAAGCTGAGCTCTTGCTTTTCGGAGCGAGCCGTGCGCAGCACATGCGCAAGAAGATTTTGCCGTGTCTAAAGCGCGGTGGCATCGTGCTTTGCGATCGTTTTGTGGATTCGACAACGGCGTATCAAGGATACGCTCGCAGGTTGGATTTTAGCTTCATCCGAAATATGCACGCGTTTTCGCTCTGCGGTCGTTGGCCTGATTTGACGTTTATATTGGACATTGACGTCGAGACAAGTTTTCAGCGGATACATAGCCGCAATCAAGGGACCGAACCTGTCAACGACCGCATCGAGGCAGAGAGTCGTGCATTCCATGCTGCTGTACGAGAAGGATTTCTGGATATTGCACGGAAGAATCCAGGCCGTGTGAAATTGATTGACGCAAACCGCAGTCCAGATGCCATCGCGGCGGATTTGTGGTGGGAGGTCTATCATGCCATTGTCTGATTTCAAGGATTCTTTCCCATTGCTGTGCAACCGCTTGGAGCAAGCGAAACGCAATGGTCGCACAGGACAGGCATATCTTTTTCTTGGCGACGACCCCGTGTTTCTGGAGAATTTCGCAATGGCGTGGGCGCAAACAGCTGCCTGCACGGGAAATACGGCGACAGGCGAGGCTTGCGGACATTGTCGCCCATGCGATTTGTTCCAGCGGGGCTGCTATCCCGAATGTCTTGTTTTGCGGCCGCAATCGAAATCGCGGCAGATCACCATCGAGTCGATGCGGCAGTTTGAATACGACATTGGGCTGGCGACGACGCCCGGGCTGCTGAAAGTCGGTATCATCGTCGAGGCGGAGTGTCTTGGCGAAGAGGCTCAGAATGCGTTTCTTAAGACATTGGAGGAACCGCCGCCGAACACGCTTCTGTTGCTGCTGACGGTGAATTCGCGGAAATTGCTGCCGACTATCCGTTCGCGTTGCCAGACGATTTCGCTTTTGCGGAATCGACAGAATTATGATCTGGCCGTGCAAAAGGGGCTGTTCATCATTTTGGCGAATTTGAAGCGCGGCGCAGGGGCGGGTGTTGGATTGAAGACAAGTGCGCAGATTACGTCGATGTTCGCGGCGCTGCATAAGGATGCTGAAAATCTGGCAGAGGAAACAAAAGACCACCGATGGGACGACACGGAGGATGCGAAAATCAAGAAGCAGTTGGAGGAGGAATACGTCGCAAAGGTCGAGGCGGAATATGTTCGGTTGCGCGAAATGATGCTTAGTGCCTTGACTGCGTGGTATTTGCAACGATTCTTGATTTGCCAGGGAGTTCGCAGGGAATTGCTGCCGCACAAGGAGATGCTGGAGGCGGAGGAGTCTGTTTTTGCATCGCCTCCAAAGCCAGAGGAGGCGGAGGAGGATATCGGTTATGCAGAGGAACTTGTGTCGTGCATCAAGGCGAACGTCGATGAGCGGCTGGCATTGGATGTCTTCTGTCTGTCTGTGTCCGAGAAAAAGCCGAAAAGAGCTAAAAGCTAAAGGCAAATTCGGTTAGAAAATATACGTAAAGAAACAAATATATTAGGAAAAAAATATGCCAATCTACGAATATTCATGCAAAGACTGCGGTCATAAGTTCAGTCATCTTCACAAGCGGCTGGGTGAATCGGCTCCGAATTGTCCGAATTGTGATTCCGTCAATGTAAAAAAGCTGTTTTCAACATTCAGCGCATCGATGGCATCTGCCAAATCCTCCTGTGCGATGGCGGATTCATGTCCGCACGCGCAGGAAGGGCATCAGTGCGGGCCAGGCTGCGGCTGCCATCATCATGGATGATAGGTTGACGCATTGTAAGTAGTTCTTATTATACCGCTTGCATAATTATATGGCGGCCTGTTTGGGAGAGGCACACCCCCTCCGCCCAAAGGGTGCGCCCCTCCCGATCCCACTGGTGCACACCCCTCCAAATGCGCACATCCCCACCTGTAATCTTTTGATGCTTTGTTCTCCCAGGCGGGACAACCGCCTTTTGGAGAACATTCCTTCCTTTCAACTTAAGCGTGCAGCAGAATTACAGGAGGTATCAAGTGGAAGATTATGTTTCATTGTCCGTTGGAGGCAACAACGGACAATGGGTTTGCTTAAGGCGTGTTGGTCTGCTCCTTTATGACGTTTGTTTCATCATCCTGCGATACGGTAAAGTGGAAAGTGGTTCCTTCTTCGAAGGATTCGTAGGTCCTGCCGATGTGGCGGGCAAATGATTTCAGTTTGCCATTCTTTGATGTCGTCAGATGGTTGTCGCCGTCGCCGCCATCACCGTCATCTTCATCGTCATTGTTATCATCGTTCTTTTCGAGATACATTTGGACGTTGTCGCCGTCTTCATCCTCGT
>JAGCSE010000321.1 GCA_017964325.1 Victivallales bacterium | reverse complement strand
GGTCGCCGGGCAGGAGGAATACGTTCCAGACACGCTGGCCAGCCGACTGGCCGATGGCGCTTTGCCGCAGGAGTCGCTTCCAGCCGTTCTGGAAGGCGTGTTGGACGGCATCACGGCGCTGCATGCGGCGGGCTTCGCCCATCGCGACATCAAGCCTGAAAACATCCTGTTCGTCGGCGGCAAACCGAAACTGGCGGATCTTGGGCTGATTTCGCCGCTGACGGGAACGATGACGCAACTGGCTGGTACGCTGGACTTTCTGCCACCGGAGGAACGGTCAGGAGAACAAAGCGGCGACAGTCATGAATCCCGCCAGCGGAACGATTTGTACGCCTTCGGCAAGCTCATCTACTGCTGTGTGACGGGTAATGGCGCGAACGAATTCCCCTCCATGCCGCCGGCCATGCCGTTGACGTTGGGCAACAAACTGTATTTCAGGCTCGCCCTGCGGTTGTGCGACCGACTGCCGGAATGCCGTCTTGTCTCGCTTCAAAAGCTTCGTGCGGAGATGGAAAGCATCGGATTGAAAGTCAAATTCGGCGAAACGCGGATGGACAAAGTCCGCTATTTCTTCTCCATGATCGCCTTGATGGCGCGGAACGCCACGAAGCGCAGCATTGCCATCGTGAAACGGCATGGCATTCTGGCGACATGCCTGCTTCCCGTCGTCGCGGCGATTCCGTGGTTGGTCGCGCACTCCCATTGGTGGCGGCTTGACAAGGAGAGCGAAGAGATGGCGACGGCCCTGCTGGAACAGAAGGAAATCGCTGAAAATACGAAATTTGCGAAGAATGACTTCACGTTCTACGACGGCATGTATTCCGTGGCGGTGCCGTCGGACTGGCTGGCGTTCGACCATGATCAGATTGTCAAGGCGCGGCTGCCCGGCGACCAGATCGCGAAACGGTGGCATGGCCTTCTGGTCTCCAATGATGAAGCAGGAAGCAACGTCAATTCCACGGTGGCGTTTTTCATCCTTCCATTGACGGAGGAACAGCTCGACGGCTTGTCGGACGAAGAGAAGATCAACCAGCTTAAGCCGTACATCGGCGATGATATCGAGGCTATATCGTTCCGTCAATACAAGAATCCGCGATTGATGAACATCGAGACGATCCTGTACGTCGGCGAAGTGAAGCCGTTGAAGGCGTCCATCAACTATGTCTATCTGCGGAAAGACCATGCGCTGTGCCTAAGGGCAATCATTCCGCAGGAGCGGTATGAAAAAGACATGCCGAAGCTTCTCGCCATCACGGATTCGCTGATGATCCGCAAACCAGAGCAGAAACCGTAAAAAACATCGGCAGCATGTAAAAAATCGTCTATCCATCGTAGTAAGATATATGAGGACGGCAGGGATACGATAGGGTCTGATGAAACTTGCAGATATAACCGTCACCTCCATCCCCCTGCCGTGCTCTTTTTACGTAACTACCCGACGGCGGAACGTCGCCGCTACATCTTACAAAGAGAAAAACATGGCATTCACCACAAAAAAATCACTATTGGTTCGCGTCCGTGTAGGAGACGAAGTCTCCTGGCGGGAGTTCTATGAGACATACCGCCCGCTCATCATCCTTTGCGGTCGCGACTGCGGCCTGACATACGAGGAGAACGAAGAGCTGGTCCAGCTGGTTCTATGCGAAATCTTCCGGAAGGACATTCTGTCGAAATACAATATCGACGAAGTGCCGAAGGACATCATGTTCAAATACGATCCCGCGCGCGGGCGTTTCCGCCATTTTCTCAAGGCCATCGTCCGCAACCAGGCGCGCAAGCTCTATCACAAACGGCATGAACACGTTGATATCGACGACATTCCCGAACCGGCCTCCGACGAAAGCTTCGATGCGTCATGGGAGGAGGAATGGCGGCGGCATATCTTCACGCAGGCCATGCTGGAACTGCGCAGCCAAGTCCAGTCCAACACGTTCGCGGCCTTTGAGATGTACGCCGTACAGGGCCGTCCCGTCAAGGATGTGGCGGATTTTCTCAACATGTCCGTCAATTCCGTCTATGTGGCAAAGAACCGCTGCATTGAAGCGTTGAAGGCAATCATGGAGAATCTGGAGACGAAATGAAGCACTACACAAAGGAAGAACTTGAAAGCTACCGCCAGCATGGGATGTCCGTATTGGGGCGTCTGGCCTGCTCCGCCCATCTGAAGGAATGCGCGGCCTGTGCCGATCTGCTGAAGGAATTGGAGGCGGACGACGCCTTTGTCATGGAATTGCGTGATAGCATTCGCATATTCGATGAAGCTGCCATATGTGACAAAGGAAAATAACTCTCTCTAAATACGGCCTTTAATAGGTATGAATACCAGCAGAGAGGCGGTAAGAGAATAGCCTCGAAGAGGCGGTAGGGGAGTCATGTCCCATACATTTATCGTTCAGGGATGAATTAAAAAACTGTCGATAAATGGGAAAGTGGAAATTCATGAATTATATTTCCTCAATGCTTGACAAAAAAGAAGCATTTTCACGCATTCTGCCTCTTCAAGGCCGGATGCTGGTCATAAATTGACTCTTCCATATCGTTTTTTCATACCTTATTATAACAAAAGGACAGACATGCAGACGATTGATTTGAACGGCGTGTGGCGGTTGACAGGGCAGGGCAAGAAGGCGTTGGGGCCTTTCGAGGCGACTGTGCCCGGAAACATCGAACTGGAATTGGTGAAGAACAACATCGTTCCGGATCCGTATTTCGGTTCCAATGAAAAGCTGCTGCGCCCATACGAGTTTTATGACTGGACATTTACGCGCGATTTCGACGTTCCCGCGGACTTTCCCGCCGGAGCGGATTTGGTTTTCGACTGTATCGACACAGTGGCGGAAGTCTATCTGAACGGCGAGAAGATCGCCGAACCGGCCAACGGTTTCATTCGCCATACGTTCGCCGTCGATGACAAGATCAAACGCGGGCAGAAAAACACGGTGACCGTCGTCGTGAAGTCGCCGATTCTCGCGGCGGCCAAATACGAACTCGACCATCGCGACAGGACGTTGTGGCGCAACACGGAAGGTCTTCCGTTGCGCAAGCCGATCCATGAATACGGATGGGACATCTGCCCACGCTGCTGCCTGGGCGGCATCACGCGGAATGTCAAGCTTGTGGAACGGCCTGAGAACCGCATGATCAGTTGCTATTTCGACGTGTTGCGCGACACGCGGCCCGGCTGGGCGAACATCCTGTTCACGTACAATTTCGCGACGTCGCTGACGGAATGGGACGAATTCAAGATGGAAATCGAAATGAAATGCGGCGATTCCGTCTTCAAGAAGACATCGAACCTCTATTTCACCAGCGGCCATATCGGATTCGGCATCAGCAATCCAAAGCTTTGGTGGCCACTTGGTTACGGTGAACAAAACCTCTATGACGCAACGATTCGCGTCTATTCCGGCGAGCAGCTGCTGTTCGAGGAGAAGAAACGCGTCGGCCTGCGGTCCATGGTGTTCGAATACGACGAAGACCCGAAGAATTTCGTGGCGCGTTTCGTCGTGAACGGCACGCCGATCATGGTGAAGGGCTCCAACTGGGTTCCGACGGATGCCTTGCACAGCTTGGACTACCAGCGTGAAATTCCTATCTTGGAACTGTTCACGGATCTGGGCTGCAACATGTTGCGCATCTGGGGCGGCGGCACCTACTGCACACAGGCCTTCTACGATTACTGCGACGAACACGGCATCATGATCTGGCATGATTTCATGATCGCATGCGCGCTCGCGCCGCAGACGGAAGAGTTTCTGGCCCGTTTCGCGACGGAGGTCGAATGGGCCGTCAAAGAGCTGCGGCAGCATCCGAGTCTGGCCCTGTGGGCGGGCGACAACGAAGTGGACGCGATGTGCAACTGGAGCAATACCAATATCAAAGCCAGTTCCAACCGCCTGACGCGCGAAGTCATCCCGCACATTCTGAACCGTCTCGATCCGAACCGCCCCTATCAGAAGAGTTCGCCGTACTATTCGCCCGAATCGGAGGCGAAGCATCTCTCATGGGAGGCGACGCCCGAACAGCACGTCTGGGGGCCGCGCGACTACTTCAAGAGTCCGTTCTATGCGGACAACAACGCGGTGTTCATCAGCGAATGCGGCTACCACGGCGCGAATTCCGTCGCCTCCATGAAGAAGTTCCTCAGCGCGGACAACGTCTGGCCGTGGAAGAAGAAAGGCGATTGGTACACGACGAAAAACGAAGAGTGGCTCCATCATGCGACGCTCGGCTATGACTATCGCATCCCGCTCATGTTTAAGCAGATACGTGAGGAATTCATGCTGGATCCTGACAACGCGGAAGACTTCAGTCTGGCCAGCCAGATCGTGCAGGCGGAGGCGAAGAAGTTCTTCGTGGAGAACGTCCGCATCCACAAATGGAAGAAGGCGGGCATCCTGTGGTGGAACGTCATGGACTGCTGGCCGCAATTTTCCGACGCAATCGTCGATTACTACTTCGACAAGAAGCTGGCCTACGATTATCTGAAGCGTTCACAGAAGCCCGTGCTCGGCATCATCGGCGAATGGCGCAATTGGGCGCATGAGGTTGTCATCACGAATGATACGCTTCAGGAAAAGGATGGCAAGCTGACCGTGACGGACGCGGACAGCGGGCAGGTCATCATGGAACGCGATTTCCATGTGGCCGCGAACGCGAACCAAGGCCTTGGCCGTTTCGAACTGCCGAACAGCGACCAGCGGCTGTTGATCATCCGCTGGGAGACGAAGGACGGCATCAAAGGCGCGAACCACTACATCACCGGCCGCACGCCGTTGGACTACAAGAAGTACCGCGACAACTGGCTGCCGAAGATCAAAGCCCTTGGCAATTAACAGTGATAAGCTAACAGCTTAAAGTGGAATGAATTGGACAATCAATACAATAGTCGATAGGGTAAAACAATAACTATAGGAGTGGAAAATGGCTCATCTGGCGGTACTGGGCGGTACGCCCGTGTTGGATAAATATCCGGAGAGGATGTTTCATTGGCCGATCGTGAACGACGAAATGCGGAAGGCGATGCTGGACGTGCTGGAAGACGGCAATATGTCGGGCCTGAACATCACGAAGCAGTTCGAGACGGAATTCGCTGCATGGCAGCAACGCAAGTATGCGTTGGCGCACAACACGGGCACGAACGCGCTGAACGCCGCGATGTTCGCAGTAGGTCTCGGGCCGGGCGACGAGATGATCTGCACATCCGTCACGTATTGGGCGAGTTGCACAGGGGCATTGACGCTCGGCGCGACCGTCGTCTTCTGCGACATCGATCCGAAGACGCTGCAGATGGATCCGGATAGCGTGGAGGCGCACATCACGCCGCGAACGAAGGCCATCATGGTCGTCCACTACATGGCGCATCCTGTTGACATGGATCGCATCATGGCGATTGCGAAGAAGCATCATCTCATTGTCATTGAAGATGTTTCGCATGCGCAGGGTGGCCATTACAAAGGGAAGATGCTCGGTACATTTGGTAAAGTGGCGGCGATGTCCATCATGACGGGCAAGTCGCTGGCCGTCGGCGAAGGCGGCATGCTTGTGACGGACGACTATGAAATCTACCGCCGTGCTATCCGCTTCGGCCACTATGCGCGAATCGGCGAGGTCTATTCGCCGGAGGAATACAGGGAGACGTTCACGGTTCCATGGGGCGGCTTGAAGAATCGTATGCACCAATGCAGCTCCGCTGTAGGTCGCGTTCAGTTACGGAAATACGAAGCGGAAAAGGCCGAAATCGACAAGGCGATGAAATATTTCTGGAAGAAGCTCGAAGGCATCAACGGCATCAGCATCATTTATCCGAAGGACGAAGGCAGTGACAAGGCAGGGTGGTATGCGACGCGGTTCCTCTACGAGCCGGAAGCCTTCCACGGCATCTCGAACGCGACATTCGCGAAGGCGCTGAACGCGGAGGTCGCGGGGCGCGGATTCTCCGTCGGCGGCAACTATCCGCTGCACAAGTCCAGTGTGTTCTACGATGTCGATATCTTCGGCAACGGTGTGCCGACGGCGAGTCGCTTCCTGCCGAAAGATATTGATGTGAAGGCACTTACAGGAGAACTTCCTATTGCCGCGAAGATCAATACGAAAATTCTGGGCGAACCGTGGTTCAAGCATTACGAGCCGGAAATCATCGACAAATATGTCGAAGCGGTCTTGAAAGTCGTCGAGTATCATGAGGAGCTGCTGGCGGTCAACGACACGCAGAAAGTCAGTGGCGGAATCGGTCTTTCCCCTTCAAGATAAAAGAGATGCAGAATATGGATGATGATGTGAAAGTAAGAAGCCTCCTGGCGGATACAAAGGCCAACGGCGGCTTGGCTCCTGTGGATTTGGACGAATTCTGGGCGCGGCAGAAGGAGGCTATGGCGGCCCCCTTCAGTCCGGACATACGCCAATGTCCGTTCGGTGCGTCACTGAACTGGGAATGCGTCTTCGAGGAGCTTGGCCTGGAACAGGACTGGTGGCGCTTTCTTTATGGCGACAAGCCGTGGGCAATTGAAGTTTCAAAACGCTACAACGACTTGTCGGAGAAGATTGTCGGTCGTCGTCTGCTGAGCGAAAAACTGCCTGATCCGCAGAGGGCTTGGCCGAAAATAAAAGAGTTAGGCGACATTTTCGAGGCGGAGAACAAATGGATTGGTGGCGCATCCGGCTCATGGTGGCTTCAACAGGCCGCTTCGACGCCGGAGGAGCTGTCTGCCCTTTTGGACCGCGTGGAGAAGCGTCTTGAGAATCTGCGCGATTTCATGCTGCCTGAAAATTGGGAGTCGGAGAAAGCGCGACTGAAGGCGTTGGGTTGCAAAGTGCCGTTGTATCGTGGACAGCGTGGGCCATGTACGTTCGCATGTTCCGTGTTCGGGCCTGAAAACGTACTGATGCTGTATTACGATGATCCAGGACTGTTGCGTCGTTTCAGCGACTTGATTGCACGGGCCATCATCACCCGTGCAGAAGTGCTTGATGCGGAAGCAGAACCGGAAGATGTGGCGCGGGCGACATCATGGTCATGGGCGGATGACAACTCCTGCCTGTTCAGCCCCGAAATCTACGATTTCTTCGCGATGCCGATTCATCGTGCGGTCTTTGGAAAATATGCGCCATTGCCGCAGCATCATCGCTTCCAGCATAGCGATTCGGCGATGGGGCATCTTCTGCCGCTGTTGGCGGAAGTTGATTTGAAAGGGACGAATTTCGGGCCGACACTGACGGTTTCCGAAATCCGCAAATACTGCCCCCATGCGGTCATCCATGGGCAGTTGGCGCCGTTCACCTACAGCCGCAACAATGAAGAAGGAATGGTGCGTGAGTTCCTGCGCGATTTCGAACAGGCCCGCGAAAAGCGCGGCCTTGTTTTCGCAACAGCTGGCTCCATCAACAACGGCAGCCGCTTGACGGGGATGCGGCTGTTGATGGCTGCTATCCAGCGATATGGGCAGTTTTAAAGCTTAAAACTAAAAAGTAAAAACAATATTTTCCAGAGACCCTAGAGAATCCTGGCACGGTCGTTGGCCGCAACTAAAACAATCAATATGATCTCTTTGTCTAGGCGTCTTACGTCTTTGCTCACGTCTCATGTCTCGCGTCTCATGTCAAACCATATAATGGCGACGCCATTGCGCCCTCCTGCCAGGGGCAAAAGCAATCAGGATTGCTTTGGGTGAGGGGGCGTGAGACGCGAGACGTGAGACGAGCGGAGACGATGGACGACAAGACGTTAAACGGGAGACGATTAGACAATTAGACAGCAGGAAAATCTTTGCGAAAAAACAAGAAATGAACAATAGTAGTACAATATTTTCCAGAGACCCTAGAGAATCTCAGGGCCTTTGGAAATATCAGTATTGCAGGTGGTTAGATTTCCTCCCATTTCTTGGATTTGTAGGAGTCGTAGATGGCTTGCTGAATCTGGAGGCCTCGGCGTGCATCCTCCGCCGTGCAGGTCACGAGGCGGTTGCCGTTGACGCATTCCGCGAAATCGGCCATCTGGGCGGTGAAACGGTCGCGAGACGTCATGAATTCAAAGACCTCCTTGTCAACTGGATTGCCGCCGACGCGGAAAAGTTCCACGATTTGCGGATCATTCCGAACCCATGGATTCATGAGATTTGCGATGATCGTGCCGACCGTGCCGTTGATTTCCACGTTTTCGTTATGGTTCGGCCAACGAACGTTGCGCCATCCGTTGCGCAGGCAGCCGATGGCACCAGACTGGAATCTAAATAGCGACAGCGACGAATCTTCGAGATTCGGCATCGGCGAATCCGGCGACGGAGTGCCGACGCCGAAAACGCCTGTTATCTCGCCCATGAGATTGCGCATCATATCAATCCAGTGGATGGACGAATCCGCGACGATGCCACCGCCGGAAATTTCCGCTGCGGCACGCCAGTTTTTATAAACATACGGATCGTCCCAGAACTGCGTGATGGTAATGGTATGCGGCGTGCCGATGAGGCCTGCGCGGATAAGATCGCGAATTTTCTTCCATGCGTCGCAATGGCGGGACTGGACGGCGATCTGCAGGATTCTGTTGTTCTTCTTGGCGGCGTCGATCATGGCGTCGGCTTCTTCAATGGTCATGGAGATAGGCTTTTCACAGAGGACATGCAAGCCCGCGTTGAGGCAGTCGATGGTCGTGACGGCGTGGCTGGAGGTGGGCGTCGCGTTGACGACGGCGTCGAGATTGGCCTTGGCGATCATTTCGCGGTAATCGACGTATGTCTGTGCGACATGGAATCGCACGGCGTCCTTCGCGAGCTTCTCCTTATTGAGATCGCAAAGCGCGACGAGTTCGAATTTGTCCGGATTGTTGAGAATGCCGTCGCCATGGACGTTGCAGAAAATGGCGGAGCAGGCTCCGATGGCTCCGATGCGGATTTTCTTCATGTTGTTTTCCTTTTTTCTGGAAGTTTCTGGATATTATTTCTGAATGACTTTTACTTCATAACGCTTAAACGAAAGCTCCTTCGGACCGTCTGGCAGAGGAATTGTCGCGGTGACAGGCTCTTCCGATGTGTTGACGGCGATGAACGTCGTCTTGCCGACAACGGTCTTGGACCACCATTCGATATTGGACTTGCCGACGGTGACCGTGCCCGATTTCGTAGGCGCGATGGCGTTCAGAACGGGGCGAAGGGCGGCGATTTCCGCGACGACCTTCTGGAGGTTCTTCCAGCCGACATCGACGGAGCCGACGGCCATCCAGTTGCCGCCCGCACGGCGCGCGAACCACCACCACCATAGGCCATTGACGTCTTTCGCGATGCCGACGAACGCCGCTGCGCGCATCCAGTCGTAGTCCGGCTTGAAATTGTTTAAGTCAGCCTCTTTGATTCTCCCCGTGCGAAGAGCGCTGTGCTGATCCTTGTCGTAGGCATGGACGAGAAGGGTGATGGGGGAGTCGTTGTTTAGGAAGCGGCGATGTTCGGCGAGCTGCCTG
>JAGCSE010000320.1 GCA_017964325.1 Victivallales bacterium | reverse complement strand
CTGCTTGATCAGTTCAGGCGGACAGAGGGAGCCGGACATGATGCCCTTATGGAGCGACGCCGTCATAAGTGGCTGGTATTTCTTGAATTGCGGATGGTTCAAAATGGCGATGTACATCGTCGGTACGCCATAAACGGCCGTCGCATGCGCGGCCGCGATAGAGTACATGACGACCAACGGATCGAACTGCTCGATCATGACAGCCGTCGCGACATGCGTCAGAATTGCCATGACGCCGAGCACGCAACCGAAGCAGTGGAACAACGGCACAGGCAGGCAGACGCGTTCGTTTTTGTCCGCGTCGAATTCGAAGAACTGCCGCTCGCCGATGTAGAAACCGTTATTCAAGATGCCGTTATGCGTCAGCATGACACCTTTCGGGAAGCCTGTCGTGCCCGACGTGTACTGCATGTTCACCATGTCCGTGTTGGAGGTGTCCTTCTTGGCCGCCGCCAGTCGTTCGTCCAGATCCTGGCTGCAGCAGTAGCCCAGTTGGATCAGTTCGGACGACGTGTACATGCCCGTATGTTTCTCCTGCCCAAGATACACGACGTTTTTCAGCCGCGGGAAGCGTTTGCTCACAAGCATCCCGCGTGTCGTTGTAAGTAATTCCGGGACAAGTTCATAAACGGTGTCGATGTAGCTGACGTCGCGCAGGCCGTCAACAATCGCCAGCGTGTGCATGTCCGACTGCTTCACAAGATATTCCAGCTCATGCTTTTTGTAGTTCGTGTTGATGGTCACGAGAACCGCGCCGATTTTTGCCGTCGCGAACATGAGCGTCAGCCATTCGGGCACGTTGCTCGCCCAGACACCGACGTGGCTTCCCTTCGTCACGCCGATGGCCATCAACCCCTTCGCCATCAGGTCCGTACGGATGTCGAAATCCTTGTACGTCCATGTCAGGTCGCGGTCTGGATACATGATGAACGGATGGTTCGGGCGGTCTTTCACCTGCATCGCGAAAACGTCGCCGATCGTCTCCGTCTCGAACCGCAGCGGCGAAATCTCATGGCGGATCAAGCCTATCTCCTTCTCCAGCAAGCCGATGCGCTCTATGTCGTTTTCCGCCGCCGCTTCATCGATCTTTACACGCAGCAGCCTGCATTTCTGGTCGATGAGCCGTTTGGTCATCATGCGCAGATGGTCTTCGTCGCGGGCGAACTGACGGGCCTTGCCGTTCCATCCGTCGAGATCCCATTCGAGCACTTCCTGACGATGCTCCAATTCCTCCAGCCGCTCTTCGATGTCCTCTGTCTTCTGTTTGGATTTTGCCGTTTTCAGCTTGTCCTCCAACGACTTGCGTTCTTTGTCGATAGTCGCCTGCCGCTCGTCCAGAGCCGCTTTTTCGCTGTCGAGGCCGATTTTGGCCATATCGACCTTTTCCTGCTCCGTCTTCAGCCAGGCCTTGACATCCTTGACCAGCTGCGTGTAGTGTTCGTTTATCTGCTCGACCGCCGTGTTGTTTTTCGTTTTCATGATGTGCCTCCCCTCAGTCCTCTTTTTCCGTGATGAATGTAAAGGGCGTATAGACGACGGTGATGGTCTTCGTGCCATCTTCCATGGTCTGGATGTGGTGCGGAATCGTCGTGTCCAGATAGATCGACTCGCCGGCGTTGACGATGTACGGCTTGTCCACGCTGCCGATGAAGACTTTGATCTTCCCTTCCAAAACATAGCAGAACTCTTCGCCTTCTCGGCTCTCCAGCTCGAACTCCTCCTCATTGGCGGCGTTCCCTTCGATGAAGAACGGCTCCATGTTGCGGTTGCTCATGTTGATGGCGAGGAAATGATGCGTCAAATTGCCGATTGTCAACGTCTTGGCCTGGTCTTTGTCCTCCAGGTCCGCCTTGCGGAAAACGGAGTAGTTCCGCAGCAGGCCGTTCTTGATGATTGTCCACAGCCGCACGCCCAAAGCCTGTGTGATGCGCGTCAACGGCATGAGCGACGATATCGGCCCGCCGTCTTCGATCGACGTGATGACACTTTCCTTAAGTCCCGTCTTGCGCGATACTTCTGCAATATCCAATTTCATCATCTGCCGCAAGCGCATGAGTGTCTTGCCAAAACGGTTGTTCATGTTCAGCTTCTTGATGGACAACGTGTCCTCCAGCGGCGGCGCATACACGACGGCCAATATGTCGGTCTTCTCAATTTTGTTTCCCGCCGCATCGCGGTCGTTTGAGAAGATGTGGTGTGGCAGGTAGCCGTGGTAGTAGATGGAATCGCCTTCATCCAGAAGAATCGTCTCATTTCCGACTTGCGCCACAAGCTGTCCTTTCATGACATAGATGAACTCCTCACCCGCGTGACGTTCGAGCCGTTTTTTCTTGAACTCGTTGTCTTTCATTAATTTGTCAATGTCTTTTGGCGTGCCCATTTCGATGATGTACGGCTCCATGCTCACGCCCGACTTGTTCATCGACAGCGGATGGTAGATCAGTTCTTCGTCGTTGTCGCCGAAAACGACTTCGTCCTTCACCATGAGCCGATGGCAGATCGCCGGCCGCAGATTTTCGATTTTCGAGCTGTCACCGTCCAGAAACGTCCCAAGACGGACATTCAGCGTGCGGGAGATGAACAGCAGCGGCGTCAGCGACGGCACGCCTTTCCCCTTCAGAATCAATGACACCTGCTTGCGGATTCTTGCGATTTCCGTTTCGTCGAGCCCTTCCAAAATCAGCGCGACGCGTTCACGGATTTTACGGAGGTCGCCGTCTTCCTCCTCGCCCTCGAATGGCTTGTTTGCGAGGACGTCGTCAATCATGGAAATGATGTCCTTCGGCTCAAGGCCGCGCATTAGCAGAAAACGTTCGATGGACTCCTTCAGACGTTCGCCTGCTTTCTTTGGCTTCTGCTTGCTCATGGACGGGTCGCTACTGTCAGACATGGGATGTTTCCTTCTTTTGATTTTTTGCAAAAAAAAACCGCCAGCTCCCCTGAAAGGGCCCGGCGGTAATAAGGCAGTCACAATCAAGCGACCGGCTTAAAATCGCCGGCGCTCCGCAACAACAGATAGAATTTCTTCTCGGTTTTATTCATAGTTGTAATTTCCACTATTTAATTTACTACTTTGTTTGCATTTATCAAATCATAAAATAGGAAATTTCCGTAAAATGAATTATATTTCAATATAAAAGGATTGGTGTGCCAATGGCATATCCGCCATCAGGCGCGAGTTCAGCTTGCGCATCACCCATTTCCTGTCCAGTTCCATCGGCGTAATCCGTCGGGCAGAGGCGCAGGCCTCTGCAATCTTGGCATCTATAAAATATTGGTCTGCAACATGAAAAAAATCCTACTTGGTGATGAAGCATACGCACAAGGTGTCCTGGATGCCGGCCTCTCCGGCTGCTATGCCTATCCCGGCACCCCTTCCACGGAAATCATGGAGTACATCCAGGGCTCCAAACTCGCGGCGGAACGCGGCATCCACCGCGAATGGTCATCCAATGAAAAAACCGCCATGGAGGAAGCCCTCGGCGTCTCCTACGCGGGAAAGCGCGCCATCGTCTGTATGAAGCACGTCGGCTTGAACGTCGCGGGCGACGGTTTCGTTAACTCCGCCGTCACGGGAACAAACGGCGGCTTGCTCGTCACCGTCGCGGACGATCCGTCCATGCACTCCTCCCAAAACGAGCAGGACTCCCGCTTCTATGCGCAATTCGCCATGATTCCCTGCATCGAGCCGTCCTCCCAGCAGGAATGCTACGATTTGGCAAAATACGCCTTCGAACTCTCCGAGAAGAACGAAATTCCCGTGCTCGTCCGCCTGACGACGCGGCTTTCACACTCCCGCTCCAACATCGAAACGGCGGACGCGCCGTCCGCCATGAACGACCTTCACGCGCCGAACAACCCGCGCCGCTTCGTCCTCCTGCCCGCCATCGCAAAAGGCAACGTCAAGAAGCTCTGCGAAAAGCAGGCGGATTTCGCGAAACTCTCCGAAGAATCGCCGTTCAATAAATTTACCGATGGCGCGGATACCTCTCTCGGCATCATCGCGACGGGCATCGCCTACAACTACGTCATGGAAGCCTTCGGCGGCAACTG
>JAGCSE010000319.1 GCA_017964325.1 Victivallales bacterium | reverse complement strand
GAATTATGAATTATGAATTGTGAATTGTGAATTGTGAATTATGAATTGGGAATTGAAAATTGTGAATTATGAATTGGGAATTGAAAATTGTGAATTATGAATTGGGAATTGAAAATTGGAATTGTGAATTGTGAATTATGAATTGGGAATTGAAAATAAAATGGTATGGCACAAACGCCTTGGAAATCAAACACAACCACGGCTCGTTCATGATCGACCCGTATGTCAGCCGTAACCGCAAGCAACTGACCATCCCGTCGGAAATTGATAAGTATTTGATTTCCAAGCCTGATTTCGTCTTGATGACGCATGCGCACTGGGATCATCTTCCCGACATGCCGTATCTCATTCAAAAGACGGATACTATTCTCTACGCCTCCCGCACGGCCTGCAACATCATGCGCACTCTTGGCGTTCCCGAAAAGAACCTCCATCAACTGACTTACGGCGAAGTCATTGAAATGCCTGGAGGCGTCTTCGTCACCGCACTCGAATCACGTCACAAAGGCAGCGACGATATCCTGCCTGGCTACGACACCCCACCGGCCGCGGAACTACTGACCAAAAGCGACAATTGGCGTTGCGGTGAAGTCTTCTCATTCCTCATCGAGCTTGAAGGTAAGACACTTATGAACATGGGCTCCGCCAATCTCCATGTCCCTTCCATGAGCGGAGCCGACTGCGACTGGCTGCTCGGCGGCATCAGCCGTTTCACACCAGACTTTCCCGAACGCCTCATGCGCAATATTCACTTTAAGTGCCTGATTCCCACACACCACGATGAATTCACCCTCCCCCTTGACCAGACCTATCTTCGCAATGATCTGGACCGCCTGAAGGAAGCCATCCCCAATCTCCCCGTCCGCCAACTTCCCCTCTTGCAATGGGAAGAACTCTAAACATGGAGATGCTCGGCCTTCACCTCAAGTAGAAAAAGTTCCACCCTTCATTAGAAAAATATATTTATTTTATGCAACTGCTTGCACATTGCAAATCAAGTAGTAAATTCATGCAAGTAGTTGCATAAAATCAATTATTTCCATATCTTTTCCATGAAGAAACCACTGACCATAGACGGAATCGCCAAGCTTGCGGGCGTCAATCGCTCCACAGTCTCCCGCGCTTTAAATCCAGAAACCGCCTCACTCATCAGCGAGGAGCAACGCAACCGTATCCTCGCCATCTGCAACGAAAACAACTACCGCCCAAGAGCTTCTGCTCGCGCTTTCGCCAGCGGCAGGACACAGAAGATCGCCCTGATCTCCAGCACCCTCATCCATGACTGCTCGCTTGCAACGTATGCTGAATATCTGCAAGCACTTACAGTCGCCATTCAGAATCAGGGCTACACGTTGACAACATTCGTCCTGTCACTCGAAAATACAGAGGATAAGGAAGGACTGCTGACAGATTATCTTCTGTCGCGTCAGGCAGACGGCTATTTCATCAGCAGCTCCCTCCTGACCCCCCGCATTGCAAAAATCATCCACAACATGGATCGTCCCGTCATCGCCATGAGCATCCCCCCATCGCCGCGTTGTTTCAATGTCCCGACCATCCAGAAGAACAATATCCCCGCCTACATGGAGCTTATCCGTCGTATTCCCATGGACTTCAGCGGCAAAGTCCTCTATGTCGGCCATGCGAATTCAGCCGAAAGCCGCATCAAATATGAAGAAATCTGCGCCACGCTTCAGATGATGGACCGTCCCGCCGATTTCATTGTCCATGATTTCATGGAAACGCCCTACAACAGCCCGCTGGTCGATCGTCACCACGGCTTCTGCTACGCAGAGGAGCATCTGGATGAACTCCTTCAATATAAGCTAATTATATCAACCGACTTGACCGCCCTCGGAATCTGTGACGCCCTTCGCCGCAACGGTATCGAGCCAGGTGAAGATATTTTCCTCGCGGGAATCGACAATCTGGAAGGCATTTGCCACACGCCCGACCCATTCCTTACGACCATCGACCAGGGCTACGGCCAACTCGGCACCTCCGCCGGCAACGGCATGATTGCCGCCATCTCAACAGGTGTAGTCCCCGAACATGAACTTATAAACCAAGCGACCTTTATACGGAGAAAAAGTTTCTAACCACTTAACAAAAGGAGTATTGCACATGAGTCTGTCCATCTACAAGACCAAGCAGGAAAGCGGCGTCGCCGCCGCGAAATTCGGAGCCGCCAAAATCCGCGCCGCCCTCGCCGCGAAGAACGAATGCCGCATCATCGTCGCCACGGGAGCCAGTCAGTTCGAAATGCTTACGCAACTTGCGCAGGAGCCGGACATCAATTGGTCAAAGGTCACGCTGTTCCATCTGGACGAATATGTCGGACTGCCCGAAACACATCCCGCTTCCTTCCGTAAGTATATCAAGGAACGCTTCATAGCAAAACTGCCACGCCCCTTGCAGGAAGCCAATTTCGTGCCGGGCGACGCAACGGACCTTCAGGCCGCCATCGACAAACTCGGTGCCCATTTGCAGGAAAAAGTCGTCGATGTCTGCTTCATCGGCATCGGTGAAAACGGCCACATTGCCTTCAACGACCCACCGGCGGATTTCGACACGGAAAAGCCATATATCATTGTCAATCTGGATGATGTCTGCCGCAACCAACAGCTCGGCGAAGGATGGTTCCCCACGTTTGACGACGTCCCCAAGCAAGCCGTCTCCATGACCGTCCGCCAGATTCTCAAGAGCCGCTGCATCGTCAACACCGTGCCAGACTCCCGCAAGGCATACGCCATGCAGATCACCTTCGAAGGCGAATTGACGCCCATGCATCCCGCATCGGTCATCCGCCTCCATCCAGACTGCGCCACATTCTGTGACGAACCCGCCGCCGCCAATCTCTGCAAGCTCACCAGGGAGTTCTGCGCAAAATGAAATGCTTTGACCTACAAGTCAACGGTGCCTTCGGAACGGATTTTGCAGACCCGGCCATCACGGAAGACGCCTTCCTCCATTGCGTCGAAAAGATTATGGCCAAAGGCGTTACGCGTTTCCTGCCAACGTTCCCGACATCATCAATGGACACCTATCGACGGAATCTCCCCATGCTGGACAAGGCCATCGATTCCCATGGCCTCCGCTATGCCTTGCCTGGCTTCCATCTCGAAGGTCCGTTCATTTCCACGCAGCCTGGAGCCGTCGGCGCCCACAATCCCGCATGGGTCCTCCCGCCAGACATCAAGACATTGGATGAACTCATCAGTCTTGCCAACGGACATGTCTCCATCTTGACGGTCGCAGCTGAACTGCCTGGCATCCATGAACTTATCCATCATGCCCATGCAAATGGCATCTGCGTTTCGCTCGGCCATGAACTCGCAACGGAAGACGACATCAACCAGTCGGAAGCCGATACGATGACGCATCTCGGCAACGGTCTGCCAAATCTCATCGACCGCCACCACAATCCCATCTGGACGGGTCTTTCCAAAGACGACATGACCATCATGGCCATCGCGGACGGCCACCACCTTCCCGTGAATGTCCTGAAATGCTTCCTCCGCTGCAAAGGCGTGGAACGCTTCGTCGCCGTCTCGGATGCCTGCCTCGTGGCCGGCCTCCCGCCTGGACGCTATGTCGTCAACACCAACGAAGGCGTTCTCGAACCGAACGGCAAATTCCACAATCCCATAAAACACTGTCTCATCGGTGCTTCCATGCTTCTGCCTGAATGCGCCGCCTTGCTGAAGCGAGAAAATCTGCTTTCGGACACGGATATTGAGCGCGTCTGCTGGACGAATCCCCACGCCCTGCTCCATCTGCCGCTGTAGCAACAGCTTCCCAAACACAAATCACAAAGGCCTTGTCACGTTTTTCCACGGCAAGGCCTTTTGCTTTTATCCCTTGAATCCCTTTTATCTCTTCATTCAGAACTTGTTACTTCCCAAACAAGAAGAATTCATCCGGCTCGGCCAATTTAATCGGTTCGCCTTTCACGCGCTTCAGGCCATCCTTCAAATCGCCAACCATTTTGTCTGGATACGGCGCGACGGGCACGATCGTACCGTCTTTCATCTTGCCGTCCAGAACTTCCGGGGCGATTCCCTTTTCACGCCAGTCGCGAATGACTTTCTGTAGATTCACGAGGCTCTGGACACCGTTGCCACCGCCGTGGGCGCGGCCCGGAAGCAGATAGAAGCGGCAGAACGGCGACAGCTTGTCCCATCCGCCAAGCAGTTTCGCCGAACGGCCAAGATAGCCGGCAGCAACATGATACGGGCAGATCGGGTCTTCCGTTCCAGCATAGACGATGATCTTTCCACAATGGGCTTCAAACGGACGTATGTCATAGTCCCGCGCGTTGAAATCTTCCGCGAACGCTTTGACGAATTCCATCAACTGCCCGTCCGTCAGTTTCATGAAATCCGCATCGTTGCCAAAATACCAGTTCAGACACCAGATGCCGCGATCCGCCATCGTCTTGATGCTCGCCGTGAACGGAATGCCGTTCAAAACACGCTTTCCGTTCAGGAACGGTCCTTCCAACATCTTGGAAACACGTGCTTTCTGATCATCATTCATTTTCGGTTCCATCGCCGCCGCGCGTTCGACAATCGCGTCCGCCGCTTCCTTTGAATATTCCGGATTCGTAATGAATTTGCCTGCCGCGTATGGCTCTTCTTTTGCAGCCAGATATTCGACAGCCGCCTTGCTGACATTGTCCATCTGCTCCGCCGTGAACACGAGCTTGCCGTCCATGTCATGCGTACAACGGCGCAAGTGCAGGAAATACAGGAAATTAGGGATGCGCCACAAGGCAGGAACGCCGCAGAGCACGCCATCGAAATCCTCCGGATAGCGCTGCACTTCCATCATCGCCTGGCCACCGCCCGTCGAACTGCCAGTGAAATAGGAATACGACGGCTTCCTGCCGTAGAACGCCTCAACAAACTGCTTGGCGACCACTGTCATCAAATGCGTCGAACGCCACCCGAAATCCTTCCAAACCTCTGGATTGGAAACGTTTTTGGACGATCCCATATCCGTCGTCACGGAAGCGTCATACAACCGTATCTGCGACCGCAGGAATCCTTCCGGGACATTTCCCGCGCGTCCGCCGTTGCCGCCGGCCCAGAGATTGCCAGTCCATTTCTCCGCCTTCGGCAGCCAAAGTTCACAGCGTATGTACGATTCCGCCGTGGGACGCAGCACATATTGGACGGCGACAAAATTCGGCAGATGCGGTTCCGGATGGCCGTCGCTGGAGACGTATGCACCGTTCGGCACGAACTCAAGTCCCGTGATTTCACAGTTTTCGGCCTTCACCTGCCGTATCCGCTCCATGCCTGCCTTCATCTCCGCCGCCAACGCTTCGTCTATTTTTATGTTCTCCGTCATGATCCTTTCCTTTATAGGCTTGATACCGACTCTCTTCCGCCGCGCGGGAGCCTTCTTTGTCTGCGCGGCAACCGTTATCGTGAATGCACATACCAATATAATCCACAACAATCTTTTCATGAAAACTCCTTTTTCGGTGTGGTGGCGGCGTCCCCGCCGTCGCGATGACGGCATAGCCGTCCCCAATTTTTTATCATTTTACTTTACGCCGAATTGCGAAAAATAAAAGTTGAATTATAGTCTTAAAATTGTTTTTATTTAATCAACCCAATCAATCTAAAGGTATTAAAATGCGTTCAAAACTCATTGCGTTTCTCTGCGTTGCCCTGACATTCAGCCTGCTGGCCGAAAATCCGAAATACATCTTCCTGTTCATCGGCGACGGCATGTCATCCCCGCAACGTGCCATGACGGAAGCATTTCTGAAGAAAACCAAAGGAGAATCCCTCCTTATCAACCATCTTCCCGTTAATGCCGCCACCAAGACGAGCTCCGCCAACGCCCTCGTCACAGACTCGGCCGCTTCTGGAACCGCCATCGCCTGCGGTGAAAAGACCAACAACGGCCGTATCGGCATGTCCGCAGACAATACCCGCAAAATCTACTCCAGCGCATACGAAGCCAAGCAGGCCGGCAAGAAGGTCGGCATCATCACTTCCGTGACCATCAACCACGCCACGCCCGCCTCCTTCTACGGCCATCGCGCCAGCCGCAACGAGTACTATGAAATCGGTCTCGATCTGGTCGATTCCGGATACGACTATTTCGCCGGCGGCGCCGTTGCTTCGCCAAACAACGAAAAATCCCCCGCCTACAAAGGCGACATCTACGAACTCGCCGCAAAAGCAGGCTACAAAGTCGTCAAGAGCCGCGAAGATTTCCGCGCACTTTCACGCGAAAACGACGCCAATAGCAAAGTCGTCGCCTGCGGCATTGAAGGCCCCGGTTACATGCCCAACTACATCGACAACCATGACGGCCTCCTCCTGACGGATTTCGTCAAGAAAGGCATCGAGCTTCTCGACAATCCGAAGGGCTTCTTCATGATGTGCGAAGGCGGCGCCATCGACGTCAATTGCCACGCCAACGACGCGGCCACCGTCATCTTCGAGACACTCGCCTTCAACGACGCCGTCAAAGTCGCTTACGATTTCGCCCAGAAGCATCCGCAGGAAACGCTTATCGTCATCACCGGCGATCATGAGACCGGTGCCCTCACGCTCGGTTTCGCCAACACGGGCTTCCGCGAAAACATCGACAAGCTCGCTCTCCAGAAGAGTTCCTTTGGCAAAATCAAAGACCAGCTGAAGAATCTCGGAAAGACCAATCCGGACTTGACGTTCGATGACGTCAAGCCCATCCTCACCGAAGCTTTCAGCTTCAAGTTCGACGGTCCCGCCAACGACATGATGGCCATTACCGCAAACGAACTCGAACAGCTCAAAGCCGCATTCGACATGCAGTACAAAGCCGAGAAGAAGAACGGCAATGCCGTGCAGGTCACCGCCCTCAAGATCTTCAATGCGAAAGTCGGCATCGCTTGGCATTCAGGCGGCCACAGCGCCCTGCCCGTCATCACCAGCGCATGGGGCAACGGCTCCGAACGCTTCAACATCGGTGAATTCGAAAACACGTTCATCTCCCACACGCTTAAGGAACTCGTGAAATAAAAGATTTCCGTTCCGCTTTCATCGACCATGCGCGGCTTTTCGTGCATGGTCTTTGTTTAAAAGTCACAGATGCCCAGATGTTCTGCTTTATGCCTCCAGCCATTCAATACATAAAGGAAAAGAAAACGGACCTGATCATCATCGTGGTCTTCCTGCTAGTCTGCTGGGTGCTCACGTTTTTAGATTTACATCCTAAAAAGGATCCAGAACCAGGCACGAAGGAACGCGCACGCGTCATTTCCGTTGACAATTCCGAAATCATGGAAATCGGCCTTCTCAAAACAGGTCCGCAAAACCTTGAAGTCGAAATTCTTAGCGGCAAACACAAGGGCGAACGCTATCCCGCCAACAACCAACTCCGCGCACAGATGGAGCTGGACAAGGTGTTCGAAGTCGGCGATACCGTTCTCGTCGGTCTTCTCCATGATGCTGTTCCAGGCATGACCGTCCTGAATGCACAGGATTACTACCGAATCGGCTGGACACTCCTCCTATTCGGGCTTTTCTGCCTCCTGCTGCTTTGCTTCGCGGGACTGACAGGACTTAAAGCATTGGTTTCCTTTGTCTTCAGTTGCCTTGCCGTATGGAAAATCGTCGTGCCGCTCTGCCTCAACGGCGTGTCGCCGATTCTGGCAACCGTTGTCTGCGTATTCTTTTTGACGGTCGTCATCATGTTTCTCGTGGCGGGCTGGACGCGAAAATTCGTCGTCTCCTGCACGGGTTCGATGCTCGGCGTGATTTCGGGCTGCATTCTTTCAAGCATTTTCACCCATCTGTTCCACGTCAACGGAGCCATCATGCCCTACTCTCAGGCTCTCTATTATTCTGGCTACCAATACTTAAGCCTTCAGAACATCTTCATCGGAGCCATCATTCTCGCATCATCTGGAGCCGTCATGGATCTGGGCATGGACGTCGCCGCCGGCATGGAGGAAATCGTCTATCACAAGCCTGACATCTCGCGAAATGAACTGATCCGTTCGGGCATCCGCATCGGCCAAAGCGTCGTCGGAACCATGACGACTACGCTTCTGCTCGCCTATTCAGGCGGTTATCTGACATTGATGATGACGTTCGCCGCGCAAGGCACGAGCCCCGTCGATTTCATCAACAATCCGTATGTAGCCTCCGAAGCCGTCAAAACGCTCATCGGAAGCTTCGCTCTCGTTCTCGTCGCGCCATTCACCGCCATCGCAGGCGGAATCATTTACAAGCTAAAAGCGTGAGGGAGGGGCGCACTCCAGTGCGACCGCCGCGCCATGGCGCGGCAATCTCATCTATCCAATCTTTCTCAAATATCCAGTTTATCCAAACTCCCAACAAAAAGGAAACCATCATGAAAACATTGGCACTCGTCGGCTGCGGCCACATCCACACCCCCAATTTCGTACAACGCATGGCCGCAAGGCAGGACATCAAAGTCGCAAAAGTTTGGGACCACAACGCAGACCGCGCCAAAGTGACTGCTGACAAACTCGGAGCCGCCGTCGCGGACTTCCCGAAAGACATCTGGAACGACGCATCAATCGACGCCGTCGTCATCTGTTCCGAAACCATCCGCCATGAAGAGCTTGTCTCGCAAGCCGTCGCCGCCAAGAAGCACCTCTATGTCGAAAAGCCGCTCGGCTTTGCCGCAGCAGATGCTTGGAAAATGGCCCATGCCATTGAAAAGGAAGGACTTATCTTCCAGACTGGCTATTTCATGCGCGGTCAGTCCATCCATCTGTTCCTCAAGAAGCAAGTCGAAGCTGGCGCCTTCGGCAAGATCACGCGCATCCGTCACATCAATTGCCATTCCGGCTCGCTCGGCGGCTGGTTCGACAAGGAATGGCGTTGGATGGCCGATCCGGCCATCGCCGGCTGCGGCGCTTTCGGCGATCTCGGAACGCACTCCCTCGACATCCTCCTGTGGCTCATCGACCAAGTTCCCGAAGCCGCCACAGCCTCCATCAAAACCGTCACCAACCGCTATCCTGGCTGCGACGAAACAGGCGAAGGCCTCATTTCATTCCCCGACGGCACCATCGCCTCCGTAGCCGCCGGCTGGGTTGACATCGATCAGCCTGTCCAGCTCACGATTTCCGGAACGGAAGGCCATGCCTGCGTCGTCAACGACCAGCTCTATTTCAACAGCAAGCACGTCGCTGGAGCTGATGGCAAGAAACCGTGGACGGATCTGCCCGCGCAACTCCCGCACGCCTTCGAACTCTATCTCGACGCCGTTGTCGGCAAGAAGGTTCCGCTTGTCTCCCCCAAAGAAGCCGCCCTCCGCTCCGCCGTCATGGAAGCCATGTACAAGAGCGCCAAATCCGGTGTTTGGACAAAGCCAGAAGTGCTTTGATATAAGCTGTTGCCTTTCTAGCGGTTCTAGCGGTTCTAGCGGTTCTAGAATCCCTAGAATTCGCTAGAAAATTTCAAGAACACATACAAAAAGGACTGTTGCCAAAAAAGCAACAGTCCTTTTTGTGTAGTGCCGCCCCAGCATCCCGCCTGTGTGAAGGAGGTCCCATTACGCCCGGAAGACGCCACCTGTAAGGACACTATTACCTACTTTTATAGGGAATAGAGCGAAACAGAAAAATAGAACGAAGTGAAAGAAACAGTCCATTTCAAACGTATCTATTTTAGCTCAGACTAACAACAACTATGGAGAATATGCGATGCAAATCTTTGAACTCAAATCAGTGGAAATCGTCGGCAACAAGAGCCCTGATGGCTCATACAAGACAGATGAAAGCCAATTGGGAATCTTCGATTCACACCAGAATGCCGAGGCGTTCATGAAGATTGCAATTGAAAACGAAAAGTCATACAGTCGTTTCTTCGCATTTTTCATCTATGAAAAGACATTGAACGGCGGTCTGAACGGCCCATGGAATGGAATAAGCGAATTCCAGGCGGCCTGGTCATATCTTCCCGATGGATCATTCTATTGCCACGGCGATTGCGATGACCGTTGCGAAAAGCATTTTCATGGACGTCCAGAAAACAGCATCAAGCTTAAGAAAGGAGATTTCGCCTGGTATCTGGATAGAAACAGGATTGTCCCATGTCTGACAGGAAGTTTGCCTATAACAGATACGGAATACCAGAAAATTGTGGAAAAACATGGGCGTGACGACATCGGGCTAGACTATAGCGATGATAGCTACTGTGTATATTTATATGGAAACGATCATGCCCATCCGCTGACTTGGAGGCTCTTCCCCTACTTCGGCAATCTTTCCAAACGCAACGTTCAGCGGCTTCTGAAAAGCAAACAGTCGTACGAAAGCTAAAAATATCATTGCAATATGCGAATCATCAGCAAGTTCCATGACTACTACGATGTCTTCGGCAACGCATCGGACACCTCCCGCATCTGGAAACGGGAGACTTCCAGCCTTCTGCCGGACATGAACGACCCATTCTTCCAAGACACAAACTGGAAATATGCCATGGCCCATCAAATGGACGCGGTACGCATTCCTGTGAAGAACGCCAATTACAAATATGGCGGACTCCATGGATGCGACATCGACGACTACCGCCGCTCCCTCCTGTTGTTCTGCGGAGAATTCTATCCGTTTGTCCGTGTGGCGAACACCATCTGCTGGGACTTCGACAGTTTCACGCAGAAGATTGACCTGCAATCACGTAGCTTCAATCGGCATAGCACTCTTTTCAGGCGGGAGGATGTCGAAAAAGGCATCCAAAGGATGTTTTCCCTCGACACGGTTCTGCCCCGCTTCAAGACGATGAACCTTCGTTACAAATGTCCGATTATCCTTCTGGACATCAAGGAGATGGAGCTTGGGCCAGTCCGTGAGCATGAGAAAGGCCGGTATTGTGTGCGATTCACTTTCAATCCATGTCTGGCAAGCCTTGATTTCCAGAAAATCATGCCACCATTTGACGCTTGCCAGCAACTAGAAAGCTATCTTTTCAATGAATTGGCCACGCAGGACGACACGCCTGACGCAGCCAACGACATCGTCAAACGTGACAGCCACGGCTTCGACAAGCATTCCTTCAAGGCTGAGCCTGGCAAGCCCAAACGCTCCAGAAGACAACATGACGACTAGTAACCGTCATAATTGCTCCCAAGGGCAAATCAAAGGGCAGAAATACGGATTGTTCATTTCAATGGATGTTTCTGTTGCCTGAAAAACATGTCCAGTATCTTTCGCTGATAATTACTGGAAACATTGGATGCATTCGGCATGTCCGGATCCACGCCACAACTGATCAGAAAGTCCAGAATTTGCCTGGCTGTGCCGCTTGGATTCCAAGGCGCACGGATGAAATAATAATGCAGAAGATTGTTCTGTTCTTTGTCACGGAATTTCGCGATTTGGACAGGACGCTTGGATTGCATGTCCACAAGTATCTTGAGAAGGAAGTCAAGAGGCGCGAAGGTGACCATCATCCGTAACAGTTTATGAGAATTGATTTTCCGTATCATGGCATCCGGACAGTACTCATAGAGTTTCTCAATGATCTCCCAATTGCCCATGGAGACCAGTTTGCCGACAACCGCCCAAAGATATTTCATGCTGGTCATATCCAGAAAAATCTGTATTCTTTCGAACGATATGTCCTGCATCAAATCCCTTACAGGTTGCGGAAGCGTCGAATCGGCGAATCCATACAGCCCACTTCTACGATATCCAAGAATGATGTCCATTCCACCGGAGACACTCAGACTATATTGTTTATTTTGATCAGCCCATCTGTTCACATTGTGAAACAATGTCTCCCAGCATTCACAGGAGAGTTCCCGTGTACAGGAATTCAGTTGTTCATAATTCTCCGTCACCCAATCGGCAGAGTCGTATTCGAGACTTCTGGCAGGATTTTCATAGTATGTTGCTAATATGTCATGAGATAAAGGCATCATTTTCTAAACCTCCTGCTAATTGATGTGTGACATTGTGATACCTCCATTCTTCTCCTCCCACACCATCATTACGCAGAAGGGAAACGAAATCTTTCAGAAAAACGGTCATGAGTATATTATTCAAGACACTCATACATGGCCTAAATACAACAAATGCGGCCGATTCCAGCCGCATTTGTTTTGACCATGGCATGACAGAAATACCGTTTGTTACGGGAAACGAATCAGACAGTATCATTCATGTTCTTTTGCGTAATTGACGGCTTGCTCAAAAGCCTCTTCAGGCGTCAGCCTGCCGGTAATCACACTCGCCAGCCATGCGACATACCGCTTCAACAACATGGTTGGGATTGCCAAGATCGTCTGATAAGCCCATTCGACATCACACAAAAAGCCATCTGTCATGTAGTTGAGCCTTAAGCGGATCTCTCCGCTAGACATATCCATCTCGTAGTTGCCGAAAACAAGATCATAATTGACGCGGTTCAAATATTCGGCCAGCGCTTGACGACGGTCCTCCGGACATTGAAACGGTAGTATCGCATACATCAATATATAACGTTCCCGTACGCAGATGCCAGAATAGTACTTTTTGAATGCCTCATCTATGGGAACGACGAACTGGAAATCGCGCCTCTTTTCATCCAGTTCATACTGGATATTCATGCTGTCAAGATACTTGCAAATAATGTCCACTGCCCTGCGGCATCTTACATCATCAACTGAATCATCAGATTTTGCATCATCGGAAGCAACGTCACTTTCACTGTCCTCATCGACATCGTCATCATCTTTTTGACGGAGGAGAACCGGCATGATCTCATTAATGATGGCGCTTCGTTCATTATAATCAAGCCGCTGCACTTCCGAAGGCACATCAATGTCCTTTGTTTCCGGCGAGATCAATTTAAGGAGCAGCAAAACCAATGGACGTGTATAGAATCCATGTCGGAAAAGTGCCGTTCTCACAGCCGATGACAATTCAACAAGACATGGGATGTCCGTATCCGGCAATGGATTATTGATATAGTATTCACTTTCATCAATCAAGGCGATGATGACCTTTTCATCCTTCTCCCGAATCGCGCGAAGGAGTCTGTTTTCCTCTTCGTCTGGTTCCGACTGATTCTCACATTGTCTGAATTCGCCGGAAAGGAATTCGAACATTTCCGAATCCTCTCCACATTTCTCACGCACCACATCAATGGCGTCTTGTCTCATTTCCGTTGGAAGTCCGATGAACGCCAGCATCATCGCCGCTTCGATTGTCAGCTGGAAGGCTTCCGGCTGCGCAAAAATATCCGGCCGCGACAACCGCTCTCCATCCATGATCTGGACAATGACATGATAGTTGTCTTTCTTGAGAACCGCTTTCTCCAATGCGTTTTTTGGTGTGAATTTCGACATGATCCTATACCTCCTGATGTTGATGGATGTTTTCAGCTTGATCTTCCATGACTCACATGAAATGAATCAGCTGTCAACATCTATACGCATCAAGGAGGTGGAATCTTTCAGGTATCTATAATTGTTTTGTTCTATTTATTATGCAATCTATTGATTACAGCAAGAAACTTCTTCAGATTCTCCTGATATAAATCCTCTTGCACTTCCAAAGAATGCTTGTATAAGGCATTACAAAAATCATTGTAGTATGGAGTATTATCTTTTTTTTGTTTTGAAAAAAACTCATATAATTTCTTATATGTGATTTTTATATAATGTCCTCCATCGACATACTTTTTCATCTGGATATGTTGTTCATTATATTTGGGAAGAAATAAAAAAGCACGAAGTTCTTTTTTAGTGCCCCCCTTATTATTCTCTTCTTCAATTTTCTTTTTTTCATTTTTCCAATATTTTGAAAGTTGACTCTCTATTTTATCCTCTTGTTCTGTTTTTAATCCATTGATAAAAGAATGGATTTTGTTTTCAATAATAATTCGATTTATTCCATCATCTATCAGCAGATCAATATTGTCTTTTTCTCTATAAATAGTGCAAGAGTTTCCTACCGTCTCTGGGTTCAAACCTAGAACCTCAGTAGCAAAAGCGCGATATAAGCTAAAGTCTCCTCCTAGGAAATGCGCGAACATATTAGAAAAACACAATTCATCATCTTCTTTGCGAATCAGTTTGAGAAAACTGTAATGTTTATCTTGTGGCTGTTCTTTACGTACTCTTTGTGTTGTATTGTCCTCCTCCCAAAGATCTTTATCTATAATAGCTTTCTGTAATTTATCATAGACATAGCCTGTCTTTTCGTCGTTTTGCATATAATACGCTTTCAAGCTTTGTTTTGGAAGATGCACTTGCCCTGTTTCTGGAGCATTATCCGATAAGGAAATGATATATTCTCCAGACTCAGCCGCCCTATCAAATTCAGTAAGCAATATACGTTTTTTGGCTTTATGGTAGCTTCCAACCCTAAATGTCACAACGATAGTTTGCCTAATATGATCATTATTATTCAGATCAAATATATTCCAAATAGGAACACCACCATACCGAATATCGGTATTGGAATGTGTATTTACTGGATCATTAATTAATAACTCCAAATCAGTGGCTTTTGCCAGAATTTCAAAGGTATCCTTTGCATAATTTCTGACGAGTAGAATCTTCTTTATGCGGCCATGGTGTTTCTTTGCAAAATTACCATATGGGTTGATGTAAATATAATTTTTACCATCATCAGCTTTAAACAGGTTAATGATTTCATGACCAATGTTACCAGCTAAATACTCACCACGAAACATCCGATTTATAAGGATTTCATCATTTATTTGATTATTCATAGTATCTCCTAGCATTAAGTTTTGTTTGGTCAAGTAATTTATTACCACCAAAGTTGTTAGCCACATTATACATATTTTTTAATTTATATCCTAGAGAAAAAAAATACAAGTAGATACACTAGCATCCCAATAAATTCAAAAATGAAAGTCTCATTTCATTAATTATCATTGTTGTGTATTCTATTTCATATATGCAACGATTTGTATGGAGTATCTTTTGAACAGAAAAAAATGTCGAGTACCCCAAAATATTGCCATCTGCCACCGCCTCCAACAGCCCCCTTTGTCTCTCTTCAAGAAAAATCGGCATCTCAAGGCCATCTCAATACATCTTAATAATCAACATCTTATAAACAAAATGCAAGCAGACTTCAAAATTTACCCCGAAAACAGCCTCCGAGCTTTAATGTTAACTTTGTACGAAAAAGACGAAACACCACCCCAAAAGCAAAGGAGACCAGCATGACCAATCAGACGATTTTCAATTCCGACTTCCCCCAGCTCGCCACCATCTCCGCTGACGACTTCTACAAGACATACCTTAACTATATGGTCAGTGTCGCCAGATCCGAAACCTCCAACCACTATGACGCCGATGATGTCGTCAGCAACGTGATGTACAAAATCTTTGTCGAGAAGAAATGCACGTACAATCCAGAGCGTGGCCCTTTCCTTCCCTATCTCGCCACCATGGTCCGGAACGAGGGGAGAAGCCTTTATCGCAAGGAACGCCGTTACCAATGCTTCGATGAGCAGGACATGGAACGGCTTTGTGATGAAAGCGACATGACTTGCCAGATAAAGGTCTGCTCCAAAGAATTCGCCGCATGGATTGAAGAAGGCATCCGCCGTCTTCGCAGTAAATTCCGCTCACAGCTTCAAGTCGATGCCTACCTCATGATGGTACTCGGCGGAAAACATGCAAAAGACGTGGACAAGATACTTAATCTCCGTCCGAACTATGCTTCGGTAGCCAAAAATCGCCTCCATCCACGTTTTCAAGCCATTCTCCGTGAAATCGAAAATGAAGATTGATGAAATGGGCACCCTGCTCCATCACAAAATATGAAAGATTTCCCCCTTCAGACACGTACAATCCTCGCAACCTGGCCTTCCCAAAACAGGATTTCATAAAAACATGAACACAAAGCAACCACAGAAAATCTTGAATCTTGTCTGGCAATTGGCGATGACCGTGAAAAAGCAGAAGAAATACTTCCACCATTCCGCCATCGCCTCCTTCCTGACACGTGAAAATCTGGCGATTCTCGCCCAGCATAGGATGAGCAGTAAAATTCTGCAAAGCATTCTTGCTAAACTGGAAATTCCAGATCGTGTACAGCTGTGCCGCGATATTCTGCCCGCTATTGACATCGTTCCCGACGATTGGCGGGCCATTGTTTTCGCCAATAGTTACACATCCTACAAGGCCTATCCAGCAGACAGTATTTCAGAAAACGAACTGGAATGGCTCATCCATTTCCAGCATTTCCGCAAAAAATACTGTCAGCATGGAAGGTCAGGCTGCAACGAACTGAAATGCCTTGATCTGGCTCCGCCCAAAATCAAGCCATGGTCGCCAAAACTACAGGATTCCATCACACAGGACCATATCCCTTCATTCATGCTCCTTGTCCCCATGGAGCAATCGGAAATCACCCCCGACATGCTTGTTCATCTTCTTGATAACGGGGCTCTTGGCATCTTTTCAACTTTATTAGAACATGACGACGTGCTGCCAATCAAACTTACAATGAAGCAAATCCTCTATTACGCAGTTTCGCATCTCGACGACAGGACGGGCATGGCTGTCATCAACCTGCTTGAAAGAAAACAACCAGGCATTGTTGCCGACACCGTCGATCCATTGGGCAACGACCTGCTCTGGTACGGCATGCACAATTACCGCATCCCATGGTTCATACCTAATTGCGCCATGATTGAAAGGCTTCTGGAACTGGGATGCAATCCTGCTCGCGTCAATCATCTGCGGCTTTCATTCCAACTTGTCCGACAGTCTCTTTCAATGGGAACGAAACTAAGAAAAATGGCCAGTGTTTACCACAATGTCACCTCACCGGAAAGTCTTCTTTTCATCAAAAAACTCTATGGAAACACAATCAAGGAAGCCGTCATCAGAATGAAAGCCAGTCTTTAGGCAACTAAAAAATATGATTCGTTTATTAAAACTGAAAGGAAACAATACCGTTTCACGTAATATGAATGTGTAACAAATAAACGATAGAAACAAAGGAGACACTGATTATGACGAAAGAAACAAAGGGACTTGTTGACATGCACAACCGCATCACCGCCAAACAGCTCGGAGACCTTCTGAGGATGCAGTTGAAGACATTGGAAACACGGCCCGAAATTGCAAACGTCCTTCCGCCCATGATGGTCTGGGGGGCTCCAGGCCTTGGAAAATCCACCATCATAAAAGACATCGCAAAGGAATTCGGCATCGGCTTCATCGATGTCCGTCTTGCCCAGCGGGAGCCCGTCGATGTCCGCGGCCTTCCCGTACCTGACCGTGAACGCAAATGCGTCGATTGGTTCGTTTCCGGCGACTGGCCGCGCGAAGGACGCGGCATCCTTCTCTTCGACGAATTGACCGCCGCGGACCGCTCCCTCCAGGTGGCCGCCTACGAACTCATTCTCGACCGCCGTCTTGGCGACCTCTATAAGGTTCCGGACGGATGGTACATTTGCGCGGCGGGCAACCGCGTCGATGACTCCGCCGTCGCCACCACCATGTCATCTGCGCTCGCCAACCGTTTCATGCATGTGGAGCTTGGCGAAGATGTCGATTCGTGGGCAAGCTGGGCGAATTTGCATGGCATCCATCCTTCCGTCGTCGGCTTCCTCCGTTTCAGGCCTGAATGCCTTCTCCGGCAGGAAGGCGAGAATCTGGAGCGCGGCTGGCCGACGCCACGTGCCTGGGAGCGTGTCAGCGTCATGCTTGACATCCTTCCCAAGGATAATGAAGACTTGCTTAGAAAGGTGGTCTATGGCATTGTCGGCAATCGTGCCGGATTGGAATTCATCGAATTCCATCTGTTGAACATCGGTTTCAACGATGTGAAGAAATTGATGCTCAATCCAAACGCCGAAATCAACATTCCACAGAAAGTTGATCGAAAATACGCGCTTTGCGCCGCCATGAGCTACTTTGTCTGGCGTGGGCATGGCGAAACGGAATCCAAGGCTCTTCTGGACGGATTCTTCCGTATCAGCTTGAAACTGAGCAGCGACTTCGCGTGCATGGTCATGACAGACGCCATGCAAGGCGGTGGTGTGATTTCCTCCAAGGACGCCGCCAGCAGGCTTTTCTACCATCCCATGTACAAGGAATGGGCGACTCTCCACGGCACCGCCCTCAAGAAACGCTATGCCTATTGATCAAGGAGGGAAGAATAATGGAACAGACAACACTCACCCTACGACCGCCAAACAAAGCGGAGGAAGACCGCAAGGCCATCTGTCTTGAACAGCTTGCGCAGGACCGCCAGCAACTTCTCGTCAAGTGGCCGTTCATCGGCAGTGTCATCATGCGCATGGAGTTGGTTCCCGTCCGTGACGACCGCCTGCAAACAGCCGCCACAAACGGCGACTGCATTTTCGTCGATATCGACTTCTATGCAAAACTGACAAAGGAACAGCGTCTGTTCGTCCTCGCCCATGAGGTATGGCATTGCGTCATGCTTCATATAGCACGGACAGGCAAACGCAATCGCAAACTTTTCAATATCGCCATAGATTTGGAAATCCATTTCACTTTGCTGGATGAGAAAATGTCCGAACCGTTCGTGCTCCCTCATGAGCCGTCCTGGGCCAAATTGCCCGCAGAGGAAATCTACGAGGAGCTGCTGAAACAGGTAAACGGTCAAAAAAAGCCAAGTTCGGAATGGTGCAACGGCAAAACAAGCAAGAATTTCGAGCAAAACAAGGAAAGCTTCGATACACATATCTTCCATGACGATTCGGACAAGAAAGATGAAAACACGCCTTCAGACACATCTGCAAATAATGCTGCGGGAGAATTCGTCGTTGATGACGACTATCATCCCTTCGTCACGGTGGAAGCCATTGAACGCACCCGTGGCCGTGTGATATCCGCCGTCCAGCAGCTTGAACGGACGCAAGGCCATCTGCCGGCGAATCTTGTCGCGCTTCTCGACAAAGTGCGGAAGCCGTCTCTTCCATGGCAGGAGCTTCTGAAGCAATTCGTGACCAGCTGCTACGGAGGCAAACGCCGCTGGCTCCCCCCATCGCGGCGGCATGTCTGGCAAGATCTGTATCTTCCCAGCATGCGTGATGAACGGCTCAAGGCCGTGGTCGCTCTTGATACAAGCGGCAGCACACAATATGACCTTGCCATGTTTTTCGGAGAACTCGTTTCGCTCATGCGTTCTTTCGGGCATTTTGAGCTGACAGTCATCCAATGCGATGCTGATGTCCATGATGTTCAAATATTCACAGACGCCAGACTTCCCGAAAAGGATCATCGATGGAAAATCATGGGAGGTGGCGGAACGGATTTCCGGCCTGTGTTTGACTATGTTCATAAGAAATCCCTCAAGCCGGACTTGCTGCTATTCTTCACAGACGGTTATGGCGACGCACCAGCCAATCCGCCGCCCTATCCCGTGATGTGGATTCTGACAAACAACAGCCGGACACCTGCCCCCTGGGGGCGAATCACGTATTTTGTCAAAGACAAATAGATGATCAGGGCTTGGGAGAAGAGACATGATGACAAGCAGCAAATTCTTTGCAAAAACGGAACAAAACATGCCATGGCCCAACCATTTTCACTAGATAATGGACTTATTTTTTCATTCAATGATTTTGAAAGTAATGATGAAATTGAGATATATTATATGCAGCAATACAATAATGCCTCATTCTCCTAGATATTGAAACGAAACAAACAAAAACTTTTTCCATGACTTCTGAATCACATATCTACTGTTCACAGAAAATCTGGCTGGAAGGAGCGGCGACAGAGCAGTTCAACCGCGTGCTGTCCCTTCCGGGCATCATCCGCGGCGCGGCGTTTCCTGATCTTCATCCAGGACGCGGTGTTCCCGTCGGCGCGGCGTTCATGTCGCAGGACATCGTCCATCCCGCACTCATCGGCAACGACATCGGCTGCGGAATGACATTATTCGCCATGGGCATTCCAATCCGCAAGCTTAAGATTGACAAGCTGTTGCGAAAACTAGGCGATGAACCAGAACACATTCTGCGGCAAATGTCGCTCAACTGCCTGCCCGGCATGCCCGAAACCATGGACGATCCTCTTTCCATGTTGGGAACAATCGGACATGGCAACCATTTCATTGAAATCCTTTCCGTGGAAAAAGTACTGGATGGCGAATCATGGGAGGCCATGAACGTCTCCAAAGATGCCTCGCTGCTGCTTGTCCACTGCGGCTCCCGCGCTTACGGCGAAGCATTATGGCATGACTTCGCTGCGAAACACGGCAATGACGGCGTGGCGGCAACCGATGTTGACGGCAAGGCATATCTTACCGAACACGAGAAGCTTATCCAATGGGCGAATTTCAACCGCCGTCTTGTCGCGAAGGCATTTTCACAAATGCTTTCCTGCGATGTGACGGAGCTTCTGAACGCCACCCACAATAGCATTACACCATGCGGAGACGGTCGTTTCATCCACCGCAAAGGCGCAAGCGCCGTGGAGGCTAACAAGCCTGTCATCGTCGCGGGTTCACGTGGCACGTTCTCCTATCTTGTGAAGCCGATCGGCGACATGCAGGATAATCTCGCTTCAATCGCGCATGGTTCCGGCCGCAAATGGAACCGCCAGGGCACAAAAGCGAGAATACGCGAAAAACACCATGATTTACAATCACTTATACAAACAGCTCTTGGGACAAAAGTCATCTGCCCCGATAAGGAACTGCTCTATGAAGAAGCTCCCGAAGCATACAAAAACGTGGAGGATGTCATCGCCGATCTACAGTCGTTCAGGCTGGCGGACTCCATCGCCCGTCTGAAGCCGATTGTCAATATAAAACCATAGTGAAATGCCTATTGCCATAAAACAGAATACGCAATATATGGACGCTCCAAAAGTAAAAAGGAGACCTTACTGGTATCTGGGCGGAAACAAGCGGCCCCCCTGCCTGGCAGGCCTTATACCCAAAACTGTTTCCTCATTTCAAAAGAGATTTGCCATAAGAAACCTCCCCATCAGGTTCTTGATCCGCGAATATCCCGAAGAAGGGAAAAGCCCCTCCATTCTCTGATAAAGGCTTCTGTTGATCTCCACCATGATGCTTTCGACTCTTGGATCCATCCAATATCTCAATGGAACCATCGTCCCCGAATAGGGGTAGTTGACGGACACTTTCAGTCCATTCTTCTGGAAGAACCTCACAGCCTTCCTTTCAAGAAGTTTTGAAGTGTGCTCTTGGCATGTCCCTATGCAGATGTCAGGGCGGTCGGGGGACTGTTCAGGCTCGTATGGAAGAGGAGTTCCCGAAAAGCTATGGGCATCAATTATCAGGCATGATCCATGTCTTTTCAGACATCCTTCCACGGCATTTTCAAGTTTCCTGTGGTGAACGTCGTAGAAGTGCCGAAGCATCAGTTCTTTTTCAAGGGAGGTGACAGTCCGGAACCTTCTCAGATAGGCGTCCTTCACATAGACGGAGCCGATTCCCACTTTGGACATCGGTTCATCCTCGTCGTTCCTGAAGCGCTCCG
Organism: Victivallales bacterium; assembly: GCA_017964325.1. The sequence continues at coordinate 8,728 of JAGCSE010000319.1, read as the reverse complement.
GATCGCACACCATGCGACTCACTGGGAACACCACTCTGTCGGGAAAATCCCTGTGTGTGAAGATGTCCTTCGTCCTCCAGTCTGTGAAGGCGTATGCGTCCTGTTCCAGTTCTTCATCTGTGACAAGTATGTTCTCACGGATGAAGTTCGGAATGAAATATGAGCTATGCGGTATGTGGATGACGACGGGAGTCATAAGCGATGTTCTTCTTGAAACTATTTGATGATCTGATAGGCTTTCTCATCGTTCTCCTTCGCATATTGCAGAGGAGACATCCTAATTTTTCCACATATAGATTCTGGGGTCGCCCCATTATTCTCCGTCATCCAGGCGGTGGAGTCATATTCCCGTATTTTGACAGGATTTTCATCGTTCTTTGCAAGCATGTCTTGTGACACATCCGCCATTTTCCATACCTCCTGCTTGATGATGGACAACTACATGATGCCTTCCTCTCTTCCACCGACATCAATATTACGCGACATGAAGTCATAATCTTTCAGAACATAACCGTGAATATATTGTCCACGATTTTCGTGGCATGCATTTGTTTTGCCTATGCTGTTTTTTTGCATAAATGACAGCTTCTCCAATGCGTCATTTTTGGACGAATTCCAACATGTCCTGTACCTCCTGATGCTGATGGATGTTTTCAGCTTGATTTTCACCAAGCTACATGAAATGAATCTGCCGTCAACATCAATATGCTCCATCAGGGAATTATTGCCCTCCCACAGCCGTCTGTCACGGCATCCGACAGCATTATCCGTCTTCCATCAAGCAAAACAGCTTCTAGAAGCCATTTCAAAACATATTCATTATCAACGCATTATAAACAAAATGCAAGCCAACTTCAAAATTTACCCCGAAAACAGCCTCCCAAGCTTAATGTTAACAATGTACGAAATGGATGAAACACCAACCAAAAGCAAAGGAGACCAGCATGACCAATCAGACGACTTTCAATTCCGATTTCCCCAAACTCGCCACCATCTCCGCCGACGAATTCTACAAGACATACCTTAAATATATGGTCAATGTCGCCAGATCCGAAACCATAAACCAATTTGACGCCGATGATGTCGTCAGCAACGTGATGTACAAAATCTTTGTCGAGAAGAAATGTACGTACAATCTGGAGCGTGGCCCGTTCCTCCCCTATCTCGCCACCATGGTTCGGAACGAAGCGAGAAGCCGTTATCGCAAGGAACGCCGCTACCAAACATACGAAGATCAGGACATGGAACGGCTTTGTGATGAAAGCGACATGACTTGCCAGACAAAGGCCTGTTCCAAAGAATTCGCCGCATGGATTGAAGAGGGCATCCGCCGTCTTCGCAGTGAATTCCGCTACCAACTTCAGGTCGATGCCTTTCTCATGATGGTCATCGGCGAGAAACGTGCGATGGATGTCGCCAAGATACTGAACGTCCGCCCGGACTATGTCTCACTTGCCAAAAAACGCTGCCTTCCACGCTTCCGCGCCATCATCCGCGAAATAGAAAAGGAAGATTGACGGAAGGTCCCCCTACTCCATCACAAATTATGAAAGATTTCCTCCTTTCGACACGTACCATCCACGCAATCTCCCCCTTATCAAACAGGATTTCATGAAAACATGAACACAATGCAACCTCAGAACGTCTTGAATCTTGTTTGGCAATTGGCGATGACTGTGAAACGGAAGAGAAAATACTTTTCCTATTCCGCCATCGCCTTCTACATGACACGAGAAAATCTGGCGATTCTCGCCCAGCAAAGGAAGGGCAGTAAAGGAATCAGTCATCAGAATGAAAGCCAGTCTTTAGGCAACTAAAAATACATGATTCATGAATTGAAAGAAAATAATGCCGTTTCGCGTAATATGAATGTGTGAAAAATAAACGATAGAGACAAAGGAGACACAAACGATGGCAAAAGAAACGAAGGGATTTGCTGACATGCAGAACCGCGTCACTGTCAGGCTACTCGAAGACATTCTGCAGAGGCAATTGAAGGCATTGGAAACAAGGCCAGAAATGGCGCACGTCCTTATGCCGTTGATGGTGTGGGGAGCGCCCGGCCACGGAAACTTCACCCTCAATAAAGACATTGCAAAGGAGTTTGGCAAAGGACGTAAACGGCTTGACAGAATCTGGTTCTGGTCAGATGGCATCAAGCGGATGCAGGAATCCATCGATCTTCTAACCACACCGGGCATCAAGCGAACGCCGCTGGAAAAAATCGGCAGGAAACTCCACAAGCCCGGACGCTTCGACTTCTGGAGGATGGTCTTCGAAAACCGTGAACGCATCCCAAAGAATGAATTATTGGCAGTCTGGTTTGACTGCTTCAGAGACAGACCACGAAGCGTCTGCGAGACAAAAGTGGAGACTCCTGAAATAATGCTGGAATTCAAGCATAGGCTCGCCAAGCCAGGAAAAAATCGACCATCCGTTGAAGAACTGAAAGAAATCAAAGAGCAACGCAACAAACTGTTGGCGACTTCTGTCATCACAAATCCCTTGCTCATCGATAATTTGACGGTCCGTTACCGCTATTGCCAACTCAAGAAAAACGGTTGGGAAATGCTGCGCCATGCGGAAGGAGGCCGCATGATGACGGTGAAATTGCCGGATGCCTTGCAACAGGCCATCAGGAATGACGACATACCAACCTTTTGTTTGAATCTAAATCTCTGCGGGAAAAGCATAACCATCAGCCTGCTGGAGGAAATCATGAGATATGGCGGCCCCAAGATTTTCAGTTATCTAGTGGAAGAAAACATGATAAAGCCAAACGTGTTTCCACTTCCAGAACTATGCTGTTTCATCGTCACGCATTTTAAGGACGCTGTGTCCATACCTCTGCTGACGGCTTTGGAAGAACACATTCCAGGTCTTCTGAAAAATGTAAAAGACGCTTTCGGACGGAATCTGCTCTGGTATGAAATGTATAATTGGGAAACGGCCTGGTTCCATCCAAATTGTAAACTGACATCGTTTCTCCTTGAGCATGGATGCGATCCGAACAACGAAAACCATCTTGGAATGTCATGGCAGTTTGTCACCGATAATCTGACCATGAAACAGAAAACATATCTGCTTGAAAAACGGTATAAAAATTGCTGTTTTGCATTACAGAACGAACAACCGTTGTCTATTCTATTGGAGAAAGAAGCATGACAAACCATGAACAAAAATTGCCTCAAAAAAAAGTCTTTCCTAAAGCGTATGTTTATGATTTCAAAGATTTTGATTTTTTCCATGAATTTTGTGAAATCGGCAGCTCAATGGATATTCTTACCTTGGTAAAGACAAATGGTTATGACCGCAAATTCATGACAACCAATTTTTTCCGCAAGGTAGGGTCACCAATACCTGTCAATCCTGTAACGCATCCATTGTACGAGGCATGTAAGGCACGAAATCTGCCGATCATTATCACATTGCTGGAATTGGGCACTGATCCGGATTTACCTATCCATCCATGGGACACAAAAACCATACGCAAAGAGTTTGCCAATGATAAAGAAATTTCAAGTCTGTTCATCGGCCATCCTTGCTGGTGGTTGCAAACATATTCACAACAACAACAACTGACTCTTCAAGATGAGTTCATATCCAGCTTCCGACAACACGAATATCCAGTCATCATTTGGCATTTGCTGCGAGGAATGTATTTGGAAAGTCCCGAGATCCTTGCAGAGGATTCCTTTGCCACTTTCCCACGTACCATGAAGGACATTGTCTGTCACACGGGCATACACCATGAAAAAATCAAGAAGTTCTATTATTGGCTGCAGGAGCATACATCCTGTCAAGATACAATCGCCAGTATGGAATCAGCAGCATCACGAAAGCATGATGTCATGGACATCGCTTTGGAGAATATCAGGCTTTCACTAGACCTGATGGATTATGACAGTCTCTTCGACGTAATTCAATCCACGCTCCCCCTGGAAGAACAGGTTCTTCTGCTGAAATGGCTTGCAGAGCGATATGACATGACTGGAAACAAGGAGATATTATACAACATATTCATGGAAACTTTGAAAAACATTCTGTATAGTTTTGTTTCTTGACAATCCACTTTAACCAATATTACGATGACATAATGTGTTATAGTATAATTCTTCATATCAAAAAGTTCTAAAAATGAAATATAATAAATACAAATCTCGCACACCAATTCAAACAAGAAATGCCATCATTAAAGAAAGAAAAAGGAGTGCAAAATACTGGAAAGATTTCGACAAGTATCAAGAAGAACATCGTTGGGATGACCTGGAATACGAAGGGGGATTGAAGAACTTCAAAGAGGCGATAGCGGCAGACAGAGTCGATATCCTTGAAGAGCATTTCAGAAGGGGGGGAAAGAAAACTGAATGAAAATGTTGATTTCCATCCATATATGGATTTCATACTTCGCCTTCCTTTGATTCTGGCCATAGAGTGTAAATCATACAAGACCATTTTGTTCTTACTTGAAAAAGGCGCCTCTCCAGACGCATTCTGTCGTAATACAGGAATGATACCATATCAATTCGCAAAAGATAACAGCATAAAAGCAGTACATATCTTTGACAATTACAAAAAAGCATTATGACGAAAGTCAAGCAGAAGCCACACAAAAAGAAGGATGAAGATGACCAGGAAGAAGAGAAAACCGATAAAGCCACGACACAGCCAAAGAAAGGCAAACCCAATTATGGATTGGGAGGGATATTGAATATCATGCAGGCGATTTCATACGAAGACATCGACTATTTGAAAAAGCATTTAACAAAAGGATCCAGTTCCTTGAATGAAAACATCGTCTATCCAATGCCACCAGGCTTCAGGCAACTTCTGCCGCTTCTCAAAGCAATTAAGAGTCATGCCTATAAATCCCTCCAGTTCCTCCTCGAATACGGTGCAGATCCAGATGTGCCTGATGCCAATCTATATATGACCCCAAGGCAATATGCCAAGGAAAATGATGAAAAGGCTTATCAAATCATTTCAACATTTTCTGGTAGTCAATCCTGAAATTCATGTAAAAAAATCAAAAAAGCGAAGTATCTTATGGAAAATGGTACAAATTATCTGCATCCACAATAATCCAGTATTCCAAAAGAACATAATTTTAATAAAACTATCAAACGGTGCGATACACTCTGCTTGAGCTGTGAAAGATACCTATTGATAAATTTATTGCGAAAAAAACATTATTAGATGGAAATTCTATGATTCAGTCTATTGGAAACAACTCATTCAAGGACAACAAATTCGACTTCTGGACATGGTCAGCACCCATATTACAAACACCTGAAGAAGTAGTCCAGAAAGTTCATGAACTAAAACTATTAGGGCGTATCATCAAGGATATTCGAGCTATTGGCCATTTTTATGACATTGAACATAGTGATTGGTACCAAGATATCTTCGAAGCAATCCAGCAAGGAGATGATAAATCATTGGCTACGTTGGAGTTCCCTTGTTACATTACAATTGATGAGCCATTGTTAATCCAATTTGAAGATGGTGACATACTGGGCATTGATTTCTCTGAAGGAAGTTCTGTTCGCATGGAATTGAATACATTGCCATGGGATATCCGGCCCGGTGGAAACAGAAGAAACTTCCATGCCAACCAAATGTTCAAGGATATTCTCGGAAGGGAAATCGGGGATGTATTTGTTACATCCGCTTTAAATCCCCCAACCTTCACTGGCTCACATGGAATGGATTTGGACAATCAAATCTCTTATGTGCACAAAATTTTATTTAATTGTCAAAGCAAAAAGGAAAAACACAAAGATACGGATTGGAAACAATTGACATTTAAAGCATGGTTCGATTTTGGATATGTTTCCCTAGAAGATAATTCCAAGACCATAATGTTACCAGCGACTCGTATCAAGAAAGTCATGGAGGGATACTTGACACAGTCTGACCTTGATTATTATATAAGTTTAGGATAAATCCCGATTTGAACACACCGCGTCAACTTAAATTCTTCAGGAAGTCCTTTTTACCATTTTTTCTGACAATATTGTCAAAAAGCAAACACCACCAAACAAACAGGAGAAAACATGACTAAACAAGAACGCTACATGGGAATGCTGTGGGGACTCGTCGTCGGTGACTGCCTCGGTTCGCCTATCCAGTTCAGCGACAAAGACAACCATCATTTCATCCAAAGAATGGAATTCTGCCCTGTGTTCGACATGCCGGCAGGCTACTGGACGGACGACTCGTCCATGGCGTTCTACGTCATGGAAAGCTTCAGCAGGCTGGGCAAATACGATCTGGCGGACATCGCCCATAGTTTCGTCCGCTGGATTGACGAAGGCTTCTGGTCAAGCGCCGACCATGCGTTCGACATCGGCAACGCCACATGGTCCGCCATCGATGGAATCAAAGACGGCCTGCTGGTAAACGGTACGGAGGAAAGCCAGGGAAACGGAAGCATCATGCGTCTCGCCCCGTCCTACATCATGGCCCGCGAATTGAACTCGTCTGCCATCCTCCACGAAGTCAGCGACTTGACACATGACAGCCAAACAGTCCGTGAGACAGTGGACAAGATGGCATCTGTTCTGGACGACCATTGCGCGGGACGCAAGACGGAAATCCAATCAGCGTATGCCACGCGTGAAGCCGTCAATAATTCCGGCTGGTGCGTCAGCACGCTGGAGGCCGCCCTATGGGCCTTCCATACCACAGACAACTTCCGCGACGGGATGATCGCCACCGTCAATTTGGGTGGCGATTCCGATTCCATCGGTGCCGTCTATGGGCAAATCGCGGGAGCCTATTACGGCCTGTCGGCCATCCCCGCCGAATGGAAAGAGGCGGTCAAAGACTGGAAGAAAGTCGATGATTTCATCATCGATTTCCTCCATGCCGCGAAATGCAAATAATTTTGCGGGCGGGTGGTGCCGCAGGCGGGACACCGTACAACGCTACAGCGGGACTCAGTCGTCACCCCATGTGCACTCTTGCATGAGCGTGCCCTGTTTAACGTCTTCCGGGTAAACGTTCGATCAGTTTTTCGCGGACGATAGCGTATGCTTCATGCGGATCGTATGCAAGCCCAGGACGTAGAATCATGGTCGTATCTTCTGTAAATTCAGGATTCTGCATCTTCTCCTCCATGTTGGCGATGAACTGCCTGTAGGAGGGAGGCTGTTCCGCAACAAAAGATATGTACGTTTCATGACATAACAAAATCTTGTCGATATCAACATCAGCATGAGTCAGGACATAAAACAGGTCGAACAAATCACGGCCTTTCCTGCGTTGGTAAAGAGCGCGGAATTTTGTGCCAAGCAGTTCTTCAAGATGGTAGGTGGTCAGCTGGCAGTTACCGCTGACCCATTGATTTTCAATGGAAAACGGTTTCTGAGTCAGCCCCAGCACATTGAAATGCTCACAGCAATTGATTTCGATTTTCAGACGAATCTGCATGACTGGCGGAATTTCCGAATCGACTCGGAAGAGAAAAGAATTGCTGTGGCGTCGCTGCTTGACAACCTTGTCCGGCATGAAGGAAAGAACTTCTCCAAGTCGTTGCAGGATAGGCTTGATGGGGCCTGGATGAATTTGGACAAGATCAATGTCTTCACTATAGCGCGGCTGAGGATGGAAAAACAGCTTGTGCAGGGCGGTACCGCCTCTGAACGCCAGTTGGGAGGCGAGAAAAGCATCGTTGTAAATGGCCACCAGACAACGGCAGATGAGCAGATCCTGCTCAACTTGATCGTTCTTTGACCATGGAGCGTTGTTATGCCAATCAGCAATGTATTCAGCATTAATCATAAATCATCCACCTCCGGGATTACGTTTACATGAATGTGCCATCTTGAATTTTGATCATAGATGATGCCGTGACGGATTTGCTTGGACAAGGGCGACCAACGGAACTGCAGACGGGCGTTATGCAGTCTTTCATAAAGTTCTTCAGCTTGCTTGGAATCATTCAGAACATCTTCCATGATATATCCGAGGCGTTGAAAGGCGGAGACTGTTCCGATTTTGAACAGACTTTCATCTGCATTTTTGAAATCCGTGCATTCCAGTAGTTCCGCCAGAACGGTCGCCGCTCTGGACATGCCGCCGATGCGGTGCGAATACTGCACAAGATCGACGGCGGTCAGTTCCGCGTTGGAATAGCGGATTTCTCCTGTTTCACTTTGCTTTTTCAATAAAAGCGATTCGGGAATGATCCGCCGGTAGTTCCACGCGATGATCGGATTCAGCCGTTCCGATGTTTTGGCGGCGGGAAGAGTCGTGAAGACGCAAAGCCTCTGCGGACGCTGATGGGCGGCGCCATGCAGTTCACCTGCGCTCAGCAGGCTTATGTAATATGGTTTCTTGAGATACTCCATTAATTGATCGATGTAGAAATACGGAGGCAGGAATTCCCAATTTCTGTAACGTGCGGGAATCCGTACATAGAAGCCCTTGTGGACAGCTGTGATCTCACGATGTCCTGACAGACGGAACAGTTCATTTTGAAGGATTCTGCTTGACATGGAGGGAAAGGCGGACTGCGCCTCCTTGACAGAGAAGGTGTATTGTCCTTCCGTTTCACGTTCTCTTATCCAATTTAAAATAGACATTTTTATGGCATTCCTCATCTAAAAACATGATATTTGCTATAAAAATGTAAGATAATGCCGATTTTCTAGATTTCAAGAAAAATATTGGAAAAATTAAATAAAAATACCAAAAGCAAATCAGAAGATTCTAAAGAACTTCG
>JAGCSE010000318.1 GCA_017964325.1 Victivallales bacterium | reverse complement strand
TGAACGCACGTTCGGCGTCGCCGTCGATTTCCTCGCCGCGGGCATCGACCCGCAGAAGACGGTCTTCTTCCGTCAATCCGATGTTCCTGAAGTTCAAGAACTTGCATGGTTCCTTTCCTGCATCTGCCCCATGGGCCTTCTTGAGCACTGCCACAGCTACAAAGACAAGCTCGCCCACGGCCTTGAAGCCAACCACGGCCTGTTCGCCTACCCCGCCCTCATGGCCGCCGACATCCTCCTCTACCAGTCGCAGCTCGTTCCCGTCGGAAAAGATCAGAAGCAGCATCTTGAAGTCACACGCGACCTCGCCATCCGCTTCAACAACCATTTCGGCGACATCCTCACCGTTCCAGATCCTTACATCTCCACGGAAGTCGCTGTCATTCCAGGACTTGACGGCCAGAAGATGTCCAAAAGCTACAACAACACCATCGAACTGTTCGGCGAAGGCAAGCCCGTCCGCAAGAAGTTCATGTCCATCAAGACCGACTCCACCCCCATGGGCGAACCGATGAATCCGGACACCTGCAACGTGTTCGCCCTGTACAAGCTGATGGCCACGCCGGAGGAACTTGAAGCCCTACGCAAGAACTATCTTGAGAATCCGGAATTCGGCTACGGCCACGCGAAGCAGCTTCTGTTTGAGAAATACACGGAATATTTCGCAGAAGCCCGCGAAAAGCGCAAGGAGCTCCTCGCCAATCCGCAGAAGGTCGAAGACATCCTGCAGGACGGCGCAAGCCGCGCCCGCAAGGTCGCCGACGCCACGATGGCGAAAGTCCGCGCCGCCGTCGGACTGTAATCAAACCATATTCTAAAAGCTACAGGCCGCCATGTTTTGTTTGCATGGCGGCCTGTTTGTTTCGTTAATCGATTTTGTAAATCAGCGGCTTCGATATCCCATTGCGTTCCAAAAACATCAGAAAGTAGATCGGCAAATGAAGGATTCTGCCGTCTGACACGACATCGCCGCTTTTGCTGACCACCCAGGCCGACGGCAGGTCGAATTCCTTTTCCGCCATCAGATGGTCAAGCGCGGCATGTTTCATGAAATCCTTGCCGCTCTTCGCCTCGATCGGGAGGGCGGCTCCATCAGCCTCCACAAGAAAATCCACTTCTCCAAATTTTTTAGAATTATAGTAATAGATGGTCTCAAAACCATGCGCGGCAAGCTCCTGCGCCACAAAGTTCTCATAGACCGCGCCCCAGTTCATGTCCATCTCCCCGTTCAGGATCTTCACTTGTATGCCGTCCATGTAAAGCGAACACAGGAGGCCGACGTCGTTCATGAAAAACTTGAAGAGGTTGGCCTTGCGAGCCAGTTCCAAAGGGATTTTCGGCTCATCGACGTTGAAGACGGGAATCGCCACGCCGGCCTCCTTCAGCCAGATGAAATCAGATTCAGAACGATCGAAACGCCCGCGATTCGTAGCGTTTTTCAAATAAAAACGCTTGTTGCGCTTGTTCAATTCCGATGGAATAAGCGAGAAGATGTACCGCAGACGCATCTTCAAACGTTCATCATATTGCGTGACATCGCGGCGGTATTCCTTAATGATGGCCCGCTGTTCATCATAGACTTGCTGTATATCATTCGTATCCAAATATTTCTGGACAACCGCCGGCATACCGCCCGTGACCATGTAAAGCGACAGATAACGCAGCATCCGCGCATGGATGAACGAATCAGGGCTTTTCCTCGCGTCGAACGCCTCCCGAAGATGGTCTATCACATCGTCCCCCATGCCGTTCGCCCGAATGAATTCCTCAAAGTCCAGAGGAAACATCTGAACCTCGCTCATATAGCCGACAGGCACGGAACGAACATTCCTCAGCTCCACCCCCAGAAGAGAACCGCTCAGAATATATCGGTAGCGGCCGTCCTCGACAAGGAATTTGACAAAGGTGACCGCTTCCGGACAGACCTGCACCTCGTCAAAGAAGACAAGCGTCTTTCCCGGAATGAGACACCTCCCCGCCAGCGCGGATATATGCAATAAGACATCCTGCTCGTTTGTAGCCTTCTTGAAGATGGCACAAACTTCGGCGTTCTTGATGAAATTGAACTCCACAAAGCATTCATAGTGTTTTTTGGCGAACTCCCGAATACTGAAAGTCTTCCCGACCTGCCGGGCGCCTGTCAGAAGCAACGCCTTTCCTGATGAGTCGTTGTGGAATCGTTCCAATGCCGAATCTATTTTCCGTTTGAGCATATTGATTATCTCCTGTCAATACGCTTATTATAATTTCAATATGGCGATTTTTCAAATAAAATTGAGGTAATTTTGGAACATTTTTCTAATGAAAATACCTTGAAAATGGAACATTTTTCCAATGAAAATGCTTCAAAAATGGAATATTTTTCCAATAGAGACGTTTGGAAAGAGTCTTGCGGCCTCCGCTTCACATGGGTGGTCGTTCGTGCCACTTCACGGATTCAGGTGGAATAATTCTATTTGAGCAGAAGCAGTTCGAGATGGCACTCATCCGTCCCTTTGGGATGTACGGAATAAAGAATCTTTTTCCCCGTGCCATCGAAATGCGGGTGTGGATGGTACATCTGGTTATTGATGGAACCAGCCTCAAATGTCTTCAAGACGAAGCGCTTGCGTTCCTTCATGTTAAACAATGTGATGTCGAAAATGCCGCCCGTACGGCGGCGGCTGTTCCCCCACCACATGGTGTCCATGACAAATTGATCGCCCTTTTTATCCGAAGACGCATGCCAGTAGTCGCCCTGGTCCACAAGTTCGCAGGAATCGGTCTTCGGATCCACCACGATGATGCCGAAGTCCATTTGCGAGACAGGAAAACGAACAGCAAGCACTTTTTTTCCAGCGACTTGTTCATGACCAATGCATTCAATCTGTTTGCCTTGCTCATCGAATGCATGACGATGCAAACAACGCGTCTCGCCAGTCTTCCAATTGAGCAAATTCAGCCTGTCCGGAATCGTCTCCGTCTTGCCTTCATGAGCGAAAAGGATTTCGTCGCTATTCGGGAAGAACTGAAAATGGTTGGCGTGCATCGCAATGGTCTTGACGCTGACATCCTTCCATTGTGAAGCCAATGTATCAATGACATGGATGTCTGTGACGGCGTACTCATCGGATACACCATAGCACAAGTACCGTTCATCTGGAGAAATACAACAACCATGAATATGCTTTTTCTCCAGTGTTATCTTGATTTCCTGCCGACCTGTTTTCAGATCGGCGACGGCGATCATCTCGTCATTTCCATAAATCAACAGGCCACGATTGGGAAGGACGACGGCAGGAAACAAATCCAAACTGTCCTTTTTGAACTTGAAGAATTCCAAATCAAAAAGCTTTTCAGCAACATCCGTATTGACATGATAGATGCAAAGCGTTGGTGTCACGTCATCATGCGGCATGGTGAAGAAATAGAACGCGTCATCCGTTGCGTTCCATGAACTGTTTGTGTAGTACGGGACGAAATTCACATTTCCCGTAAAACCTATCTTCCGCTCTTCCAAAACGATATAGTCATTGTCCTGCATAACCAAATTTTCCTGAATAAATTGAGATTTTATACATCGTCAAAATACTTCTCCAAGACATATTTACAAGCCGTATGGAATGATTTTCACACAATTTATCCTAAAAAAGCAGTAAAACAACGCAAAAAACATAATTTATTGTATATAAATATGTTACCATGCCAGCTGAAGTCCTCCGAAAGATAAATGGCCCATCATTCAAAGATTGTGCCCCCAGCCCCGAAGGAATCCTTCCACAAATAGCCATCTTCAACATACCAATAGACAAAATGATATGCTCGTTATATTATTTTGGGGAAGCAATGTATTTCACATTCATGGACGCTTCGTAAAATCACAAAACGATAAGTAAAACAATGGAATCGGGCAACTACAACGTCACGCAGATAGATTCACGGGAACGCATTCGGAATCTGTATTTTCAGCCAGGCGACATCATCGCGGATCGCTATGAATTCGTCCGCGAACTGGGACGCGGCGGCATGGGAAGCGTGCTGCTCTGCCGCGACACGGTCGCCTCAAACCGCGAAATGGCCTTGAAGACAGTGCCCGATATCCTGCGGAACAACGAAGAAGCCGTCGCGGCACTCCGTCAAGAATACGACAATATGTACAATTTGACGCACGACGGCATCATCGCCGTGCGAAATCTCGTGCATGATGAATTCCGCTACTATGTCGTGATGGACTACGCAGAGGGCGAGACGTTGGAAGCGTACCTGAAAAGCCATCCGAAGCCTGGTCTGGCGGTCACATTGGAGGTCGTCCGCCATTTGGCGGAGGCGTTGGACTATGCGCATGGAAAGAACATGGTCCATCGTGACGTGAAGCCGGGCAACGTGATGGTGCAGATCGATGGCGCGACGGTTAAGTCTGTGAAACTGTTGGATTTCGGACTCGGCATTCAGATTCGGGAGAGCTTCAGCAGGACGACGGGCAGCATGGCGACCAGCGGTACCCCCGCCTACAAGTCGCCCGAACAATGGAGCCCCAAACAGTACGGGAAAGCATCGGCGAAATCGGACCAGTATTCTCTTGCAGTTCTGGCCTACGAGATGCTGGACGGCCATTACCCGTTCTACGAGTACGATTTGGACACGTTCCGTGACGGTGTTTTGAATGACGAGCCCGCGCTTCTAGACGACCAGCCGGAATATGTCAGCAACGTATTGCTGAAGGCGTTGTCGAAGCGTTCCCAAGACCGATTCGAAAGCTGTATGGCCTTTGCAATGGCATTGGCGGGAACTGGAACACAGCCGTCACAGCAAACACCCGCTCCAAATATTGCATTACAAGCTACTGGAAACCAATATAGTACAAATGTCTTCAAACCATCTGCCAACAACAATATAACACTCAAGCTGGCAGATGGCGTGGAACTCGAACTGGTCAAGATTTCCGCAGGGAAATTCATGATGGGCGCCCCAGACAGCAAGACTCGTCGTGAAATGACGTTGACGACAGATTACTGGATTGGAAAATATCCCGTGACTCAGGCTCAGTATGAGGCCGTGCTGAAGCAGAATCCGTCGTATTTCAAAGGGAAGGACAATCCCGTCGAAAACATCTCATGGAACGAAGCCATGCAGTTCTGCCAGATGCTGAATATGCGCATATCCTCCCAAATACCAGGCGGATACTATTTCAACCTTCCAACGGAAGCGCAGTGGGAGTATGCGGGCCGTGCGGGCACGACCACCTCTCTCAACAACGGCGAGGAGATGATCGTCCTGCCGGACGGTAGTTCCCCGAATCTTGATGAGTTAGGATGGTATTGCAAAAACAGCCAAATGACGACGCATCCCGTGGGGCAGAAGAAGCCCAACGCCTGGGGATTGTACGATATGCATGGCAATGTGCAGGAATACTGCTTCGACCGATACCATGAAAACTATGACGAAACCATAGATCCGACAGGTTGGTTCGAGGGGGATGACATTGTCAAAGGAGGCAACTTTGCCACTGAAGCCAATCAAAGCAGAATAGATTCTCGAACAATTTGTAAAAAACAAGAATTCGGCTTTCGTTTGGCATTGGTGTCAATACAGCAAAAACAACGACATAAAAGAGAATATGATTTTCAGAAAAATAAAGCTGAAATAGCCGAAACAAAAAAGAAAATCAAAGAAACAAAAGCAGAATTGGCACGTTATAGTTATTTAGATTTCTTTGGCACAATATGGACTGCGATACCATGTTTTTTTATTATTGGCGGTATATGTGGTCTTTGTAAAGGTGATGTAGGATTTGGATTAGTTATGATACTCATAGGCATTCCTCTTCCAGCATTAGTTTTGTGGTCCATATATGATGGAAAAAGAAAATTAAAAAACAAAAAAAATGAATTAGAGAACCAACTAGATATACTATTGAAACAATATCCAGAATGAATATCTGGACAACCGTTCGAAAGAGCTAAAAACGATAAAAGTCTGTGGATGATCACGCAAGTTTGATGCCATTGAGGTGGGTACCGATGGCAATTGGCTTGTCGAAGTCGATTTGCGGATTGGCCTGGCGGATGCGTTTGGAGAACGCATCCCAATTCTCGCTTTGATCCGCACGATTCTTCCACAGGCCCCACAACGTATCGCCTTGACGAATTTCGTATGTTCCAGTAGATGCGGCAGGAGTCGCAACAGAGGCGACTGTCTGCGCGGTAGGAGCGTTGCCGCCAAACGGCGCACGTTCGCGGTCACGACGCGCGACCAAGCCTGGCAGCACTTTGCCGCCGACTTTGCAATAGAGCGCGAGCGCATTGTAAATAGCCTTCAAGTCATTGGCCTGCAAGGCTTTTTCAAGTGTCTCTTTGTTCGTCGGTGACGGTCCGAGATTGTAGAAGAACGATGCAAGAGCACCCTGCTGCGCAGGTGTCATGGAGGCGATGTTCGGATGGCGCTTCATGACGGTTTCCATGATTGCGTCGATATGCGAATCCAGACCTTTCAGAATCCATTCCAGCCCGACGTTTCCGCCAGCCTGAACATACTCATCCTTAAGCTGTTGTGGCATCAAGTCGTAGCGCATGCCATAGCCCAATGTCGGTTTGCCTTTCAGCGTCTTCGCCCAATCATCATAGCTTCTGCTGCCAGGCAGCCAGACGTTTTTCGTATCTGCGTCGTCATACACGGGAAACAACGACTGTTCGCCTGGCTTGCACGGACCAAGAATCGTCTTGATGGCTCCCGTAGCGTCTTTTACGGCACGGATGACGCCTTCGTTCTCAATCAAAAACTGCCGTGCGAATTTTTGGGCTTCCGCTGAAAGAACCATGATATGAATCTCCTATTAAAATAAACTCCACGTCTCTGCTTTTCTTCTACAATCATGATTGCGCATTGCGCAATCGGTCGCGCAGGAGCGCGCCCCTCCCATTTGCTTATGGATTTATCGGTTCCACCGTGTAATGCTCAAACGCTTTGCGCTCCGTGCAGGTGCCGTCGTTGTCGTAGCGGATGTCCTCCAGCAGATTGCCGTCCTGATCCCACGATTTCACATCGAAGCCATCGGCATCCGCATCGACGCGGTAGCAGCTCGCTTTGATGTTCAATGAACTCGGCCCGCCGACCGTCAGCACGGGATACGTATAGGTTTTGCCGCCTTTGAACGGTCGGATGGGCTGCCGTTCCGCCGCGTAATCGTCCGTGCCTGGAATCGAACGCAGATAGCGGTGGATATGGCCTGTCAGCCACATATTCACCTTCGAGACAGGATTCGCCCCCTCAAAATACGGATCCGTCATCTTCTGCAAGACGAACGGGATGGTCAGGCAGCCGTCGTAATGCGAATAGGCCGCACCGTGGCAGATGACGATGCGGCGCTTCGCACCTGTCCATTTTTCATCCGCCATTGCGGTGGCCAGCCATTCCGTCTCCTGCTGCCAGAACAACTCGTCCATGTTCCACTGGCAATACGTATGACCAGGCGTTTTCGCAGGCTTGTCCTCCCATGAATCGAGTAGGAGGAACGCCGTGTCGCCAAGACGGACGACATCGTAACTGGTGCCGTTCGAACAGGCGAAATAGTCGAGAAATTGGTCACCGTAAGTACCTCGCATTTCATGATTTCCGCGCACATAGAGAATCGGCTTCTCCGCTGCTCCATATTCGCATAACTGCGCAAACGGCCCTCCGATGACATTTTCAGGCAGAAAACCGCTGTTCACATCGCCAGCCAACACGAAGAAATCGCACGACTTCGCATCGGCGGCCTCCAGCATCTTGCCGAAAATCTGATGCTGCTTTTCCAAATTGAACTGCAAGTCAGCCGTGAAGAAAAATGAATACTTTGATTTCGCAACATCCGGAACCACAAAGGAATGTGTATCGCCAAGCTGCATTTCCGTGTAATGGTCCGGATGGATCACGATGATGCGGTATTCGTATTTCGCACCAGCCTCCAGATTTGTAAGCTGAATGGCGTGATATGTACGCCGCAGGCATTGGCCCTGCCGTTGATGCCATGTCGTTTTCCATTCATCCGTACCGATTTTACGATACTGTATGGCTGCGCCAAGCGGATTCGCGCATGTGAAGGCAACTGTCATCGTGCCGACATCAGGATTCGTAAGCCACGGTCCATGCGTCAGTTCCGGTTCTGGCGGAGGCTCCTGCGACACGCCGCCGCAAGTGAAATACCAACTGTCTTTGCCACGCTTCACGCGGAAGGCCAGAAGATGGTTGCCAGCCGTCACATGGAAGAACACGCGGTGGTTGCTCGGGAAGATGTATGAATAGCCGTTGCCCGACTCCCATGTGTCGAGAATCACGTTGCCGTCGCAATAGACTTTCATCCGCCAGTCGCAGCCCATGCCAATCATGACAGTGCCTTCTTCTGCCGTTGCAAAGTCGCAGTACAGAACGCCTTCCGACTCATTCGGAACAGGCGGCTCATCGCACAGCCTGTCCAGATTGATGCAAGCGTCCAAATGGAAGTTCCTTCCTTCCTGACGGCTTGTCTGCCACCCTTCTTTCGGTGTGCCTTGAATGAATGTCCAATTGTGAATCCATGACGAAAACGAAATCAGTTTTTCCATAGTTTGTTTAATGATTAATGATTAGTGATTGGGAGGGGCGCACTCTGTGCGACCGTTTGCGCAACGCGCAAACTTCGCTGTGTAATCTGTGGTTTCTAAGATTCTGAAATTTCGTGTTTTTCAAAAACAAATCAGTACGGCGATGCGCTCCTCGAAAGGCACTTTCACGCCTTCCGAATACGGCCAGCCGGCCGGCTGCGAATAGATGGCCTTCGACATGAGGCTCGTCACCTTCCGTCCGTCGGCCAGCGTCACTTCCAGATGGAAATCCTTTACTTTGAAGAAATCTTCGCCTGGATTCTCCAGCTCGAAACGATTTGTCTTTTTCAGCGTTGCGATGACTTCAGCCGGAATCTCGACAGATACGAAATCCGACCAGACATTGTCGCGTTCGTTTCCGCTCGCGGAAATCATCTGTCCAACCTTCTTACCATTGAGCCATGCATAGGACGTATAACCGCCATTGCTGTCCAAACCCTGTCCGCGATATTTCAGAACGACTTTTGTTGCGCTTTGCAAGTCATTCGCCGTCAATCCTCTGACATAGCTTGGCAACGCCTCGAAATCATATCGTGCAGACACGTCGTCCAGTTTGGTCATGTTCCGCTGTTGCGGTCGTTCAAGATGGATTTCCGCCCAGCAGGCCCAGTCGCCCGCTGTATTGCGCGCTTCGCCGATGTCGGAAATCAATTTTATTGTGACTTTTTTTCCTTTCCATGGCGTCAAATCCGCCTCAATTGGCTCCCATGTATGCTCGATAAGCGGATGCTCCGCCAGCAGCGTCTCCTGTCCGTCATAGATGACAGCGACTTGGAAACGGATGCCGTCGCCGGAGTCCGATCCGTCCTTCTTGCCGACCATTGCACGGAGGAAAACTGGCTCGTCCGGAAGCGTTAAGTCATGCGTTGAGAACGTGTTGCCGTGTACGCCACCCCACCATGGCGGATGCATGAAGATGGACGGCTTCGTGACGCCGCCACACGCGCAATCCATGATTTCCGCCCGTGCGTGGACGCTTCCCGCATCCGTCATTTCAGGATGGTCATCGACGGTGAAGCCAAACTGGAACGTCTTGAAAAAATCGTCCCGCAGGATGTCGGGGCCTTTCGAGTAAATCAATCCGCCTTTCCATAACTGGCGGCAGTTACCATTCACAATCTCAAGATTAAGCGGCAGAACACCTTCTGTCTGTGCAGGCGGTAGGTTGAACAAGCAGACCGTATTACTGTCGCCAGGCAATTGTACCGTCTGCACGTAGCCATTCAACGAACAGTCAACCGCCACCGGTTCACTGGATGTGTTGGACAACGTGTATTCCAAAACACGTTCGTCTTGCGACAAAGCGACGGATATATGCGCCAATTCTCTGATGACGAAGCAGATGGATTCTCCATCCTGATGATGCCAAACACACTCGCCAGGCTTGCCTGTCAATGTAATTTTCACATCACCATTAGGCGTGTGAATGGTCACATCGCTGCCAGAAACGATTTCGTAAGCATCGCTTGTCAGCTTGCTTTCAGGCGTCACGACATGACGGTCAAGCCTGTAGCTGACAGCACCTTCGACGGGCAGGACATACAGCAATCCACGGCAACGGACGGTCTTCGCGGGGCCAATGACCGATCCGTCATGCACAAGAGCTTGTGCGGCACCGCCTTCGATGGCAAATCCGCACATCGCCTTGTTCCACGGAATGATTTCCCAATGGTCGTCGCCATCCGCGCGGCACACGGCACTGCCAGAACCAGCCGCCTTCGCAAAACGTGGCGCGGATTTGTCGCGACCATCTATATAAATGTATTCGGGCGTTTCGGCATAATCGACACGCTGGCCGTGCTTCAAGCCGCTGAAAACATAGATTTTACCATCGTCCGTCCAACCCTCGAAGCCGTTGGGCGGCAGGAAGATATCGCGGCCAAGATGCTTCACGTGCATATTCTCCGTCCGGCTGCCGTTCGCGACGACATGCGTGCCGTCATCATAATCGACCACCAGTTGCGACCGCTTATAGCATTGATTGACCAATGCTTCGGAGGTTTTCCAAAGATTGCCCTGTGCGTCCGCATAGCGGATGCTCGCAACGGAGGCCTGCGTGTAGCGGGCCGCCAACTGCTGGACGAGAAAATAGCTGCGCATCGTCATCCGCAATCCGCCTTCGCCGACCAGGAAGCCTGGATGGCCGAAGGCGACTGTCGCCGCAAGGAAGCGGTCGATGCACATTTCCAATTCTTCTGGCGTGCGGCCAAACGGCTTGCCTTCCTCATAGAACATCGCGGGGCTGCCGATGCCGAAATTGCACTCCTGATCATGGATTTTATGAAGGTCGAAATCAACGAGCCACGGACGGTCCGGCAAGCGATAAGTACGGTCCTGTGCGTAGTTTCCATCCGTCAAGCCACTGTAGAAGCAGAAATGCGGCCCTTCTGAATAGACGGGCCCGTTCCATGCCTTCTTTTGCATCAGCATGATTTCGCCGTATGCGTAGAAGACCTGCGCAAATGTTCCAGCACCTGGCACGCGATAATCGTAATCGCAACGACTCCAAGGTGTTACAGATGTATGAACATCGCAGTACGCCGTGCTGAAATGGAATTTGTCCTGAATGATTAGCGGCAGTTTTTCAGCGTATTCGACCGCCCGTAATGGTTTCGGTGCATAGCAGCGCCGCCATGCGTGCATTAATTGGTTGTTGGAGTTGCGTGCCACCATGTCCGTGCTCCAATATTCATTCACAGGGGCGAAATCCGTGAAATTATTGTATGGACCATAGACAAAACCGAGCGTGTCCTGCATATAGCGCGCATAGTCATATTGCCCTTTGTCGCCGCCTTTTCCAGGTGCAGGGCGTGTACGGAACGTGAAACTTTCTTCGCCGTCGCGCCAGCCCGTCTCATGGTCGGTAATGATACAATGGCGCATGCCATGCCGCCAGATGTTGTACCAATACTTTTTGTCCGTTTCGCGGTTGCCCGCGCCGTGCGCACGCCACACGCCCGTACCCGTCACGTGTTTCCACGGCGATTTCGGATTTGGAATGTTCGGCAATGTTTCTTCAAAAACAGGTGAAATTGTGATGAAGAAGCGTTCATAAACATCGTTCCTCTGCCCGTCCGTCTTTGGGATGTATTCAACCAAGCCATTGAACTGCACTTCCTTGCGTGGATCGCCTGCGCCGCGTGGACGGCTTCCGTTGGAGAGATACCAGTCCGTATGGCCGCTTAAGAACAACGGCGTGTCGCCGCTTTGCATTAATACGACGGCGGGGCGTCCACTTGCATAATCATAATAAGGTATCTCTATTTTTTCAGTGAATAAAAGCCCTTTTATGCTTCCGTATGTTACGATTCCAACGCAATTTGAAGTATTGTTCGCAATTGTATCGACGACCAATGTCTTGCCGCGCAGCGTGAATGTGTATTGAACTTCGAAACTGTCATTGCCATGGAAAAGTTTCCACGCCGCCGAGAAGCCTTGTCGATTGTTTCTTGGAAATTGGCAGCCGATGAATTCCGCCTTGTCCGGCAGAATTCCACTTCCGCCCGCAAACCGTGCACCGCCGTCGGCCAGCGGCTGGAATGATGGACCGTCGTTCCATTTCGCCGTCAAATCGCTCCAAGTGCCTGTCTTTGGCTCATATGTGATGGTCAGCGTGCCATCCTGCCCCGCATAGCGCAACACGGCGCCATCCCCTTTGTGGGAGAGGCTGTTGAACGAACCGTTTGCCGCGCTGTCGGGCAGAATTGTTTCTGGACGATTCGGAAACGGCAGGCGGCCTTCGCCTATGTTGACACCTGCATCCTGCCCTGGAAACAAGTCGATGCCGCGTTTGGCGCGTGGTGTAAACGTCAGCGGCGCAAATGCTTCCTTATACAGGCAGAGGCTGTCAAAATATAGCGTCCGTTCGTTTTCTGTACGGCAATTATTGATTTTTATTCCACTGAAAAATGTTCCAGGCTGATGGAGCAGCTTCTGCTGATCATCCGTCAAACGGATGTGGCAGAGGAACCATTCATCCCAATGGATGCGGATGAGTTGGATCGACTGTTCCTTTCCGTCTGCCGTCTTGAAGAGGATGTCGATCACGGCATTGCCAACTGTCCTGCCATCCTGACGGATGGCGAAATGGTTGCCATAGACCCACATCGTGATGGCATCGAAACCATCGGGCACAGGGAGGGGCTGCGGAGGACGAAGAATAAATGACGCACCGCCCTTAACGCCTTTATAAGTGGCTTTCAGTACGTAGTCTCCGAACATCTGCTGTTCACGAGACCGTTGGATGAGACATTCGCCTTTCTGCGCTTCAACTGTCCATGTTTCATCGCGTTCGAAATCCACAAGAGCGGGATGGTCATCCTTTGTTCGGTTCGCCCAATCCATTTCGTATGGTCGCTTTCCGACCGTCTGTCCATAAATGGATATTATTGCCAACAGAAGAGTTATGATGGCTTTTCTCATGGCTTGTTTTCCTTAAATTTTTATGGTTTAATTATCTGCACAATCTCTACACGAAGCGTATCGGAAATCCCATAGGCGTCCCGCCGTTAGGAGGCGCAGGAGGGACACACGCGTCACCTCTTAAGTCAACGGCAGCGTGATGCGGCGGCCTTCGCGGTCCGAAATCAGCCCCGCTTCCAGAATTTCCTGCGCGTCACGGGAGACCTGTGCGTTGCACATGCCGTCGGGTTCCACGCCATTTTCCAAACAGTAAACGAAATTCCACGCCGCATTTTTGTAATGCGAAGGCAACGTATCCAGAGGAACTTCCGCCAGCGGCTTCGACGGATCAACCGACATCAGCACCTTGCCGGAATCCGTGATGATCTTCCCCTTCGAACCATGGAAAATCGCGTCGTGATAGCCTGGAATTTCACACCAACTGGCCTCTGCCCGCGCTACCGCATTGTCGTAGAAGCAGACAACCATGCCGTTGTCGTCGCTGTTCGCCGGGAGATAATCTTTCACAAGTATCTGCCGCCAGCCCATTACTGACTTCGGCATACCCAACAACAGTCGGATGATGTCCGCCCCGTAGCAGCAGTAGTCCATATACGCGCCTGCACCGTTTAGTTCGGGCGTGTAGAGCCATTTCCAGAAATGCTCCTCGCAACCGATTTCCTTCGGACCGCGATGCGCCATGTGGATGCGCGCGTCATACAACTGGCCGATGGCACCTTCACGAATGAGACGGAACGCCGTCTGCGCCGCCGCCGACCAGTTGGTCGCCCAATTGACAAAAAGCTTCACGCCGTTATCCTTCGCAGCCTTCAGAATGCGGTCTGCCTGTGCGAGCGTCGCTGAAATCGGCTTTTCGATGCAGATGTTAACTTTATGAGCCGCCGCGACTTCCGCAATATCCGCCGTGCGGCTGTTTTCGCTCGTGATGATGACGATGTCCAACGGTTCCTTGTCGAACATCTCATGCCAGTCCGTGTATTCGCGGATGCCTGGAATCACACCGCGCATACGCATCCGCAACCCCTCATCTTCTTCGCCGACGGCAACCACTTGGCATTGCGGATGTTCAGAAAAATTCCGACAGAGGCTCCAAATGTGGTCATGGACGAGGCTCGCGATTCCGACTTTGTAGATTTTATCCGACATGGTAGCTTGCTCCTTTGTTTTTTCCTTCATAATATATCCAATTACGATAATGTAACACAGTTTTGCAAAAAGATGAATCCTCTTTCAAGTTAAAAATATGACATTCGCTTTTTTTGAATATCATGTTTTTTTTAATCAAGGAAATGGTTTGCTTTAAGATATGCTTCTCAAGAAAGCATTCACTTGCAGTTTTTCATTCCACGGCTACATTTCTATAAATCATTGTTTTTCAATTCATCTCAACCCACAAGACACGACCATGAAGACACTGAACACCATGCTTCTTTCGATGATGCTCGCGGCCACCGAAGCGATTGCCGCCAATGGACCATATTTTCTGGAGGCGACCATGACGCCCGCCGACGGCTTTGCCAAATGCGGCGAACCAGTTACGCTTACCTACAAATTGTTGAAAAACGGCAAGCCAGCCATTGGCGAAAAGCTCCGCTACGCACTGAAATGGGAGGGTGCGGTTGTCAAAGTGGAGACTGTCGAGATGACGGGGGAAGCCGCTAAAATTGAATACACGTCGGACAAGCCAGGCTGGTTGTATATTGCGTTCCAAGTACTTGACGAGAATGGCAAGCAAGTGAAGCAACCCGGTAGCCAAGTTCGCCAAGGTCCGAAGAAGGATTTGCTGTTTGAAATCGGCGCCATGTTCGAGCCGGAGCATATTATTGCCAAACCGTCCCGCCCTGCCGATTTCGAGGCATTCTGGGCCACCGAACGCAAACGCTTGCAGGAACTTCCGATGGACGTCAAACTGAAACCGCTGCCAAATGCCCCAAATGCCGATAAGGTCGATTCGTTTGCCTTCTCCATCAACTGTCTTGGCCGTCTGCCCGTCACAGGATACCTCTCCATTCCTAAACAAGCCGCGCCGAAAAGCGCACCGATTCTCGCCGATTATCTGAGCATGGTCACGACGGATGCGTCGCCGAACGTGCCCGCGCAGGCCGCCTTGCAGTACCATGCCATCGCCATCTATGTCACATGGCATGGACTGGAGACGGGCCACGAACCCGCATGGTACGCCACGCAACGTAACATCTTCTACAAAAACGGCGGATTGGACACTATAGCCACCAATACGGATTGGGTCTTTCATGAGATGTATCTGCGCGTCCTCCGCGCATTGGACTACATGAAATCGCGCCCCGAATGGAACGGGAAGGATCTGATCATCCGTGGCGGCAGTCTGGGCGGCATTCAGGCCATCGTGGCGGCAGCTCTCGAGCCTGCCGCATCGCTTGTGCTGATCAACGTGCCGACGGGCTGTGAATTCAACGCGGCGGAGGCGGGGCGTCTGTCGCCATGGGTATTGGCCGGCCGCGATCCCAAAATCATGGAGAAGAAAGCCGTCGCCCAGGCGCTCGCCTACCATGACGCCGTCAATTTCGCGCCGATGTTCCATTGTCCGACGTTTGTCTGCACGGGTTTCGTCGATGAAGTCTGCTTCCCCAGTAGCGTCTATGCCTTCTACAACGCGTTGCCGCCCAACATCAAAAAGGGTATGAGCACAAGTCCATCGACTGGCCATTACGGCACCACCGTCAACACGGCCGGCAACGCCTATCTGCGTGATCACGGCCAGATGACCTCCTTCCCGAATTAAGAGGTCCCGCGTGCATCCTGCCTGCGGGCTGGGGAGTCCCGCCTGCGGGTGGGAGGTCCCGCGTGCGTCCCGCCTGCGGGCGGTAAATCCCGTCTGTGAATTCAGAAAATCCACATTCATGAAAACTGGCTTGCCGATGAGCGAATGTCTATCTTTTTCATTGTCTTTTCCGCATGATGCAGTATGATCGCCTCGACAGCATTGCAGAAGACATTGTCACGGATGATGATATGGCACGACAACGCCATCATCTGGTAGGCGGACAGACAGCATGAATTTTTGTTTGGCCATCCTCGCGCCATCCCCTTCCTTGGTCATAAAATTTATACATCAGTATAAAAATAATGTTCATGAACCATGTAACATTTTCATACATGGCGGAGAATTATAGATGAAGGGTAGCGGAAAGAGGGGACACAAAAACAGCGGATACGACAAAACATCATCACCACAAAGCATCCAGAACAGAGCCACATCAAATAAAGAAAAAGGTTTTCAACATGGCACTCGAAATCAATGAACAATACAGGAAGTTCGTTCAATTCGCCGAACAGCAGAAGCAGGCGGGCAACGAAAAGGCAATCGCACGCGACGGTGGAGAAGCTGCCAATGGCGATCAACACGCCGGGCATTCCATCATGGCGGCGACTGGAGACAAGGTAGCTCCGCTCTGGCGCTCACGGCAGAACAAGGATGCGAACAATATCACACGCAATCTGTTCCGCCAGACAATCATCGACATCTTCGGTGGCGAGGCGAACATTCCCGCGAATGTCAGGAATGCGATGAAGCTGAAGGACTACGATCAAGGCAAGCCGCTCACAGCACGCCGCATACTCATCATCAAGGCCGAGATTGACAAGATCGTCGAGGCGAACGCCAAGAACAACGCCACAGTCAACGCCAGCATCGCACGGAACATCTCCGATGCCCGTCTGGACCAGCTCCCGCAGGAAATACAGGACAGTTTCAGAAACTTGGTGGACCATTTGCGTGATGTCTTCGGCGAAGCGGTCGTGCCTGCAGGGAAGACGATTGACAAAATCGTGAACGCGGCGAACGTCGCGAGCGACATAAAAGCCCTGGTCAATGCGGCAAATGCACAGGGGCGTGTCATCGCGACGGCGGATCTTATAAGCCTCTACGACCAAAAGGCGCTAGAGCGCCTTGCGGCCCAGGTTTCCGGGAACTACATCCTGACGAAGGCTAAGGCCCGCGCACCGGAAATTACCAACACCGCGCATTCGATCGGCGCACAGTTCGAAACGCGCCATCCCGGGCTCCAAGCGAGAATCACCCAATGCGCAAATCCCGCCGAAGTCGAGGCCGTGTTCCAAGACTATGAGACGCAGATCAACGCGTTCGTCGATGTTATCGTGCGCAGCAACGCCGCGGACAAGGCAGTGCAGTCCAAGGCCACGGAGAAGCTGGCCTCCTCGCTGGGCCTCGACGCCCGCTTCGTCGCCGCGCATATCCCGATGGATGATCTTTGCACGAAAGCGAAGTCCCTTACCTCCTTCATCGCCGCCGGCACGGCGCCCGGATGCAAAGATCAAGGATACAATGTGGAAGCTGCTTACGACGCGCTCGTCGATGAATTCGTCCAGAAGCGTCTCGATGCCTGCGCAGCCATCGATTCACTGGACCTTCCCGACGATGTGAAAAACCGCTGGAAGGCCGAATACACTTCCTACAGCAAAGTGCCGCCAATCCCCCCCGCCCAACTGCTCGAAATGTCCAAGGTGTTCAATGCCAACGTCGGAACGCTCAAGGATGCGATCTCCAACGGACTGTCGCCGCAAGATGCAGCAGAAGCGCTGAAAAACATCGTAAAGACCTTAAACGACACAATCAGCAGCGTCACCGGGAATCCGCATTTCTTCGACAAAGTGGGCGTGGACGAGAAGATTCCGATCTACGGCATGCTGCTCATGGCCGCCGAGGCGAAGACTCCGGACCTGGGGCAGGCGATCCGAAACGCAGGCGAGGCGTTCTTTAACCCAGTAGACGACTACTGCGAGGAGCACGAATTCGACACCGCCGTGTTCGTCAAGGCGCTCAACATCAGGAACAAAATGGGGGAAAAACCGCCTGTGACGAACAAGGACAAATATCTTGCGGCCGTGGAGAAGGAAACCGACGCCGCGCTTACGGAGTGCGGCGTCACGGACGCCAAGGTGTGCAAGGATGTCAAAGACGCAATGCGCAAGCTTGGAAACGACGCGCTGGCAAGCGCGACAGAGCTGAAGAGCCTTTCGGACTTCATCGCTACGGCCAAGGCCAAAGCAGTGGAACTCGCCAAGTAGCTTGACGGAATCTCGAAGGCAGGCGTTCAGTACTGAACATCACCGCGACCGCCGTTTCCGCCTCATCTGGACTCGGCAAGGAGTATGTACTGCACAATGCGACCGTCTCATGCCACGCGCCGCTACCGTATTCCAACGGGGCCGCCGTCGGACGCCGCATGCGCTCCGGGCGAATTTGGCGTGAGATGGAAATCCGCCGCCTGCGGATTCACGAAATTCGCTTTCACGAAAACAGGCTTGTCAATGAGTGAATATCGGCAGGTTCCCTTCTACTCCGAGGCTCAGATGGAATTGGAAGCGCTCGGCACGGTCGAAGGAGCCAGAAATCAGATGGCGGACGATATGATCCGTCCAGCCAACTACGCCAAAAACAGCGCTCCTGGCCAGAACCTGATCAACGAGGACGATGCCGCCGGCTTCGGCGTCCGCTTCCCTGACGGAGAACAGTTCACCGCCAACGGCACGCCGCAGGGTCGCGAGAATATCAACCGTATCGCGGAAAAGATCAAGAACCTGTGCGGCGATGTCCACCCGCGCCAGACGAGCAGCGTGATGGCGATGCTCTCGCAGGCCGGCATGGGCGTGCTTGTCACAAACCTCGCGTCCCATGGCATCAAGGGCAACGAACACTGCGTCATGGATTTCTCTCTCTCGAAGAACAACGAGACGGGCGATGTCTTCATCCGCTACTCAAGCCCCAAGGGGCTGAAGTTCGCGTTCAAGTGGACCGCCACCGTCAAGATCGACGGCACCGTCACGACATCGCCGTTCCAGTTCACGGACGAAGATACGCTCAAGGCGAAGACGGACGCCGCGTTCGAGGCGTTCGTCAACCGCGCCGAAGCCTGGCGGAAGCTGCTGGCCAACTACCGTCCGGCGGCGGCGGTCGCGG
>JAGCSE010000317.1 GCA_017964325.1 Victivallales bacterium | reverse complement strand
GATGTGTGACGCGTCGTCGGTGCCATGAGGGAGAAATCCACCTGCCCGATGCCGGGGATTTGGATGATGTCGAGAATGAGCGTCTTGCAGAAGACAAGGCTTCCTGCGCCGATGATGGCTACTTTCATGGTGTTCCCTTATTGACGGATGGTGATGGTAGGTTTGATTGGCACTCCGAGTTTGAACGAACGGAGCGTGTAGGGCGGTAGATTGATCGTGTCTCCATGATATGGACGGCCTGTTACCAAGTCGGCTGTAATGTTCGCTTGTTGGATTTCCGCTTGGGCAGGTTTGTCCGATGTGTTGACGATGTATAAATATGTGTGGTTGTTGATGGTAAGATAACGCGCCTTGACGGTTTCCGTGCTTTCCGGCAGATCGTTGAAACGCTTTGCGGGCAGGGCGCGGAAGGCTTTCGCGAACGGAATCAAATAGTCCTCCATGCCGTATGTGCCGATAAGGAAACCGCCTTTCGTGATGCCAAGCAAATCATTGTAACGCAACGGCAAGACGTAATGGCGCATGGCATAGTAGCCAGATGGATTGATTGTGCTCACGCGCCACCATGTTTCGCCAAGCCACGGGACATCGCGAATGGGGCGGCAGGAGGAGGGATTGAAGTGACTGCCGGATTTGGCGGCCATGGCGGACTCCCAGTAGCGGTCGTGCATATGGAGCCACGGCTGGACGGCGGTGTCAAGCAATCGGAAGAAGCCTGGCTGTGCGTCGTATTGCGGCAAGAAGTTGTAATTGTCAAGTTTTTTAGGGAGGCTGTGGTTGTCCCGCCAGCGGAAGTCGGCGGGATAGTCACCTTGTGCGAGAACGATGTTCGGACAGTCCGTGTAATATTTGGGATCAAGGCCGCCTGCGCGGTCGGCATTGATCGTGTGGTCGGGGGAGCGGAAGTCATTGTCATCAATGAACGTCATGCCATTGAATGTCGTGAGGACGAGACGGAGGTCTGGTCGAGCCTGCGCGAGTCTGGCGGCGATTTTCTTGTAGAAATTGGCGAGTTCACGACAGCGGAAATCGATCCACTGGTCTTTCGTGTTGATTATGAGCCAGTTAGCATAGAGCTTGCCACGCATGGGATCGGCGCGATCGACTGGAACGACGATGCCCGTGGCGGCGGTAAAGGCGTCGATGGTGTAGTCGTTGTAGCCGCAAGTGAGATTGCCAAACCATGCGAGACAGTGGAGCGTCAGATGGAAGTTGATTCCTTTAAAGGAAGGATGCTTGGCACCTTCGGCGATGAAATAGTCAACCTCATCCATAATCCGTTCCTGCACAACAGGATGGAGAATGTTGTAATTAGGTGGCGTGCCATGCCAGCCGCCTGGATTGGGCTTGCCCGTGTTCCAGATGGCGATGGGAGAGTCGTGGAATGATCCGTTGTCGATGGCTTCTTGTGTCACCTTGAAGTTTTCAAAATAGAGGTTGTGCCAGTTGAACGACGGGATGAAGCCGAGATTATCTTCGTCGAATTTTTGTAAAAACGCTTCCATGAAGCCTTTGACGTGCCCGCGTGGGTTGTATTCATCTCCGATTCGGCCATGATACCAGACCATGGGATAGGTCAGGACGTTTTGGCCAGAGTATTTCATGTAGGCGACCATGCGGTCAAGCATGATCTGGAAGCCCGCTGGACTGCCGCCTTCACGGCCGAAATCGTAGTTGATGGCGGGATCTTCAAAATAGACTCCGATTGTACGTTCTGCTCCATCTTCCTTTGGCGGAGGAAGATAGGACATGGCGGGAAGACCCGACTGCACTTTGGAGATGCGCAGTTCCGCAATAGCGGCGGGCTTGCCGCGACGAGCCGTCATGAAAATGACAGCGATGTCGTTGGAACGCGGGAAATAGAGGCATTTCTGCGTGATGAACTGATTGGTGTTGGGGTATTCGCCGCCTGTGAGATAGCCGTTTTGCAGTTCGTATTCGGAACCTTTGATTTTGGCGGATTGGGCGACGACATCGACGGAGCGGACTTTGTCGTCAGGATAGTCCCATTCAAGGAGATAGATGGAGTTCGCATCGGGCAGTTTCGCACGGAGGACGAAGCGCGAGCCTTCTTCGTCGTCCGTTTCGAGATACTCGCGGCCGTTGAGCGATGCGAGATGGACGCTACCCATTTTGGCGAAGGATTCAGACGGCATCTCTGGCTTCGGGACGATGGTGGCAACAGGCTGTAATTCCAGATTGGCATCCACTGGTGCGCTCCATGGATTGGCGCGTCTCATGACATGGAGGGGAAGTTCCATGGATTGTGTGCTGTTATTGGGCATCCTGCCAATAACTCTGACGATGTAGTCTCCTGGTTTGCAGTTGATTATGGGAATATCCATATCAAAGGACGCTTGGCCGACTGGCTTAGTGATGGGGACGGTGGAAGCGACAACGGCTTTTCCGTCGCTGTCCAAGAGGTTCCATTCAAAGGACATGGCTTCCGCTTTTGTGGCGGTGATATTCATGCGGACGGGAGCCGTATTCCCTTCTAAAACAAAAGGATGCGGGATGGTGGCCTGGAACGTAGGGACGGATGATGCAAGTTGTTGGATTTCAACTTCGGAGAGCGGTGCTGAATATATGCGGAGATCGTCCAGCAAGGCATCTGCCTGCGATTTGTCGCCAAAGACATTCGGCAGACAGCCGACGAAAAGCGTTTCCAGCTCTGGTTCCTTTAAGACGAGATGGAGCTTGCGGCCGTCTGATGAGATTTTCAGTGGAGAATTGCCGTCGCCGCGGAGGCCTGAAATGGCGGGTTTACCGTTGATGTAGGCGACGGAGCCGTCTTCGTTCCAATTCATGACGAGATGATACCAACGGTTTGGCATAAATGCTTCGGGAGCAAGGCTGTAGGAATCATAAAGGTCACTGGTGTCCCAACGGAGGCGGTCACCGAACGACCAGAACCAGATGGCCCCTGAACCATGGCGTTTGGGCGGATGGTTATGGGAGACGAAACAATGGAAATTCTTGCTGTCATATGGGTTATCAACATTTGGATTCCATTGCGGATTGACCCAGAGGGAGATGGCACCTGTGTTGCGATAGATGTTTCCAGCGGATTTGTAGGCGAGAACGGAGTTCATGGCGCGGGTGGAACGGAGCGCCTTGCCGAGAATGCCGCTTTCAAACGACAGATGGTCGCTTTGGATTGGATTCGGATTGCCTTTGGCGAAATCGGCTTTCACCGTGTCGTCGAATGACGCATGGAAAAGTAGTTCAGGCTTGCGCGTATCCTGCGGTTTTTCAAAGACTTCCAGGGGAGAAAAACGAACATCGTAGATGCGGAAAACGGTCGGCTCGGTGAAATCAAAACGGCAGTGGAAATTGGCCATTTTCTTTGGCAGGTTATAGACAGCCTCGATTGTCCGTTTGTCTTTGAAAGCATTTTGGTTGAACAACTTGTAGTAGTGCTTCCCTTCCAGCGTGCGGCCTTCGAAATAGATGCCCGTCCACGATTTGTCCTTTTCGCAGGAGATGTCCATTTCGATTTTGTAGGCGAGTGCGGGAAAATTCATCTGCTTGACATTGTTCCAGCCGATGACGACTTTCTTGATTTTCGGCTCGTCCTTGATGCCCGTCAAATCCATCACGATGGCGTCCTTTTCTAGGCGGAGCTGCACATGGTCTTGGAAACCAAATGGTTCCGTATGGAGTTCGACGACCATCTGCTTGTCTTGAAAAAGATACAGATGCTGTGCGTCTTTTTGGATGGTAAGCTCTGACGGATCAACGAACAACGAACGGGCCTGTAAGACGGCGGCAAGGAGGCAGATGCAGATGGCGATGTGTTTCAGCATGTTGTGTCAACCTTTCACGGCTCCGGCGGTGAGCCCTTTGATGATGTGTTTCTGGGCGAAGATGTAGATGACGAGCAACGGGACGACGACGACGGCCAATGCGGCGCATGTCTCCGCGAGATACATGCCGCGTTCGCCTTTGAAATTGTTGAGCGCGATGGGCAGCGTGGCGTTGTCGGGGCCGAGCAGCGTCAGCGCGAAGGCGAATTCGTTCCACATCGTCAGGAAGTTGAAAATGACGACGGTCGCGATGGCGGGGCGGGCCAGGGGGATGGCGACGAAACGGAAGACGTCCCACGCGTTGCAGCCGTCGATTCGCGCGGCATCCAGCAGTTCGTTGGGAATGGTCGAAAATGCGCCGCGGAGGATGAGGATGGATACGGGCAGGGCGAAACCGATGTACGGCCCCGCGAGCGACCATAGCGATTCTTTTATATTAAGGTATTGCGGTCCAAGCAGAAGATTCAGCGGGATGAGCGTGACGTGGACGGGAATCATCATGCCGAGCAGGAAGGCGATGAAGAGGGCGTTGCGGCCTTTGAAATCGAAGAGGGCGAACGCGAAAGCCGCGCAGGCCGCGAAAGCGACGGCGGCTACGACGGAGGAGACGCAGATGAGCAGGCTGTTGATGTAGGCGTGGCCGAAATCGCCGCTGTTGAAGACTTTCGCGAAATTCTTCAGCACCCAACAGTGAGGCAATGCAAATGGTGCGGCTTGGGCTTCCGCTTCGAGCTTGAACGCCGTCAACGCCATCCAGAAGAGCGGATAAGCGCAGACAAGCAGCACGATAAGCAGAAAAACATGCCTTGCAATTGTACTGAATTTATAATTCATAATGCGTAATGCATAATTAAATGATAATTATCTAGACCCTCTAAACCCTCTATGCTTTGCGTAGCCGTGATGCCTGTATGGGCAAAACCACGGCCAGCGCGATGACGATGAGCAGAATGGCCGCGGCGGAACCGTAGCCGAAACGGCCTTGCCCTTGGTCAAAGGCGAGGCGGTAGATGTAGGTGGCCATGACTTCACGGTCGTTCTGTGGAAGTCCGGCTGCCATCAAGTAGATGAGATCAAAGTACTTAAGCGATCCGATGACGGATAGTGTCGCGGAGACGGCGATGGTTGACTTGAGCGCGGGTAGGACGATGTGGCGGCAGATTTGCAGTTCATTCGCGCCATCGATTCGGGCGGCTTCATAGAGTTCGTCCGGAATGGCGGCGATTCCCGCCATGTAGAGGACTGTATGGAAGCCAGTGTACTGCCAGCAGATCGTGACGAAGATGCATAGGAGCGAAATGCTTGGCAGAAAAGGACTTGTGCTTGGTGTCGCAAGCCATGGGAACGTGAAATCGTTATTGCCGATAATCTGGATGATCTTCGTGACCAGGCCGTCTTCCGGTGCGTAGATGTATTGCCACAGAATGGCGATGGCGACGGTTGGCATGACCATCGGCGCGAAGAATGCCGTACGGAAAAGTGTGCGGCACCATGTCTTGTAGCTGAGCAATAGCGCGAGCAGGGCGGAAAACGGTAGTTGGATGACAAGCGAGCCGACGAGTACGAGCGCGTTGTTCATGAGAGCCCGCCAGAAGATGGTGTCTTTCAGCAACAATGAATAGTTTTTGAATGCGACGAAGCACGGCAGGGGGGAGCCCCCCCATTCGAAGAGGCTCATGCGGGCCGAGCCGACGATGGGCGTCAATACAAAAAGTGCATAGACGACCAGTGCCGGCAGGATGAACAAGTATGGTGTGCTGAAACGAGTCTTCAAAATAATTTTTTGCGCCCCAGTCAGTTATGCTGACTGAGGCGCGTTTGTGAGAAGGTTTAGAGCTGCTCGATCTTGACGGGCTGGCCGCCGAGCTTGGCGGATTCAGCGGCGGCGAGAGCGGCGGCGACGGTGCGCGCGCCTTCGTAGATGCTGGTCTCGACAGGCGTGTCGTTAATGATGCACTTCATGAAATCCGCGATTTCGGCGGAGACATTGTGGTTGGCGATGTTGACGGGCAAGGTCGCGAAATCGAGTCTGCCGGCCATGAATTTGCGTGAGCATATCTTGATGTCAGGGCTCGTGTTGTCGCAGATGATGGTGCCTTCTGTGCCGTAGAAGCAGGAGCGCATCGTGTAGGGGCGGACGCAGCCTATGGAGACGAGCACCTTTCCGATGACGTTGTTGGCGAACTTGTAGATGGCGATTGTACAGTCATTTACAGGCCAGTCGGGGAGACACTTGTGGTTGGCGAAGGCGGAGACTTCGGTTGCTTCGCCGGCAATCCAGCGGAGCAGATCGACGGCATGGCATCCACCGCCGATGAACGGTTCGCGCCGCGCATCAACGCGCCAGTTGTTGACGCCTTTCGCACTGTTGTAGTTGTGCGCGTATTCGCTTTCCACGAAATAGAGGTCGCCGATGGCGCCTTGATCGACAAGGCGTTTCGCGAGGGCGAAGCCCGGAGCGTAGCGGCAGACCTGTCCGATCATGAATTTTACTTTCGATTTTTCGACTTCGGCGATGATCTGCTTCGCTTCCGCGAGATCGAGCGTCAACGGTTTTTCGCAGAGAACATGTTTGCCAGCGCGGATGGCGGCGATGCAATGCTCGGCGTGGAAGAAATCGGGGGAGGCGATGGAGACAACGTCGATGTCCGGATTGTTAATGATGTCGCGGTAGTCCGTGGAGGCCTGCGCGACGCCGAATTCATTCTTATTGGCGTTCAGACGTGCTTCATCCACATCGCAGATGGCTGCCAGTTCGCAGTTTGGATGGTTGCGGTAGCCGATGCAATGGCCATGGCCCATGCTAAGGCCGATGACACCGGCCTGGTATTTGTTGTTTTTCATTGATAGCTCCTGTTTTTAATAGGATTAGGTTATTGACGGGTGATTTTGAATGTCTGTGTCTTGTCAGGCATGCTGCCGAGTATGTTCCATGTCGCGAACGCGACGTGACTTATTTCTGTTTTGCTGTTTTCAGGAACGGTGAATTCGCGAGTGAACGTCGCCGTTCTGCCTGGATGGATATTGCCGAAATAGAAGAACTTGCCGTCAAGCCAAGGTTCGCGTGAGAATGTGCGGACGAGGACTGTCCCGATGGGAAGCGTCCCGCTGTTGGCGATTTCTACCGTGATATTGACTGTTTCTCCTGCCTTGACGGACTTGGGAATATTGTAGGAAACGGCGAGACCATCTTGGCTATTTTGTCTAAGTTGCGTGAAATCAAGGCCGAGCCCATCAAGAATATCGTAAGCGGGCGGAGCTTTTTCGTCAATGGCCTTATGGACGGTCGTCGGCTTTTTCAGGAGGTTTCGCGTAATGGTGATAGTCTTTTCGCCGAGCTGTGGATGGTAGATGGTAATGTTGTACGAATTGCAGGACAGATTGTCTAAAGGAACAAGTAATTTTTGATGCAAATCTTTGATTTGTCCATCCTTATCAGTTGTGTATTCATGTCCTTCAATTTGGAATGTCTCGTTTGCAAAGGGAGGTCCATCAATGATTTTCTTGGTGGTGTTGTGTTCACCTGGCATCAGTTCGCCTGGTACGACCTGCGGCTCGACTTGTTCACGGTAAACAGGGCCAGGGGCGGTGTCCATCTTAGCGATTTCCAAAATGGTTTCGTACATGCGGACGGTGTGGATGGTTACGTCGGTTTGTTTTTTGAAGAGGAGGACAGGAACGCTTCCGTTTGTCTGTTCAAGGGAGACGGCGTATGCCGGTGCTTCCTCTTTCTTTTCGATTTCCTCCTTGACGAAGCGGCCACGACGTTTGAATTTTGTTTGTGCAGAGGCGTGAAGGCCAACGAATATGAGAAGACAAGTCAGAAAAATGCGGGAATATGTTTTCATTGCGGTTGCTCCATTGGGTTATTCGGTCTTCTGGGTGTCTTGGTCTTGCGCTTCGTCGTTGACACGTTTCATGAGTGTTTCCAGGCGTTGGCGGATACCAGTCCTGATGCTGGTCGTGACGATGAAACCGAGGTTCTTATAGGTTGCGTTTGGAAGTTCGCCAATGAAATCAAGCTCGGAAAGCAGGTGTTTGGGGTCCCATACCGTCTGGAACTTGACGCCGAAACGTTCCACGGCGCGACTGTAATTGATGTCATCAGGCGACCATGCGGTGATGCTCCAGACGGCCTTTGCGGGAAGAACATTGAATGTCGGAAGTAATTTCAGTTGTTTCAGTTCTGGAATCTGATAGGTGTTGAATTCGTATGCGGACATCCATTTGCAGAAGGCGACTGCCTGCTGATAGGAGGCGGTTGCGTTGTCGCCCATATAATGTCCCGCCACGACCGGTTCCCGCTGGAGGGCTTTGGCGGTACGGACTGAATCGAACAGATCGGACGGTATGCACGTTTCAGAGACATAGAATGCGTTTGGGGCGGTTCCGACGAGAACCATTTTCAAGCCCGAGCGTGTTGTGAAATTGGGCGGTGGGGGAAGTTTGAGGATGGCGGCCTGAATGTTGCCGTTCAGTTTTTTTAGTTGCATTGACATCAGGCGTTGAGCGCGTGCGAACTCGTCAATGTACTGTCGGCATTCCTGCAGGCGTTCTGATTCCTGAAGGGAGAGTTTTGTGTCAAGAACGGCCGCGCGGAGTTGTTCCGCGATATCCGCTTGTCGTTCGTTTGCTTTTTGGATGGCGTCTTGGAGGCGTGCCATGCGCTTTTGGAGCCGCAGGTATTCGGTGATGCGCAGTTCATGGTTGTCGATAGCGGAAATGCTTTTGAATTTGGCGGCGATTTCTCCCGCTTCGCGCGCCCGTTGGTTTTTCTTGTCCAGTTCGAGCAACGTCAATTCGCGGAGACGTTTATGCGATGTTGTTGACTGGGTTTCCTCTTTTGCGGGAGGAGCCGTGACGGCTGCTTCCTGTGCATTGATGACGACCAATGACAAGAAGCCGAGTATGAGAAGGGAGAATTTGTTCATGAAATGGACTCCAAGGCTGTTTGGGGTGATTTGTAACCTATACCACTATAAACTATAGAGTGGCAATGGGTATTTTCAATATTTGACAGGCCTTAGAGTGAAAGTTTTCTTGCTTTAGTTGAAAAATTTGCAAAGCGATACATATTAATAATGAGACATGGTCCGGTAGCTCATCAGGATAGAGCAACTGCCTTCTAAGCAGTAGGTAGCGAGTTCG
Organism: Victivallales bacterium; assembly: GCA_017964325.1. The sequence goes on along the minus strand of JAGCSE010000317.1, from coordinate 19,551 downwards.
AGTCTCGCCCGGACTACCAATTAACGCCCTGCAATTCAATGAGTTGCGGGGCTTTTTGATGTCTTGGATAATGTACTGATATTTATTAGTGTATTACCATGGATTACGCACAAAAACGACTGGGCAAAACCTTAAACTGCTAATTATTTGCTAATCGGATTTTCGTACCTAAACCATGCTCATTCACGTATGATCTGACATCTGGAAAAGCGTCAAAACTGCTAATCGAGCCCTCAAAACTGCTAATCGAAACGTCAAAACTGCTGACTGACGGAATCATCAGACAGACATTCCTTAAAAACTCCCTCAAAGGCTTGAAAATCCGTCAATTGTATATAGTGTATAACAATTACCGAAAACAAAACAACCGCAGGAGAGACCTTCAACATGCTGCAACCAATTCCCACCGACACGCACGATTTCCCCGAGATCAGGGGAAACGGGTGCATTTATGTTGACAAAACGGCCTTCTTCCACAGGCTGATTACAAGGAAGGACGCGCGGCGCTTCTTCATCGCACGCCCTAGACGTTTCGGCAAATCGCTGATGATCAGCACATTGAAGGCCATTTTCGATGGACGGCGTGAATTGTTCGACGGACTGGCGATTTCAAGAACGGACTGGGAATGGGAGCAATACCCAGTGCTGAATTTCGATTTCAGCCTTGCCGCGCAGCCGTCGGCCCGTGAGTTCATGCTGAGCTTTCCGAGCGAAGTAAAAAGGACGTTGAAGGCGGCAGGCTTGGAATATGACAACAAGGAGCTGCCTGACGTCAATTTTGGGACGGCCATCGACGAACTCGCGGAGGAGAGTAAAGGCAAAGGCGTCGTCATTTTGATAGACGAATACGACGACCCCGTGGCGACGTTGCTGGACAAGCCGGACGAGGCGGACAAGGTGCGCGAGGCAATGGCTTCGTTCTACAAGCAGATGAAGTCGCGTACTGGCAAGATACGCTTCCTGATGATCACGGGCGTGTCGAAGTTCACGAAGATGTCGGTCTTCTCAGCCCTCTCGAACATCCACGACCTGTCCTTTGACGACGAGTTCGCAACGATGCACGGCTACACGGAGGCGGAGCTGGACGAGTATTTCGACGGACATATGCACGCCCATGCGGAGAAAATCGGACTTCCGTATGAAGACTACCGTTCGGAGCTGAAACGATGGTTCAATGGATATCGTTTCTGGTTGTTCGAGGGTGAGACCGTTTACAATCCGGTGTCAATCGGTGTGAATCTCGCTGGTAGGATGCCAATATTCAAAACCTGCTGGTCGCAGACGGGCAAGGCGTCCATGCTGATGAACTACCTCAAGCGCGAGGACTTTCTGGCCGTTGATATGGACAACGTGACCGACATGGACGAACGGGATTTTGACGTAACGGATATTCATAACCTGAAAACCATTCCGATGCTTTACCAGACTGGCTATCTGACCATAGCGGACTACCATCCGATAACGCAATCATACGATCTCCGTGTGCCCAACCAGGAGGTGCGTCAGGATCTCGCGACGCTGACAACATCCATAGCAACGGGGCAGGATATCATCTGGGTCACCAAGTTGGGCAAGAAGCTCTTGAATACGCGCTGGGATGAGTTCTTCATTGGCTTGAAGTCGCTGTACGCCTCGCTGCCATACGGCTCGACTGAAGAGAACGTCCATGAGTTCTCCTTCGAGCGAAATCTGGTCGTGCTCCTCTGGTCACAGGGCATCCGCTGCACGACGGAGGACCGTCAGGCCAACGGGCAGGCGGACGTCGTGGCCGTCCATCCATGCGGCGTTTTCATCTTTGAATTGAAGGTGAACGAATCCGCCGAAGCCGCGTTGGAACAGGTCAAGGACAAGCAGTATGACGCGCCATATCATGGCCGCGGACTTCCAATCTGGCTCATTGGCCTCAACTTTGACCGTCGGACACGCCATCTTCTGGATGCCAAGGTGGAGAAGCTGCAAGAATAAAGTGGACCCCGAAAATTGGACAATGGGTTAAGGAGTGTTATACTAAACGTCATAAAGATTTGCGATTTTAAGAAATTGGTGTATAGTATCTCGCAAGCCATAGGAGATACACCATGCTTAAAGTCGAAAGCCCAGATAGCAGCATAGCAATCATTCAAGACGAGATCCGCAGAAATCCCGCTGCCAGATACGAGCACAGGCTGCATGCGGTTCTGCTCGTGGCGCAGGGGATGTCCTGCGTGAAGACGGCAGAATTGCTTGGAGATTCCGTTCGATCTGTTGAGGAGTGGGTAAAGTCATTCAACCAAATAGGGTTGCAGGCGTTATACGATTTGCCGGTTCCCGGACGTCCAAGCCGTGTTTCCGCCGGGCTTCTGGAAGAAATCGGAAAGGTTCTTCGTGCAAATCCCCGTGATGCTGGTCTTGACTGCGTCCTGTGGGATGGAAAGGCATTGTCCCATTGGCTTGCGGCATCAAAGGGTCTTTCGCTTGGCGTAAGACAATGCCAGCGCATCTTCCGCCAGTTGGGTTTCCGCCTGCGCAAACCGCGCCCGCAGAGCGCAAAGGCAGATCCAGTTGCCCAGGAGGAATATAAAAAAACTCTCTGAATACGGAGATGACAAATACGACATTTGGGCTCCGGACGAAGTATTGTTCCAGCAAACAGGCTCGAGATGCCGGATGTGGATTGCCCCCGAAAGCAAGCGGCCTGTCTCGATTCAGTATCCTGGAAGAAAATGCGTCGGATACTTCGGCGCGGTCCGAATCAGGGATGGGAAGTTCATCTACAGCAGGGAGGAGGACAAGTTCAACGCGGAAACCGGCTGGACGTTTCTGAAGAAGGTTGAAGAGCAGTCCAGAATCGTCGGCAAAACGGTGGTGCTGATTATCGACAACGCAAGATACCATCACGCCAAAATGCATAAGGCGTGGCGAGAAGAGGTCTGTTCACTATTCAGACTGGAGTTTCTTCCGCCTTACAGTCCTGAACTCAATCCTATCGAGCGCGTCTGGAGGTTGACGCGGCGCAAGCGCCTGCATAACCAGTACTTCCCAATGCTTGAGTCATTGCGTGATGCCGCTGAATCACTGTTTGAAACATGGGCAACAGGCTCTGATGACTTGCGGCGGCTATGTCGGATATAATTGCAAATCTTTATGACGTTTAGTATAGCAGGCAAAAAGCAAGGCGGAATTTTTCAAAAGCTATCAATCAATATCATAAGGCTGCTGAAAAAGGAGAGGCAAAGGCACAGTTCTATCTTGGTTTAGGTTATTCCTTAGGAGAAGGCGTTGAAAAAGACATGGCCAAGGCTGTGGAATGGTGGAGTAAATCGGCGGACCAGGGGGATGATGAAGCACAATTTCATCTTGGTGGATGCTATTTCGCTGGCAACGGTGTTCCCCAAGATAAAACGAAGGCCGTGAAATGGTATCGCAAAGCTGCTGCACAAGGGTATGACAGTGCGATAAAATGTCTCCAAGAGTTGAAGCAATGATTTGATTATTTATAGTTTGAGAGGCCTTCTTTGAAACGATCTCCAAAATACCTTATTATGATTATGAAGTCCAATCCATAGAGACCAAGCTCCAAGGCAAAAATGAACAGGACATGGTTGTCAAGGACATCAACACAGGGGAATCATATCTTTTTGAATGTTTTGAAAAAGGCGAATGGAGGGAGGTGTCAGAGGAGCATGTACAAGTGTTTATGGAAGGAAGCAACATGGGAGTCTCCCAAGAGGGATCCTATGTTTCTGATGCCAACGGCAGGAGGTTTATGTCGTTGGTCCTGAACACGGAAGCCGGTATGGAATGGCTCATATACCATCTGGAGCAGGCTGCACTTGCAACTTGCATTCCGCTGCTGGTCCAATGTGTAGTCCGGCAGATCGCGGACGCCTGCATGAATGCACAGGACAGTGAAGAGGAGGAGGAAATGCTGGACTTGATCTTAAGGCTACAGGCCATAGGAGAGAAATACCACCTGTCCATACCTCCTTTTCCGCAGACGAGAGGGCCAGCAGATGAACAACAGTCGTAATCGAAATGCCGTATAATGTTGAGCACTCTCAACATGGAATGTTATTGTGAAGAACTTTTAGGATATTTTTCAAGAGACATCGACTGTCTTTTGAGCAATGGGCAAAGTTCGCCTTATGAAATCCGCTACGGCTTCGGCTTCCTTGTCCGTGCATTCGTCCAGAAATTTCATGACAAACTGCCTTGCACTCTGTATCTGTTCTGTTTCTGCCATGACTATTGGCAAGGCGGCTATGGCTTCACGCTTGGCCTCATCGGTTGCATGGGAATATGCTTTGGTTATGGCCGGCGAACCATGGCCGACGATTTCAGCGATTACGGCCTGCGGGATTCCTGTGTTTGCGGCAAAGCTGACAAAACTATGGCGTAGGGAATGGAAGCCAAAGGCGGCTGCTGCGCGTTCACGTCCTTCCTCTTGCTCGGCGGTTGGTTTCAGGCCAGTGGCGCATTCGATGAGCTTTTGGACTACCTTGCAGATGGTTGATGGATTCTCCAGATAACGGACTGCCACACTTGGCGTAACATAATCTTCGTTTGGCCTGTTCTGCTCCTTCCATGCCTCCGCCTCGATGATGCCTTCGAGAAGCGGCGGGGCGATTGGAATTGACACGACTTTCCCGCTTGTACGGCTGGTCTTCGATGGTCTGAAAGTCAGTGTGTTTGACTGTAGATTTATCCCGCTCCATTTCATGCAACATGCGTCAATGGCTCTAGCCCCCGTGAACATGGCGAACAGCAGGGCAACTTTGATTTGCTCTATATCTTTGGGATTATAGGCTATCTTCCGTCTCTTTTCATTTTTGTAGGAGAATCCAGTTGTAAAACCGTCAAACAGGGCCTTGACCTGTTCCTGTGTGAGTTCCTTGTGACCTTCCGTAATAACGGCCATGGCCTCAATGTTCTCGGCAGGGTTGGATTCCAATTTCAGTTGCTTCCAAGTGTGCTTGAAGATGTATTTGATTACACCACGATACGCATTGAATGTGCGTCCTGATTTCCCTTTTGAAACAGCATTAAGAAACGTTGAGACGGTATCTTCAGTGATGTCGGCAAGTGTGTTGATTCTGTTTTGCGCACACCATTCAGCGAACAGACCGCAGACACGCTTCATTTCCGCCTTGCGCTCATCCGTCATGATTCCATCCTGTTTGCGCGTTCCTGACTTCTCGAAAGCATCCCAGATGTCGGCAGGGGTAGTTGTGAGGCCAGCAATTAGCTTGCGAGTTTTGGCGATTGCCACCTGTGCCGTTTCCCTGTCCTTCAAGTTCGTGATTTCGTTGCTGCGCTGACGGAAGCTCAGAGCTGCTTTTTCCGCGTCCGTCTTGTTGGTGACTGGAATCTGGCGCCCTTCCTTGTTCGGCAGTGTCAGGATTTTCCCGCGCCGCTTGCCTGTCACTGGATCGTAATACCAATATTGAAAACGTCCGTCTTTCAGCTTCGCGATACTTCCCGCGCCGTTCGTGTCCCGTTCGCGTTTCTTCTGCTGTCTTGTCATGCCCGTCATGCCCCTTTTTTGATCACTGCAAACTGTGATTACCATGAACAACCAAACGTCATCTAATTTAGGAGCAAAACTTATTTTTGCAAATTATTTGCTAATCAATGGATAGAATTAAGTATAAACTATACTGCTTTCTAGCAGTAGGTAGCGAGTTCGAGTCTCGCCCGGACTACCAATTTTACGCCCTGCAATTCAATGAGTTGCAGGGCTTTTTGTCAGAAGGGCTAAAGCCGTTAAAAGGCTAATTCCGCTCATGCTCTGCTAATGCAGAGGCATGAGCAGAGCATACAATTTCACTTGATTGCAGCAAAGGCTTGATCAAGATCGGCGATGATGTCTTCAACATCTTCTAGGCCGACGGAGAGACGTACCATGCCGCCTTCAATGCCGGCGGCGACAAGCTGTTCATCGGTGAGCTGGCGATGAGTTTCGCTGGCAGGATGGAGCACGCAAGTGCGGATGTCCGCGACATGGACTTCGTTGGAAGCCAGTTTCAGGGAGTCCATGAAGGTCATCGCAGCTTCCTTTCCGCCGCGGATGACAAACGAAATGACGCCACTGCAACCTTTCAGATATTTTTTCGCCAACGCATGGTAGGCGTCGCCTTCCAGTCCAGGATAGATAACGCGTTCCACTTGGGGGAGTTGCTGCAAATGCTTTGCGACGGTCATGGCATTCTCGCAGTACTGCTTCATGCGGACGGCCAGCGTTTCCAATCCAAGATTCAGCAGGAAGGCGGAATGTGCGGCTGGATAAACGCCAAAATCCCGCATCAGCTGCATTCTGGCTTTGATGATGTAGGCACTCTTGCCATAAGTACCTGTGTAGGAAATGCCGTGGTAGGATTCATCGGGTTCCGTCAGGCAGGGAAACTTTCCATTGTTCCAGTCGAATTTCCCGCTATCGACAATCACGCCGCCGACTTGGAGGGCATGGCCGTCCATGTATTTCGTGGTGGAGTGTGTGACGATGTCCGCCCCATAGTTGAAAGGCTTGCAAAGGACAGGTGTTGCGAAGGTGTTATCAACAATCAGCGGCACGCCATTTTTATGTGCAATACGGGCAAAACGTTCGATGTCCAGCACGGTCAGTGCTGGGTTGGCGATGGTTTCGCCGAAAACGGCCTTTGTGTTGGGCTTGAAGGCGCGGCAGATTTCATCGTCGGTGGCGTTTTTGTCGATGTAAATGCACTCGATTCCTAATTTCTTGAGTGTGAAGGAGAAGAGATTAATTGAGCCACCGTAGATTTCCGCCGTGCTGACGAAGCTGTCGCCCGCGCTGCAGATGTTGAGGATGGAGAGGAGATTCGCGGCCTGGCCGGAGCTTGTGCACATGGCGCCGACGCCGCCTTCGAGGGCGGCGATCTTCTCTTCGACGGCCATCACGGTGGGGTTGCCGAAGCGGGAATAGATCAGGCTCTTCGTGGGGTCGTCGAAAACCGCCGCCACATCTGCTGTGGAATCATAGACGTATGTCGTGCTTTGCACGATTGGAACGACACGCGGTTCCGAGTTCTTCGGTGTATATCCTGCGTGAAGGCATTTGGTTGCATCTTTCATTTGTTGGTCTTTCATGGTACGAAACTCCTTGTGAAATCACGGACTGGTATGGTATGAACAATATAGCAAAAGATAGCACTGAAATCACAAAAAACAAGCATTAGGAAGGCTATGAATCGACATGGCGGAGTTTGCTCGTTGCACAACTGATTGCACAGAGTATGCCATTCTGCTGCGTTTTTTTTGTAGGGCAGCTTGGGATTCTTGGAAGACAGACGATGTTGAGATACCACAGTGGATGTAGGCAAAAGCGGTGTCAAGAAATTTCTGACAATAAATTTTACAAGATATTAATAATCAACTATTTAATAAATCTGCCAGAGGAATCCAAACGAAGCCGAAATGATAATGAAGCCAAAGCTGGACGCATAAGAAGAAGGCCATGGCAATTATCAACAAATCAGGATGCTCTATTTTTTTTATAAGAAGATAGGATTTCAGGCTCCATCGGCAAATCGGGAACAACCAGTGAATGAAGCGTACTGGCAATGTCACAAGAAGCCAGATGGCAACGCATGTGCCAAGTAGGCTGCAATGCAGCGCCTGCGGCAATGACCCTACAACGAGGAAGGCAAAAGCCCTTGTCCCGCCGCAAAGCGGACATACAAAGCCATGATGTCCGATGAAACGAAGGTCGGAAATGGATTTTGGCAAGATGCCGTGTGTGATGTCAATTCGAAGAAAATGCAACAGGACAGCACAGGCGAAACAAACGCAGATTACAAGTGTTTCGCGTCCTGAGCTGTCCTTTGCTCTGAATTGAGTATTCAGGTAGTCCACGTCAGAAGAATTCCCATTCTCCTACACTTTGGCCGGCTTCCAGCTTTTTACCGATCTTATATGCGTCAACCATTGTAATAATCCAGATAGGAAGTCCGGCAATGCCAGCAGTGATTAAACTAATTACAATTCCGCCAAGAAGCATTACCACGCCCTTGATCGTCTGTCCCAAGTAAATTTGCCCCAATCCCGTAATCAAACAAGATAAAATTGTGGCGGTTGTCGCTGATTTTCCACTTGGCTGAATCATTTTCTGACCTGCATTCTGGGCATTGTTCATATTATTGGGCGTTTGCATCTGCGGCATATTATTGGGCGTTTGCATCTGCGGCAGAGCACATCCGCATTTTAGGCAGATAGCCTGGTTGGCGTTGACGGCTTGGCCACAATTGGCGCAGAATTTCTTTTCCATTCCGATAGCGACACCGCAATGGGAGCAGACGGCCGCATTGTTTGGAATTTCTTGACCGCAATTCGTGCAAAACATTGTTTTTCTCCTTTTAATATGGATTAGATGACAAAATCTAAATGAAATCTAATTGAATTTATGTCTGTTTTTGTTTTTGTCAAGGGGGTGTATGATTTTATGGAAAATGCCTCGCTTCTTTTGGGGATATTTTTTGATGTGAGGTTTTTTAGCAGAATCACAAGGTCGCAGAGTCGTGGAATTTATTGGAATCTTTCTGCAAAATCTCGGCAGACCGAAAGCATGTCATCATCGAGTTTTGATTCAATGGCTTTGATGAGCTGTTCGGGCATTTCCTTGTAGAACGCCAAGGCGATTCCGCCTGTGATGGCGGCGATGGTGTCGCTGTCGCCGCCAACGCTGATGGCGTTGCGAATGGCGTCTTCGTAGGAGGTCGATTCAAGGAAGGCGCGGATGGCCACGGGCAGAGTGCCCATGCAAGATACGTCAAATCTGTATGTTGGACGGATTTCATCCAGCGGCATTGACAAATCGTATCCGAACCGTTCTGTGATGCCTTGCTGAATTTCCTCTTTGGAACGTCCAGTCCGAGCCCAGAAGACAGCCAATGCAGCGGCCTGGGCGCCTTTGACTCCTTCGGGATGGCTGTGCGTGGTATTGGCGGATTTCTCCGCTTGTTCAAGAACTTCTGCCTCCGTGTTGAATGCGAAGCCAACGGGGCTGATGCGCATGGCGGAGCCATTCCCCCAACTACCGTAGGACCAAGCCTTTTCGATTGGGCTGGCAAGCCAAGCGCGGAATCTGCCACCATATCCAGCGTATGGATATTTGTTTCCCCAGGCATGATAATAGTTTTTGTATAAGTCATCCTTATGCAGGATGGCATCGGCAGTTGCCAGGGTTAGGATGGAGTCGTCCGTCAAATGGCAGCGCGGCGATACCAATTCAAATGTTTTTGTCTTGATGTTGCGGCTTTCATAAATCGACCCGACAAAATCGCCCCCAAGTGCCCCGTACAGAGGATTATAGGACTTTGGCGCACTGTCTTCGAAATGAAGCCCGACGCAGGCTTCAATCAATGCGTTGACTTTTTCCCTGTCTTTGATTTTGTCCAACCAACGTTCGGGAATGGCCTTGAAGCCATAGTATGCTCCTGCGATCTGACCGAAGACGGCGCCGATGGAATCAGCGTCCCCGCCGAGATTTACGGCGGCGATCATTCCGTCCTCGAAGGTGGAGGTCGTTTCAAACGCCCACAAAGCGGCCTGGAGGGTGGAGACGGCCCAGCCGGAGTTGTTGACTTCTTCGCGGGAGTTGTAGTTGGATTTACAGCTGGTTCTTTGACCGAGCAGATGTTCATCGCAGATGGAAGCCATCAGAGCCACGGTATCACGTATCGCCTGGCTGTCATGCGTCACGTCACTGATTTCATAAAGTATTTTGTTTGAATCATTTCCATAATTAATAATATAGGATGGCGCAAAGCGCATGATGCTGCCGTTGCCCTGCGATTCCTCTTCGCCGTTTTTCAGAAGGCCATTTTTGATCCCGCGAATGGCGGAGGCTGTCGCGCAACCGATATCAAAGGCGCGAGATAGGCTTGACCAGAAGCCATCCCTGTACCAGCGGATGAAATTGTTGGCGATGTCCTTCAAGTTGTATTTCTGCAGACGGACGGCACTTTCGGCGACACAGAATGCCATGGACGAATCATCCGTCCAATAGCCGGCAGGCGTTCCGAATATAGGGCAGGGCACCATTTCGGTGATGTACGGATGGTTGTCCTTGTCTGTGAATTGGATGGGCGATCCTAGGCAGTCGCCGACGACCAGTCCCCAGAACATTCCTTTTAACTTGTTGAAACGTATCTGCGGATCGTTCTGAAAAATCTTCCTTTTGTCTTGTTGTGTCATGTTTCAATCCTCCTTGTCAATGGTATATGTCATGCCAGTCTGGCGTTTAACAGCGTGTGAGCAGCAGGTTCTTATGGAATCGTCGCCGCCATAGAGGAACACGCCCTTTTGTGTGCGTGTGATGGCTGTGTAGAGGATTTCACGAGTCAGCAGCGGATTGTCTGATTCTGTGCCGTGCAGTTTCGAGTATGGGGGTAGTACAATGATAACATTTTCGTATTCAGAACCTTGTGCCTTGTGGATGGTTGAGGCAAATGCCATTTCGAGCTCTGGCAGCAACGCCAGGCGGATGCTGCGGACATTGCCGTTCCCATCGTATAAATGCAACGAGTCATCCTTGAGCTTGGGTATGACGACACCAACGTCTCCGTTGTTGACGCACAAGCTGTGGTTGTTTTTGACAATCATCATGGGAATTGGCGCATTGTCGTCCAGAATGGATTTGACGTATGTGTTAAGACGTGTCATGCCGTACGGGCCGTGCCGCATGGCGCATAGGATGCGGCAGTCGTTCAATGCCTTTAATGCTTCTTCTGGCGAGGCTGAGCCGACAAACCTTTGAAAATGCTTCTTAACATTATCTTCAAAACCACTCCAGAACTGCGGATTGTCTGCCGAAATATTAGCAAGCGACGTGTAATGAAGGAGTTGATTATCTGTATTTTTCAACATTGTCAAGGCGGTTTCGCCGTCGCCTGTATTGACGGCGGCGGAGAGACGTTCGATTTCACCGCCTTGTGGGAAGCGGCGGCTAACGTCTAGTTCGCACTTTGGGAGGCCGGCCATACGGCAGAGGTCGCCGAATACACGGCCTGGTTCGACGGATGCAAGCTGATGGGCGTCTCCCACGAGCGTCAGGCGGCAGTTGGAGGGCAGGGCGTCAAGCAGTTTGGCCATCAGCGGGAGGTCGATCATGCTGGCTTCATCGACTATTAGCCAGTCCAATGGAAGTGGGTTGGCTTTGTTGTGCTTGAATGTCACCAGATCGTAATTGGATTGGAGCAGGGAATGGATGGTCGTTGCAGGCGGCATATCGTTTAATCCCAGATTGTTAGCTTCTGCTGTCATGGCCTCCTTCACGCGTGCGGCGGCCTTTCCTGTGGGGGCGGCCAGTCCAAGGCGGAGGCGGCTGTCCGTCCGGCGGCTCAACAGCACTGCACGTGCGATGGTATAGGTCTTGCCTGTTCCAGGCCCGCCTGTCAGCAAGGAGAATTGACGACTGCACATCATCTGGACGGCCTCTCGCTGGCGTTGTCCCATATTCTGGAAAATGCCGTCCGTTGGGATGTCAATATCATTGTCGAACGTTTGGGCGGACATTTCCGTCATGCGTTGGATGACGGTTTGTTCATAGAGCCAATTGCGGCGTGTGTAGAGTAGGTTGTTTTTCAAAACGAAAGGTCGTGTGCCGTCATCAGAAATGACGTTTGGGTAATGACTTAAGATGTCGCAATCTTTTTGCTCCAATGGACCGAGGCAGACATTGCCCTGGGCCTGCGTGCTGACGGCAAGGGCACAGAGGGTGGCGGCGTCATCCGAGCAGCCCATGCGTATGAGCAGACTGTGTGTCATTTCGTCGCAGACGAGTTCTGATTCGGAGGTTATTTCTTCATCGTGGAAACGTGGTTCAATATTCATCATTTCACCTCCAATCCAAGTGTGAGGGCAATGTCGTTCAACAGTTCTTCGCTCGGCCTATCAGCAAAAACAGATGCTTTTTTCTCGAAGGGGATGCCACGCAGGAAATAATATCGGATTCCACCTAAGTTATTTTCCCATTTATACTTATCACCGAGAACATCCTTCAGGTAGTGATGCAGCACGGCAGTGTAAAGCAGATATTGGAAGAAATAACCGTCTTCGGCCATTTCTTTACGAACTCTGCTTTCCGTAAAGGTGTCTGGATGCCCGCCGAGGATGTTCGATTTCCAGTCGGCGATGTAATAGTAGTCGCCATGCTGGAAGAACAGGTCGATAAAGCCGTTAATGAATCCTTTGGGGATTGGGCGGTCCCAGTTGTTCATGATCTTCAAGAAATCCTTCTTGGAGTCGTCGCCATTCCAATGCTTTCGGATGACTTCCGCCAAAGCCTGTGTGCTATCCTTTGCCTTCAATGATGGAAAATCGAATTCCAATTCACTTAGACGTTGATTTCCATTGACTTTCCGTAAGGAAAACATTTCACCGCTAGGTGATTGGATTTGGAAATCCAATGTTTTCATGAGCATATCCGTCGTGAGGTCCAGATAATTTCTGCCATCGATTTCTTCCTGTGGATTGAAGCCATAGTTAAGCAAGGTCGTTTCTGCAACAGGGCGGATTGTTGCATCGTCTGCATTGAATGGGATTTTTTCCAGAATCTCATGCCAGCAGGAGCCGATGTTTGAACCATGCGGAATTTGGAATAGAGGAGGCCTCACTTGTGGTAGGACTGGTGGTTTGGAGGACTTCTCGGAAGGGGCGAGCGCGGTGTAGCTTCCCTTTGTTGAATGAAGGTCGTAAATGCGGGGGGATGGGGCAGGTGTCAATTTGATTTCTTGTTGGGAAAACGTGTATTGGGGTGGTTCGGGAGAAGGTTCGGCATTGTCAATCCACTCGATGGGCGAACCCTCGCTGTCGCCTGCGCCATTGCTTCTGGCATTGTTTATCAACGTTTGCAGAGGTACGCCGATGTTTCCAGTGTACAAGGCAACAGTGCGCCGTTCGGCGCGTGTCATGGCGACATAGAGGAGGCGCAGTTTCTCCTGCATCTCTTCCGTGATTGCCTGTGTTTTAGATTCGGTGCTGAAAACCAATTGATAGCCATTGTCATTATCTTGATTTTCAACATGATAGCAGGATATGTCGCCAGGCTTTGCATTGCGGGGAGACACATTGCATTCAGGGAGGAAGACGACAGGGAACTGCAAGCCCTTGGAGTAGTGCATGGTAATGATTCTGACGGCGTCGTGTTCGCTTTCCAGCTCCCGTGCGTATGCGTCGGTGTCCTGTTCATCATTGCCTTTGATGACACGTTCCTCCAGCCAGCTTAGGAGCTTGTCGGGAGATGGGCCGAGCTCTTTGACGGCGGCGATGGCCAGTTCGAAAATCTGGCCGCAGTCCGCCAGCAGCCGTTCGCCATCGGGCAGGGCGGCGAGGCGTTGTTTGTATCCGATGTCGTTTCGTATTCCGCATTTCTGCATTTGTGAGATTGCCGCTCCGAGGCCACGTTTGAGCCATGTTTTGTTCAAGTCATTGAAGACACCAATCTTATCTGCGAGTGTATCTTCTTTCATGTCAAGCAATTCCGTTGGAGGCACGCCGAAGAATGACGTGGCGAGCGCGGTGCGGACTTGCCTTCCATCACTTGGATTTGCCATGGCTTTCAGTACGGAGTAGATTTCACGCATCATTCGCGTGGGAGTTGGTTTGGAACTGCCTCCCCAACTATTGTTGAGTTTTGCAAAGACGTTGCCTGGCTTTTGATGGACGCATGGGACGCCGCAGGCTTTCAGCTTTTTCATGATTTCCGAGCCAGTCGCCTTTGAGGCTACCAGAATGGCGATGTCCTGCGGAGAGAGGGGGCCTTCGCTAAATGTCTTATCGTCATTGCGAATGGTTTTCCTATAGTTCGTCAATGTATTTACAACTTCTTGTACCAGAACATCATGTAAATTGCCTTTAGTTTGGATGAATTTGAACGGTTTGGGGTCAGCTTCTCCATTGATTTTCAACGGCGGCGGATTGTCTTCGTCGGTATTGATTGGTTCTGGATAGTCGATTTGTGGGTCTCCAAACGTAAATGACACCTTGCCGTCCGTTTTCTGGTCCATGAAAATGGCGTTGACAGCGTCTATGAGCCGTTTGGTTGAACGGTGGTTCGTATCCAATTCGTATTTTCTTTCCTGTGGGACGTAATTTTCCGCTGCCGCACGATAGGTGAAGATGTCACCGCCGCGGAACGCATAGATGGCCTGTTTGGGATCGCCGACAAAAAATACTGGCATTTGGGGATTTGCAAGGAAAACGAGTCTAAAAATGTCGAGCTGTACGGGATCGGTGTCTTGGAATTCATCAATCAACGCCGCCTTGAAATCTTCACGCAGTTTTGCTGCGAACTCCTGCCCGAAGGGACCCTTCAGGGCGTCTCGCATGGCGCGTAGGAGGTCGTCGTAAGTTTGTTTGGAGCGATTTGGGCGGTCGTTTTCATATGCTTCGACAATTGTCGCCGCCGTTTGAAGCATAAATCTTTCAGCGGTCGCCGTGTCTGGTGCATCCAGTTTCCAGTCAGCCTTGCCCGCAAGGTCTTTGACATATTTCTGAAGTGTTTCGATGGAGAGGGCGGGGAGGAGTTCCTGCGGGGCGTGCTTTTCGCGTGTGCGCCACCAGTCTAGCGTACGTATTTCTAGTTCTGCGGATTTGTTGTCTTCAATTTCCATATTGAAAGGCGTATGGGTTTCGAAGGCATGGCGTGCCAAGGCGCGGCTGCAGAAGCCGTGAATTGTGGAGATGGCGGCATTGTCGAATTCCAGCAGGGCCAAGCCGATTGCGGCTTTTGCTTCTTGTATATTAGTTTTGGTGCAGGCCGCTATGAGTTCGTTGGCACGTTTGGTTCTGGATTGGGCGTTCTTGCCTTCGCAGGATTTTCCGTCCAGGCAAATGTTTATGTCTGTCAACACGTTGCGCAAACGGTCGCGCAGTTCTTTTGTGGCAGCTTCCGTATAGGTCATGACCTGTATTTGCGAAACGTGCAGACCTTTTTCAATAATCAACCGCGCGTAAATGTTCTGGATGTTGTGAGTTTTTCCCGTTCCTGCGGATGCGGCGACCAGATGCGTCCCCTCCAGCGGAAAGCCAGGCTTCAGGATTGCTTCGTTGAATATGTTGTTTTCTTTCATTTTTTCCCTCCGATATATCGTATTGCCTGTTACTTATGAGTGTTAATGCTTGCAGGAGGGACGAAGGGAGGCTTGTCATCCTGTTTATCGACTGATTCCGCAAAAGGCGTGTCATCTTTTTTATTGGCCTTGTCAAAATCCGGATAATCCTGTGGCAGCGGGGCCAGAGCCACTTCCAGACATTTCTTCAACTTGGCTTTAGCCGTTTCCTTGTCCAGCGGCCTGAAGCTATTGGCGGGCATTTTCTGCCCGAAGAAAATAGTTGCAAATGTGCAGCCAGCCGCGTGTCCGATAATATGAAGAATCCATGTCCATGTATGAGTGGAATCGTATGCCTTGGCGGCATCATCCATATGGAAAACATGGTCCAACAGTCCTTCCCGTGTCTGGAGTCTAATCCTCTTGTATTTGAACGGGATACGAATGACATGGCCATTTAGGTCGCATACGGCTTCTTCATCGGAAACAGTTGGATGCTCCAAAAATTCCTTGTAGGCGCCGACGACTGTCGTATTGTCGCAGGTGAACTCTTTGTTCGGGTCAGTTTTTGATTTGCCGAATTTCAGAGGATAATTACGCCATTCATCAGATTTATCATTTGCTCCATCTATTGCGATTTCTGCCGAGTCCCAATCAGGGGCGTTGCCCTTTTCCACGAGCACTTTGCCAAGGTTATCCTTTTCTTGGTCGTCGGGAGGCGTCAGCATCAATTTGGATTTCAAATGGTTATTCAAGGTTGCAACTTGAACGTCCTCATCTTGTAATTCACTGAAAAACAACGTATTGAGATTAAGTCGTCTCTTGATGAGAAAAATATTGGGATTTGTAAAGAAGTCCGCCAGGTCTTCGGCTGGAATGATTGTTTCCCCTGTCTCATTCAGTGTGAAGGCGGAAATGTTGTTTTCTTCTTCTGGCGATGGTTTCTGTTGGGTGTTCAAGGTCATGGCGACCGCATAGTCAGTGGCGGAATAGTTGGGCGGCAAATTGCTCCCCTGCGTGAAATAGGTCGGGCTGTAGCTTTGGAGGGGGTGTTTGTATTCTTTGATTGTTTTCACATTTATGCTCTTCAAGTATTCAAGCAGTTCATTCAACAGCACGGACGGAGGGATTGATTCGCTGGTCTTGATGTTGCGGCCGACATAGCTCAAGGCGAGATGGCCGCGGGTGGAGAGGGCGGCTTTCAGAAGCGCGAAGCCATCGCGATCACGGGAGGTGACGTCAAACAGGCTGGGATGCTTTCCGATGATGTCGAAGGATGGATGGTATTCAATGTGCGGGAAGACACCGTCGTTAAGGCCACATATCCAGACGAAGCGGTGTGGTGTGGCGGATGCGCTTTTCAATGGTGCGAATAGTACGGAGTCCGCAGGTGTCCGTGAGCCTGGCAGTATATTCTTGATGCTTGAAAGGACGGCAGATACGAATACGTCGCTTTCGATGTCCTCTGTCATGCCGCCCATCTGGATGTTGTCATGGACGGATTGGATGGCCCTGCGAATTTTCTTCAGTTCATCCAGATTTTCATCGTCCTCCTCGTAGAACTGGTTGACGATGTCCAGAAGTAGCTTCTGCCATGTTTCGGCATCGTATTTCCCGTTTTTCAGCGTTCTGCGGAGCTGTGCGAGCGCATCTATGAAGCGGTTTAAATCCTTGAGATTCTGTGCTCTATCACCTTCCACCTTTCCGCTGGGAAGCAGTTCGCCAAGATCGCCCGCTTCAACGATAGTATTGTCGTTTTCGAGGGGGCCGTAGAGCATGTCCAATGCAAGGCGGTCGAGTCCCCTTCGCCATGTATAGGGGTAGTGGGGAGTACCGTTTTCCACTCCAATGACGGCATTTACGTCATCGTCGTCAAATCCCCAGCGGATGTTTGCATTTTGCGCCATGTCGCGAAGCGTCTGTACGGCCTGGCCGTCCAGTCCGAAATGGCTGCGGATGGCGGGGATGCTCAACAGGGCGAATACGGCGCTTAGCTCAAAGCGGTTGTCGCGGAACGACATAAGATCGCTGAAGGAGCGTGTCAACGGCGTGTCTCCCGAAATGCTGCCTGCGAATGTCATCGGAATGTATCCTTCGGCGTTTTCATCCGTGCTGAACACGGCATCGACGATTGGAGCGTATGTGCTCCAGTCGCCGCAGAGGACGATGGCGTCCCGTGGTGAGGCTTCTGGATTCTTTTGGAAGAAATCATGCAAGCCGTTGCGGACGGCTTCCAACTCCCGTCTCGGCGAAAAGCAATTGTGGACGGAAATCTCTGCGTTTCCCAGACTTGTAAAGGCAGTTTTCGGAGTTCCCAGAACATCTTCAGGCGAAACTGAAAAGTCATCCAACTGGGCGCCGATGATGGCGCGGCCGCCCATGCCCAATGCACCGAGCAATCTCTCCTGTGGATCTGCGAAAATGCCGTCCAACTCGAAGGACGGAGGGAAATCGCCGTTTTTCAATGCGTTGCGTGTCAACCGGATCATTTCTTTGATGGCGCTTTTCTTGGTGGGCGTGTCCGCAAGCCAGTCGCCGCAGGGATTGAATGTCCAAAATGTGACATCCATTTCCTCCGAGATTTTCTCCAGAAGATGGAACGTCGGCTCGGGCATGTCGGGAATGTCGAATACATGGACAGACGAGTAGTCAGGGAAGCCGTTATCGACCGCTTTTTTTGCAATGTCATGGAAAAGGACGGAGTTGTAATCGCTTGCGTATGTTCCGCTTTCTTCTTGCGCTAGAAGCCTGTAGAGGACAGGCTGCCATGAGGGGATGCCCTTCATTGGCTGGAAATCAGGCGACTCCCAGTTGAGCAACACGGCGAATCTGGAGTTGAGGTAGTCGTCGTATAGCTTGGCGATTTGCTGAGCCAGTGCATAACGTCGTCTGGGGGCGTTCTTTTCGTCGTTTCCTATGTATTCGAGAAGCGGCAGCAGCTCGGCGGGCAGGGGGGCCTTGTCCGAAAGGATGCGGTAGATTCGCCATGTCATGATAGGCTTGGCATATGGATGCTCATTAGGCTTGCGGCTGTCCAGTGCTTCGTCATGCGTCTTGGCGAACAGCCAGTTGTTGACGAATTCAGGCAGGGGGATGAAATCCATGTTCATGAGGACACGGCGGTCGTTGCCGTTCATCAAGTAATAGTTTTTCAGCCAGTCCCTTGTGCCCATGTCATGGACTACCACGCAGACTTTGCGGAAAACGCTCCGCTGGCTGCGCCATGTTTTGAACAGTCCGTCAGCTAGCAGTTCCAATTGGTCGCTCCATTTGACTGAAATGGACATGCTTATCTCCTTTCCTAAAACGCTCTATATTCCTTAAATAAATATACAGTCAAAATCATGGGGATTGCCCATGATGGATGTGTCACAACATTATTACGTTTGAAAACATCAAAATATTTCACAATGTGATGTTAAAAAGTTGAAAACAAAAAAACTCTGCGCCCCTGCGTAAAAAAACTCCGCGCCTCTGCGTTATAAATTCTAATGTACAGAAATAATCACATAAATGCCATAAAAATCTTGTCAATCATTTGACTAATGATTTTCCGTGTTTATATTCATAGTGATTTTCAAGATTCATCAATCTCAATTGACCACACGGAAACACCATGCAAAACCAACTCCAAAACAGTTTTAGACTCGCTTGGGCGGGGGATGTATGTTCTGTGAAGCCAATGAGTTGGATTGACATGGACTTGACTTGCCGCCAGGCAAAACATGAATCTCTATTTACGACAATCCGTTGCAAGATGCTCTAAACGCGCACTTTGTAACGTTTTTTGTTTTCAGCCCCTGAATGGTTGCAGTTTGAGGGGAAGCGCTAGCGTCGCCAAAAGTCATGAAAACTGAGAACATAACGGTGGAATTCGACGAACGGCTGCTGGCCCCCTCCAGCGGCGAATCCGTCATGCCCGTCTATACGACGCCGTTGAATGAATTTCGGCTGAAGGAACTCTGCCGGGCAGCCGACATCCCCTGCTACCTTCCCCTCCGGAAGGTCTGGAAGGTCAATTCCTATTTGAGCCATGGCAAGCCCTACAAATGCTCGCGCATCGTGCTTCGCCCGATGTTTCCGTCATACGTCTTCATAAAAGCGACGGCACAGCAGCTTTCGGAGCTTCGCGCAACCCGAGCCGTCATCCGTTTCCTGGATACAGAGTCGCAAGATCGTCTTTTGGAGGACATCCGCACCGTTCGCGCCATGGAATCCGTCGGACTCGAACAGGAGATCGAATTCAACGTTGGCATCTGCGAAGGCGACCGCTTTCTGATTGAGAACGGTGTCTGGGAGGGCGTGACTGGCTGGCTGAAAAAGAAAGACCGCAAGTTTCTGTGGACGGTCGAGCTGGAATTCATCAACCAACTCGTCAGCACGACCATCAATCCATCTGAATTCAAGATGAGCAAATGCAATTCTTAATTAACAATTAACAATTAACAATTAACAATTAACAATTAACAATTAACAATTAACAATTAACAATTAACAATTAACAATT
>JAGCSE010000316.1 GCA_017964325.1 Victivallales bacterium | reverse complement strand
TGGAAGGCCACGGCTTGAGCATCACAGGGCGCGAACCGCTGGTCATGGAGCCTTGCGAGTTCAATTAAAAGTACTTGCAGACGAAGAAAGACCGTATGGAACATTTGATCTGACCGCTGCACGGAGCTTAATGCTTAATGCTTAATGCTTAATGCTTAATGCTTAATGCTTAATGCTTAATGCTTAATGCTTAATGCTTAATGCTTAATGTCATATCGATTTCGAAAGCAAGTTTTTTTTACAATAGTAGTTCAAGAAGACAAAAGGTGAGCCATGAATGCAGAAGTGAAGTCATACGAAGGGAAACTGAACGCGGCTGGATTGCGGTTTGGAATCGTCTGTGCGCGTTTCAACGAATTTTTCACGTCCAAACTACTTGGCGGTGCGATTGATACGCTGTTGCGTCATGGTGCGGAGGCATCGGCCATCGAGTCGGCATGGGTGCCTGGTTCGTTTGAAATTCCGCTGATTGCACAGAACATGGCGGCCAGCGGAAAATACGATGCAATCATCGCACTTGGTGTCGTGATTCAAGGCTCGACGGCTCATGCGAACTACGTCAATGCCGAAGTTTCCAAGGGATTGGCGCAAGTATCGTTGCAGCACAATATTCCTGTGATTTACGGAGTGGTGACGACGGAGAACATTGAGCAGGCGATTGAACGTTCTGGCTGCAAGGCGGGAAACCGTGGCTCCAGTGCGGCCGAAACGGCCATCGAAATGGCGGATTTGATGCGCCAGTTCAAGAAATGAAAAAGGCTTGAATACTTGTATCTGACGGATTTGACAATAAGCGGCAAACAGGGAGAAAGAACGGGTTATGGACGAAAAACGGAAAAAGTCAGATGGCAGGCAGCAATACCAGAAGAAGCGATTTTTCGCCCGCTTCTGCGCTTTGCAGGTCTTGTATCAACTAGATTGCCGCAATGATTGGAACTTGACGGATAAGGACATCTCCCATTATCTGTGCCTCCTTTCATCCGCTGTGGAGGATGTCCGCGATTATCTTCCGGATATGCTGGAAGCGCCTTGCGCCAAATTATTCAATATATGGAAGGAACAGCAGGAGATTGAAAAGCAGATGGAGGAAAGTGAGGCTCTTTTGGAGAAGGGGCGCAAGTCAAAGGAAGACTATGAACGCTACATGGCGTTGAAGAAGGAGGATGAACGTCGCCGCAAGATACGTATGCGCAAGGCGGCGAAGCCGGAAATGGAGAAAAAAGATACAGACGAAGAGGAGGAGGATTTGTCTCCGGTGTTTTTTCCTGAAGACGAGCAGCCGGACCCCTTGCTTACGGACGAGGCGATGGCCGAGATATCCGAGAAGCTAAAGGATTTTGAACGAAAAATACCTGAATTGGATGCCGAAATTGATAAACAAGCCAAGCAAATGGTTGCCAAGCAACCATTTGTGTATGCCTTTGAAATTGTTCGCGGTGTCGTTGCGATGAGTGGTCAGATTGACGAACTGATTTCAACGGCGGTGAACAATTGGCGCTTGGCTCGCATGGGAATGCTCGACCGCAATCTGATTCGTCTTGCGGCGTTTGAGCTTTTGAACAAGCCTGAGCCGCCCGCGATGCCGATTCCGCCCGCGACGGCCATCAACGAGGCGATTGAACTTGCCAAGGTGTTCTGCAAGAACGATTCGACGCGTTTTGTCAACGGTGTATTGGACAAAATGCGCATGACCATCCAGGCAACGCCGCCACCTGCGGATGCGGAAACGAAATCTGAAGGTTGATAATAGGAAATTTTTAATTAAAAAACGCAGTAAAAAACTTGCCAACCAAGTAACCCAGACTAGTCTGAGGAAAAGCATGGGGCCTCGAAGAGACCGAATATGAGTGGCTTCATACGCATCCTGTTCGCATTAAGCCTCTTTGAGGATGCCATAACATCAGGCTCTTCACAGAAACGCAGAGTTGAAAAAAGCCTAAAGTTGCGAACTTTAGGCTTTTTGTTGTAAAGGTTGGTGGGCCCAGCAGGGTTCGAACCTGCGACCGGACGATTATGAGTCGTCAGCTCTAACCGCTGAGCTATAGGCCCGAATATCTATATTTTAATATGCCTGTTGAAATCAAAAAGTCAAGTCTTTATTTTTGCAACGGTGAATTTTTATAGGCGATTTCGGCAAGTATGGTGTGGAGGCGGTTGCGGGCTGTCTCCAAGTCGCCGTTGTAAGCGTTGGTTGAAATTTGATAGCTGTGCCATTCGACTCCAGATTTCCAAGCCTTTCTGAATGAGATGAATCCAGGCGTGGAATATTCTCTGTTGGAATACCAATACCACAAGACAAACTGCTGATTTTTTCCCTCTGTGATAATTTCTGTGACAGTGAGCGCTTGGTCGCTGTTAAGTTCAGTTTGGTGGCGTTGTTCAGACTGGATTCTGGCGCCGCCCGAACGGAGGCAGTGCGACGGCGGATGGATTTGGTGGACATTGTCGCCCAACGAGACGGCGAGGACGTTGACACCGCCGCCGTCATTAGTCGCAAAATAGTATTTCTGCGGTATTGAGCCTGCGAAGAACTGGAGGTCCGCCGCCGTCGGCTCCTGTTCACAGCCGATGGCGGACGGCAGGCTGCGGTGCGAAAAATCTGGGATGAAAGGGACGGATTTGATGTTGGCGTTTAACGACAACAAAATGAAAAGGAATGCGGCGACGGCAAAACAGGCGAAAAGTGTTTCATGTTTTCGGGGAATGAAATGGAAATGCCGTTGGAGGACGGCGACAATGGTCGCGACGATGGCGATGGCGATTTTCGCATGGAATCCATCGCAATGGAGCGGTGTGAGAAAGTTGGAAAGCCAATAGGTCGTGCTAGTTGCAGAGAGGCAGAAGACCACGAAGGCGGGCAAACAGAGCACAAATCGGCTCCACCCCCATAGAAGAAGGATGGAAAGCGCGGCGAAAAGGATGGCCGAAATGATGGATACGGCATGGATGTGTTTGATGAATCCATAGATATAAAGAAGAAAGACGGGAAGCATCAGCAGCAGAGCCATCCAGTCGAAATTGGATTCGTCTTTTGTTTTCAAGCCGATACAGGAGACGGCGATGAGAGCGAAGCCGACGGGGAGGAAAAGCCAGTCGTGTGCATCCAGCGGTGAAACACGCCATGCCGAAACGACATACGGGATTTTCAGGGCATACGGGATGCAGGCTGCGAGCATGGCGAGCCAGATGAGTGCATGATGTTGTCGTATAGTGGCTTTCATGGCTATCAGTCTTGCTGCGACGGGGTGGTGCTACCATCGTTTTGTGGCGTGTCATCATCGGATGGGAAGAGTTTTTTGGAGGCGATGATGAGAAGTGAACAGACTGCTACCATGACATAGCCGAGAATGGCATGCCACGTGTTGCCGAGAATCGTTTCGCCGAATGCCCTGTAGAGGAGGACGGTGACAACGACGCGAGCCGCGTTTGTGATGATGATGATGGGTAGCATGAACAGGTATTGGCAGATGGCGTAGATTACTGGCTGCGAGTGCATTTTGATGATGATATAGCCGACGAGCGTCATGGCTTCCAACTGCTCCACGCCGCTGCAGGCGTCCGTGATGACTAGGCTGGCGCCTGGCATGGTGATGGTTGTCAGATGGTATTGGACGGGAATGCCAAACACTTGCAGCGTTTTCACGGCGAGAAAAGTTGAAACGAGTCGCAGTGGATATGAAACTGTGAGGATGAATTGCTCCCGCATGGGGACGAGAATGCAGAAGAGAATCAATGGCAACGACATACGAAATGCCGCATAGGTTCCTTGGAAGAATAGGATGATTGCAATGGCACCTATTGCGACAGCGATATGGCTTGAAAGTTCCGTCGTGCCAGATAGTTCCAATTGTGATATGACGATGGCGCAGACGAGCAGCAACCATGCAACTATGCGTGAGTGGAGGCTAGGCCTGGCCAACGTTTGCTTTTCGGTCGCCGTCAATTCGGCGGTGTTGAAATACCATGCGGCGATGGCCAGAAGCAGGAAGACGGCGATGGCGTCCCATTGTCCGTTGGAGGTCTTGACTGCTTGGACGACACCATATACGAATGCGGCCAGACTCACCAGCAGACAGGGAAGGCAAGATGAAAGCTTTGTTTTGTTAATGATTGGAAATGGCATGGTTACAATTTCCATTTATAGGTGGAGTTTGCGCGTTGTGCAAATGGTCGGCATAGAGTGTGCCCTTCTATGGCATCGCTTGTGTCTTTTGCTCTCTTTCTTCTTTTTTCTTTTGAATCTCTTGAAGGGCTGCATCTACCTTGTCATCTTCTTCTTTGCTTGCTTCGGCCTTCTTTGCCTCTTCCGCCTTAAGTTCTTTTTCAGCGGCATCATAGACTTTCTGTGCGTTTTCGTCCTTCGGAGCAAGGCTCAACACGCGTTTGGCCTCGGCCATGCACTCGTGCCATTTTTTCTGGTCGTACAACTCCTTCATTCTGTACGATAACATCAACTGGTACCAAGCTTTGGCACCCGCCTCTGTGATGGTTTTCCTTGTGATGAGTCCATCGAGAATTCGGAAAGCTTCTTCTTGGTTTAGACCTGTTTCAAAAAGCCTGACGGCGTACATTTCATTGGTGATGGGGTTGTCTGGGTCTTGTTCACGGGCGAGTTTTGCGTATTTGAAAGCCTGATCTTTCTGCTTGAGTGCATGGCAGTTTTCAGACATATTCAGATAGATGGCGGGGCGGGCATGTCCTCCGTCGATGATTTTTTGGTAAATTTCATTCGCCTTGTCGAAATGTTGGGCCATCGTGAACAAGATGGCGATTTGGAAGAGAACGGCGGGTTGCGGATTTCCAATGCCATCCAACAGTGCTGGAATTTGGTCATTTTGCTTCTCTATGAATGCAGCTTGCGCCATGGCGAGCTTTTTCATGGCCGCAAAGTCTTCTGAATCCATGTCTTTTACCATGTCAGGATAGGATTTTAGTTCATCTTTGAAACCATGTTTAAAGAAGAAATCGAGGACGAAGAGATTAGTTCCGAGGTCTGCTTTTGCCGTGGACAGGAGGTCCAACGCCGTGGCTTTGGCATCGTCGTACTGCTTAAGCGCCTCCTGTGCATTGAGCAGTTCGATTTTGACAGGTGACAAGTTGATATCCGAATTAGCATGGGTATCCAGATTGGTGCGGGCTGTCTGTATGGCCGCTTGGAAATTGTTTTTCTTCAGGTGGTTACGAGCGATGAACAGGAGAATGACAAAATCATTTGGGAATGTCTTCTCGAAATAATCGATGTCGCTTTGTGTCAGGGAACCATCGGCGGTTTTTGCTCCGACGATGAGTCGTGCCAGAAGAAGGTCCGGTTTTGAGCGGTCGAAGAGTTGCTGTGCAATGACGGCGGCCTGTGCCGCCTGGTTGTTTGAGACGAGATTGAAGACAAACTGCATTCCCATTTTGCCTGCGACGGTCTTGAAATTCGCATAATTGCGGTCTTCCATGATTTGTTTTAGAAGGCGTTTTGTGGCTTCTACGTCCTGTGCTCGGGTTGCGGCCTGTAGCTTGACGAGCATGGCGATGGATGACATGAAATACGACTCGCAGAGAGCGATGTTTTCGATAAGTGCCTTGTCATTATTGGTTAAGTAAGCGTGCAGAGCTTCGAGATAATATCCCGTGATGAGTCTTTCGCGGCTTCCCGTCTTGCATTTTGCGGCCAACTCCTTCAATTTTACAGGCTGGTTGGTGATGGTGTAACATTCGCCGAGCAAGCTTGCCAGGAGAAGTGGCGGCGTTTGGGAGGCTGTGCATTCTTCTAGAATGGGAATGGCTTCGGAGATGGCTCCCAAGGCATATAAATAGTCTCCCTGCAATGGTTTGCCGATGATTGGATTGAGGGCGACAGCGCGGGCCATGCAGTCCTTTCCTTTTTTCATGTCCTTCACGAAAGCGTATTGGTTGGCACTTGAAAACAGCGTTTCAAATGCGATGAAAGGGTCTTTGTTGTCATGGAATTGTTGTAAAAAATCCAGCACTTCCTGGACGGTGTGCTTTTTGTCGTCTAGGCTGAAAGACATGAATTGTCCGAGCGGTGACTGAAGGGCGTCCTTATCAGTCACCTTTGCGAATGTTTCTTTGGCTGAATCCAAACGGTCGGTCTTTAAATAGGCGTATGCCAACAGGATGAGCTGTTCCTGCGAAAGGCCGCCTTTCGGCTCTGCGACGGTGAGCATAGTGACGATGGCAGGAAAATTCCGCATCATTTTCAAGGCGTTGAGTTGCCGTGGCATGTATTCGTCCGACTTGAACGGATTCAGCGATGCTGTCTGCTGCCAGTAAACGACAGCCTGCGGCCAATTTTTTTCATATTCGGCGATCAATGCGAGGCGTTTGTTGACCTCCTCGCTGTTGTATTGGTCGTATAAGCACTTGGCGAACAATGTCTTGGCGGATTCGTAGTCGCCATTGTCGAAAGCCTGGACGGCATTGTTGAAGCGCTTCAACTTATTGCGATGCCGTGCAGCCAGAGCGCAGATGCAGGCGAGACAAAACAAGGCCAGAATGATTGCAAATGCGAGGATAATTCTTTTTATTGTAAAGAGAGATTTTAACTTTGACATAGTTTGATGGACAATTTACTTGGAAAGTCAATATCTTGGTTGTTTATCCGTTAATTTAACGACGACATTTGTTATTACAAGTAAAGGACAAGAAGATGGAATTTTTGAGAATACGTATTTTAGCGGCGGTATTTTTCATGGTGGCGGTGTTTTCATCCTACGCTGGCGGCGTGGGAAAGAGCGACCGTCCGAAATATTGGCCGTTGGTCATCAACGACTATTTGTTTGACAAGATAGAACTTGCGCTGACGATGGACGAGCAGATAATGGGGCTAATGAACCGCGACACGCTTGCGGAAACAGGCGGGATGCTGTTCGTGTATGACTCCATGGAACCGCGTTCTTTCTGGATGAAAAACTGCCGTTTTGACATGGATTTGATTTTCATGGACGCCGCTGGAACCATCGTCTCTATTCATCGTATGCGGGCGGAACGGCCGCGACAGCGCAGCGAGAGCGAAGAAGCGTATTACGACCGTTTGCCATCGTACAGAAGCGAAAAGCCTGCGCAGTTCGCGTTGGAACTGCTTGCAGGGCAGACGGATCTGCTCGGATTGAAAAAAGGCGACAAGCTGGAACTCGGAACGGCGAGGTTACTTGAACTGTATAAGAAAATTATACAGACGCAGGTCATGGAGTAAGCTGAAAGCTGAAAGCTATTGTCTTTTATCTCCAATTCTTGGGCAGGGCGCAATGGCGTTGCCATTGCGCGGTTTGACGTGAGACGTGAGACGGGAGACGTGAGCAGAAGACAAAAAGACGACAAGACGTTGAGACGAGGCTTTCGGCTTTCAGCTTTCGGCTCTTAGCTTTTTATTTCCAGGTCCTTTGCCTGTCTTGAAAGGCAGGACAAAGGCCTCGATGAAATCAAACACATCGTCGAAATCTTCGATGGAGTCGCGTTCGGACTTTCCGAGGATGTCTTTGGATGTGAGATTGAAGACGATTTTGCCGAAATCTGCTGTTTTCTTGACATTCCAGGCATCAAGAATGTCGATTGCGAACGGTCCGAATTCTTCTAGGAGCTGGTCACGCAGGAAGAATGTGAGGCTTCGGCCCGAAATGTCCGCAGGAGCGGGATCTTCATCTCCATATTGTATCTTCTTGTTGTGCTCCGCGATGCGGTTCAAAGCCTTGAAGACGGTGTCCCTTACGAAGAAATACGCCATTGGTGGATAGGTGGTGTCTTCTTCGCATATCTTGCAGATGATGTCGAGTTGTTCGCGCGAATTCATTATGCGTTGAGTTTGTTGAAAAGCTTTCCTGCGAGTTCGGCCATTTGGTCCATGCTGTCGTATTTAAGCGGTTGGGAGGAAATTACGACTTTATCGCCCGCGAATCTTGGCAGAACGTGCATATGGCAGTGCCAAACCGTTTGTCCTGCGACGCTGCCGTTGTTCAGGAAAAGGTTGAAGCCTTCCGCATTGATGGTGCGCATCAGTGCGACGCCGATTTTCGGAGCGATTTTGATGATGCGGTTGGCGTAGATTTCGTCCAGTGTCGTGATGCTGTTCTGGTGGTCTTTCGGGATGATGACGGTGTGGCCGATGTTGAAGGGGGCAATGTCGAGGAAGGCGAGAATCAAATCGTCTTCATAGACTTTGCAACATGGGATTTCCCCACGGATAATTTTGCAAAATGTGCAGTCTTTGACAAGTGTCATGTGTTATACCTCTTATAATGAATGGGATGGAAAACTAGCGAGGGGAGAGGGCAGGGCGCGGCATTCGCGGCGAGACGGCGTTTTTGTATTCTTCGATGGCGTTCGCAATGGCCGTGCCCGTCAGCATTTGACGTTGCGGTTGGGAAAGGGCCTGACATTCCGCCTGATTGGTCAGGAAGCCCATTTCGATTAGAATGCAGGGGGCGTTCGTGTCGGCGATGACTTTGAAACGCTTGTGACGCGCTCCGCGGTCAACAGCTTGTGTCGCGGAGACGAGACGTTTTTGGACATGGTATGCAAGAAACGCGTTTTCAAGGTCGTATGCATTTGAAACGCACGTTCTGTTGGAGATGACCTTGCTGTCTGACGGCGCGGAGCCAGCCGCCGTGGCGCAATAGACTTCGATGCCGCTGACAGCCGCATTGGCGGTGGCGTTGCAATGGAGGCTGATGTAGAGGTCCGGCTTGATTTTGTTCGTGGCGTTGACACGTTGGTCCAACGTGGGGTAGATGTCCGTCTGGCGTGTCATGATGACGTTGTAACCGCGCTTCTTCAAGAGATTTGCAAGTCTGTGTGCGACTTGGAGCGTGATGTTCTTCTCCTTGATGACGCCGTTCATGCAGCCTGGATCCTTTCCGCCGTGGCCTGCGTCGATGACAATGGTACGGACATTGTGGCGCGGAATGGTGGCGGGGCGAAGAATGGGATCGATGACTTTTTGGAAATCAATGAGGCTCAATAGATAATGCTCTTTGGCCAAACGGACTGAGAACGCTAGATATTGGTCGATGGTGTTGATGGTGGCGATGCGTCCGTCAACTTTGAAGACAAGTCGTGAAAAACGCGACGACAGCGTAATGTTTTTTCCGTTGACGGTCATCGTGAAGCCGTAGAATCGGGCGACGTCATCTAAATAAAGGTATTGGACTTTATCGATTGTGACGACGTGGATGGTTTTGTCGCGGGCCTGGGGCTGCGGCTGTTTTGGCGCTGCACAGAGCATCGGCACTGTGCAGAAACAGGCCAGAATGGCTATGATGGCGTAACTGAGGAGTTTATGCATTGCGTTCCATGAGGTTATGTAAAGCCAAAAAAGTCGTGGGACGGTTATTTGACCATATCTGCGGTGACGGTTACGGTCTTGTTCGAGGAGTTCTTTCCGAGGGCGTACATATAGTCGAGCATGAGATTTTCCATGATGGATCGGAGGCCGCGGGCTCCTGTGCCGCGTTTGACGGCTTGTTCCGCGATGGCTTCCAATGCCTTCGGCTCGAACTCCAACTTGGCGCCTTCCATTGCGAAAAGTGCCTGATACTGCTTGACTAACGCATTCTTCGGCTGCGTCATGATGGCGATGAGATCGTCGCGTTCCAGTTCGCGGAGATTGGCGATGACGGGCAGTCGGCCGATGAATTCCGGAATCAAGCCGAATTTCAGGAGGTCTTCGGGCTCGACTTTGGAAAGCGTCTCGCCTGTCGATTCGTCCATGGAGAGTTTGTCGTCATCGACCTTCTTTCCGAAGCCGAGAACTTTCTGTCCGAGGCGGCGTTTGATGATTTTATCAAGTCCGACGAAGGCTCCTGCGCAGATGAAAAGGATGTTCGACGTATCGACATGGAGGTATTCCTGCTGCGGATGCTTACGGCCGCCCTTCGGGGGGACGTTGGAGACCGTACCTTCGAGAATCTTCAAGAGGGCCTGCTGGACGCCTTCGCCCGAAACGTCACGTGTGATGGAAACGTTGTCGTTGCGCTTCGCAATCTTGTCGATTTCATCGACATAGATGATGCCGACCTGCGCCTTGTCCAAATCGAAATCTGCGGCTTGGACTAGGCGGAGAAGGATGTTTTCGACGTCGTCGCCGACGTATCCCGCTTCTGTGAGGGTTGTTGCGTCCGCAATGGCGAACGGGACATCCAGCTTGCGGGCCAACGTCCTGGCCAGCAACGTCTTGCCGCAACCAGTCGGACCGAGAAGCAGGATGTTGCTTTTTTCGATTTCGACATCGTCGTCGTGCCCATGCTGTGCCAGATGGCGGAGCCGCTTGTAGTGGTTATAAACGGCGACGGAGAGGACTTTTTTGACTTGATCCTGTCCGATGACATATTGGTCCAGATAGGCTTTCATCTCGGCTGGCGAGACGAGATTAGGGGTATAGATACGTTTGAGGTTGAGCTTCCCCTCCTGCGGGATGTCCGTATTCTTGTTGAGCATGGACGAACAAATCTCCACGCAGTCATAGCAGATGGCGGAAATACCGTCAGGCGAGCTGATTAGAGGAACTTGCGATTCAGGGCGTCCACAGAATGAACAGCATTGTTGTTTGGGTGTCTTGGCCATTAATATATTATCCTAAAAAGCTTTGCAATAAAGCATTACGAGCTTCTCGCATTTGGTCTCTTCGAGGCCGTGTCTTGTAATATATCGCATCCTCCAGGCTTTGCCTGGAGGTAGTTACATGAAGCCTTTTCAGGGCAGGCGTCGTTGATAATACTTTCAAAAAGTCCCCACGTCCTACATTTCAGGGCGTGGGGACAAATTGCTGGTAATCAGCGTTTTGATTCGTTTGGTGGAAGAACTTGGTCAACAACGCCGTATTCCTGCGCAGCCGTTGCGGACATGAAGAAATCGCGGTCGGAGTCCTTCTTGATTTGATCGGCGGGCTTGCCAATATGCTTGGCGAGGATGTCGTAGAGGAGAGTCTTGTAGTGAAGGAGTTCATTCACTTGGATTTCGGCATCCGCCGCAGTGCCGCCGAAGCCGCCAGACGGCTGGTGGACCATGATGCGTGCATTGGGCAGCGCGAAACGCTTGCCATGGCTTCCTGCCGCAAGCAGAACGGCTCCCATGGAGGCCGCCTGGCCAATGCAGTAGGTGCGGACGTCGCAGGAGAGCATCTGCATGGTGTCATAGATGGCGAGGCCAGCTGTGACGGAGCCTCCAGGGCTGTTGATGTACAGATCGATGTCCTTCTTCGGGTCTTCGCTTTGGAGGAAGAGGAACTGGGCGACGATGGAGTTGGCGACGCCGTCGTCGATTTCCGTGCCGAGGAAGATGATGCGGTCTTTCAGCAACCGCGAATAGATGTCATACGAACGTTCGCCCTGGGAGGTCTGTTCGACGACGTATGGGATGTAGTATGATGAGTTCTTGATGGCCATGCTCTCTCCTGTGCTTTATGATATTGGTATTTAGCTAATTATTTTTGGTCTTTGACGACGGTGACTTCAGCGAGGCTGATGATTTTGTCAATGGTCTTCGTGACGAGGACGGTGTTGACAAGTGTTTCCATGCGGCCGCTGGCTTGAAGTTCTTTCACAGTCTGCTTGAGGTTCTTCTTCTCGCGTTGCGCGATGGAGTTGACGATCGGCAGCAGGTCGTTGAAATCAACGGTGACGTTTTCAGCCTTGGAGATGGCGGCGATGAGGAACTCGCGGCGGTAGGCGTTGCGGGCCTGCGTGTCCGCCTGCTTGGCGAGGTCGGCGTCCATAGCGGCGATTTCATCGTCCTTCTTGCCCTGCTGTTTTTCGCGGGCGACGAGCTGAGACTTGATGTGGTTGGTTTCGGCCGCGATGATCTTTTCAGGCAGCGGGAAGTCTGCGGAGGCGAGCAGGGCGTCCAGCACTTGCGAACGGAGCTTCTCCTGTTCATCCTGTTCTTTGCGGGCTTCCATGTTCTTCTTGAAATTCTCCTTGATCTGTTCGGCGCTGTCCATCTTGTATTTCTTGGCGAACTCGTCGTTGAGTTCGGGGACGATGGCGTTGTGGACTTCGTTGACCTTAATGTGGTATTGGAAGGTTTTGCCCGCAAGTTCCGTGTTGTAATGCTCTTTTGGGAAGGTGACTTCGACGTCCTTTTCATCGCCAGGGTTGGCGCCGATGAGGAAGGTTGAGGCTCCGGGGAGTAGTTCCGGTTCGCGGAGGACGAGCCACGAATTGTCGCCTTTCAGGAGGTAGTTGCATTTGTCGGAATAGGTTTCGCCTTCGGGAATGACGGCGGCGTATGTGACCTTGAGCATATCCTTCTGTGCGGCGGGCTTGCCCGTCTGCTGATAGTCGATGTTGTTCTCAAGGAATGTATTGATGGCGTCGTTGACTTCTTCTTCCGTAACGGTGGTGTCACCTTTGGTCAGGGCGAACTGCTTGTAGTTCGGGAGGTCGAATTTCGGAGCGATTTCCACATTGACAGAATAGGAGAAGGGCTCGCCGAGCTTCAGCGTGAGCTTTTCCACATCGACAACGCTGGGCGAACCAACGATTTCCAGTTTTTCCTGTTCAACGGCCTGCCTGAGGCCTTTGTTCAACAGCTTGTCAATCGTTTCACCTTCGAGTTCCTTGCCGTATCTGGAAATGATGATTTGTTTGGGTACTTTCCCTGCACGGAAGCCGGGCAGCTTGATCTGCTGGGATATGGAGGCGATTGCGTCGTCATACGTTTTCTGAACGGATGCGGCTTCGACCTGAATCCCAAGCGTGAGGCTGCAGGGGGCGGTTTCCGTTACGGTGACGGCGATTTTGAAGTTAGGCTTTTCCACGTCAACTCCTTAATAACAAGGTCTGTTTTGGTCTGCGCCGTTGTGGCGCACTTCATGGTTTGTGTTTTGGTCGGTTGTTCCGATTTCAAAAAATCCAAAATATGTACTATATTACTTATTAACCATAAATCCATTAATCATACCGATTTTTTTTAATTTATTGAAGAGAAAATGGTAAACGGCGGGGCATGAACAGCGCATTTGACAGAGAATTCTGGGGGGTGGACTGCGGAGAGTGGAACGATTGGCGGTGGCAGTTGCGGGAGTCGTGGCGGACGCCAACGGCTGTTATGACGGCTCTGTCGCTCCCTGCGGATTCTGATGTGTGCCATCGCTATCCCATGCAGGCGACGCCTTTTTATTTGAGCCTTGCTCAAAGGTTGGACGTGACCAATCCAATTCTACGCCAATGCGTTGCAATTGAAGAGGAACTGACTTGCGGCGGGGGGGCGGATCCGTTCCATGAAGAGGCGTACAGCCCCGTGCCGCGACTCGTCCACCGCTATCCCGATCGCGTGCTGTTCATGACGACGAGTCGTTGCGCAACGCATTGCCGTCACTGTATGCGGAAGCGCAACTGGCAGAAATTTGAAGGCGCACCATCGGAAGATATTTTAAATGCGGCAGTTGATTACATCGCGAAGCACCGTGAAATCAGGGAGATATTGATTTCCGGCGGCGACCCGCTGACGCTGGAGGACGGTGAATTGGCGCATATTCTGGGGGCGTTTGCGACGGTGGAGCATCTGGAGATGTTCCGCATCGGCAGTCGCGTACCCGTCGTGATGCCACAACGGTTGACGGAATCGCTTTGCAACGTGTTGGAAAACTGCGGGAAGACAGTTTGGATTGCATCGCATTTCAACCATCCGCTGGAATTGAGCGAAGAAGCACGGCAGGGCGTGGAACGATTGCTGCGGCATGGCGTTCCTGTCGTGAACCAAAGTGTCCTCTTGAAGGGCGTCAATGATGATGCAGAGACGTTACGTATTCTGTTTACAGGGCTTCTGAAGATGAAGGTGAAGCCGTATTATCTGTTCCACGGCGATCCAATCGAAGGGACGATGCATTTCCGCACAGGTGTGCAACGCGGCTTGGAATTGATGGCGGCCCTGCGCAACCGTGTCAGCGGCATGGCGATGCCCGCGTTTTCATTCGACCTGCCTGACGGCGGCGGCAAAATCCGCCTGGAACCGGACGCTGAATTGGAGAAAGTTGACGGCGGCTTGGCTTTTACGAGCTTCGAAGGCCGGAAGATTGTGTATAAATAATCTAGTATTCTAGATTTCTAGATTTCTAGATTTTTTACCGCTTCCAGAATGTCCTCCACAGGGGCGAATCGTCCTTTGCCGGGGGCGCCGCAGGCCAGATGGCCTTCAGCAGGGCCGACGAAGACGACGCCTCTTTCTTGCAGAATCTTGCAGTTCTGCTGCGTCGCGGGATGCTGCCACATGCGGAAATTCATGGCGGGGGCGACGATGACTGGCCCCGTGTGGGAGATGTGATAAGTGGAAAGCGCGTCATCGGCAAGCCCCCATGCCATTTTGGCGAGAATATTTGCGGTGGCGGGGGCGATGAGCAGGAGGTCGGCCTGCTCGGCGAGGTCGATGTGTTCGGGCTTCCAATCGGGCGTGCTCCATAAGTCCGTGACAACAGGATTCTTGGAAATTGTGAAGAATGTCCTCGGCGTGACGAGTTCCATAGCGGATTTCGTCATGATGACATGGACGTCATGGCCCGCTTTGACGAGCTGTGAGCAGAGGTCCGCTCCTTTGTAGGCGGCGATGGAACCTGTGATGCCGAGAACTATGACTTTTTTCATGGCGAGATCCTGAAGATATTGCTTATAAATGTATTATGGTTGCCAAGGCGTTTCACGGCAGGTGGCCGTGCGGGCATGGGCGGCGGTCAGAATCGCATCAAGGCGGGCGGCGGCCTGTTCAGCGATGTCGTTGATGATGATGTAGTCGTATTCACGCCAGGCGGCGAGTTCCTTTGCGGCGTTGCCAAGGCGTTTCTGGATGGATTCTTCCGTTTCGGTGCCACGACCGCGAAGCCGCTGTTCGAGTGCTGCAATGGACGGCGGCGCAAGGAAGACGGAGATGACGGACGGCCCCCATTCAGGTTCGGATTTGACGGACTGCCGGACAAGCCGCATACCCTGCACATCAATGTCTAGAATGATGTCCAATCCATTGATGACACGTGGTTTGACTTCCTGTTTCAAGGTGCCGTAGAAATTGCCGTGGACTTCCGCCCATTCGAGAAAGTCACCTGCCTCGATGCGTTGTTTGAAATCATCGATGGTGAGGAAATGGTAGGCGACGCCATCGATTTCGCCTGGGCGCGGGCTGCGCGTCGTGCAGGAGACGGAGAACTGCAAGTCCGTGTATTTTTTGAACAGGAAAGAGCAGACGGTAGATTTGCCGACGCCGCTTGGGCCGGAAAGGATGATGGCAGTGCCGAGATTTTTCATGGTGTGGGAGGTTGTGGTGGTTGGATGATTGTGAAATCGAATCGGACAGGACGTCCGTCCGCCAACGTGATGTTGGCATTATTTGCAAAGTCTTTTAGTTCTGTGACTTGTGGAACAAACGCAGCTGGTATCACGAAAAGGCCGAGGACGGAGTTGTCGTTCTGTGGGTGCATTTTTACGTCGATCATGCGGGAGAGATTGAGCCAGTCTGGACGTTTTGCCTGGACGATGGCGTCCAACAGGCAGTAGTCGCCATTGGTCGGGTACCATTGGCGGGCTGTGGCGACGGCTTTTCGCGTTTCGTCCCAATTGCCCATGGCGGCAGCGGTCAAGGCGTATTTATGCCATGACGACGAACGGTGTGGTGTGCGTTTCACGAGGATGTTAACGCTCTGCCATGCGTTTTCTGCGGCGTAGTTTTCGGGCATGGACGTTGTTTTCCTCGCATCGGGACGTGGAAGCAAAGCGTTGATGCTAAGTCGGTAACGGACATCGGCGGGACCGACGGAACGCGGCAGTCTTTCGTCAAGTTCCTTGAGAATGGAAAATGGACTTCCTTCTGCATTGCCGTTTTCCAGCTGCTGGAACGTGTATTCGGCGGGAACGCGTAACAAGGGGAGCAGGGCGAAAATGGCGAGAATGGCGGATGGAATGCGTGTCCATTTGGGAAGACGCGGCGAATCGGCGGGCGGTTGTGGAAGGGTTAGGCAGAGGAACCAGACGACGATGTAGAACGTGCCTGGTATCAATTCATTGAATTCGAATAATGTATGGGCGGACCATGCGCAAAGTCCTGACAAGACGGCGGGCAGCAGCGGCGAGTCGCTGTCGGACAATTTGCCTTTCAAGGCAATTAGGAATGGAAGACCGAGTGCGCAGATGGCGGCGATGCCGCCGAGAATGCCGCATTGGGCCATCATTCCGAGCAGGAAATTGTGCGGGTCGCGGGTTTCTTCAGCTTCCAACGACTTGAGGCGCATATAGTTGGGGAAGAATTCGCCGAGTCCGTGACCAGTCATCGGGCGTTCTTTGAACATCTGAAGGCATACTTTATAATATTGGAGTCGGGCGGAGGCGGATTTTGCGCCTTCGCGCTGTGTGTCCCGCGTTGCGATGGCGACGATGGCGATGACGCCGACTATGGCCAAAATTGGCAGTATCCAGCGCCAGCGAAGCCGTTGGATGAACGGCTGGCACCATACGAAGACGGCGATGCCCAGGCAGGCGCCGATGGCGCCGCCGCGGCTGCCCGTCCAGTAAAGCGTTGTGAAATAGAGGATGAGTCCGATGACGATGAAGACGATGCGGCTAGCATTGGCGGGTTGGAAATATTTGCTCCAACGGGTGAGAATGACGATTGCAAGTGGCGAAATCAGAATGAGATGTGCTGCCAGAAGATTCGGATCAATGAAGAATGCGTAGATGCGTTTCTGCATCAATTTCTGCTCTATTTGGGAGTCCAGCGGGACACCTGTCTTGATGGCGTTGTTGCGGAACATTTGGAGCATGCTGTCGAGTCCGATGAAATGCTGATACCAGCCGCATAGACAGACGAGCAGGAATGCGACGACGATGGCGATGGACAATTGTGGAAGCAGTTTTTCGTCGTTGTCTGCCGTCCATTTGATGGCGATGGCCAAGGTGATGGCTCCCGTGAAATGGATGAGCCAGTTGCAAGCGTAATCATATTCCGTTGTAACGCAAAGACTAATCAATCCTGCGATTATAGGGATTCCCCAGATGAGACATAATGGGAGGTATTTGTTTTGGGCTGGCGGTCGATGAACGGCGACCGCCCAAAGCAGTGCTATTCCTGCGAAGATGGCCGCCAAAAAGGCGGGCCATGACGGCGTCAGCCCGCTGATGAGCCATGCAAAGAGATCAGTGGGAAAAGTTGGATTTTCCGTGCCGCCCGCGTAGCTGCCGAAGATGAACGGCAGCCCGAAGACGAGTAGGCAGAGATAGATTCGGAGAAGCTTCTTTGTCATTACTCATTACTCATTATTCATTACTCATTTGCCACTAGAGGCTATGCCTCAGGTGGCAGGGGGTGTTTCACCTGCTTGTCAGGCGGTGGCATGGGGCGTTTGGGCGGATTCTTATGCGGACGGGGCTGATTGCCGTTGTTGTTATTGTTGTTATTGCTATTATTATTGTTATTGGTATTGTTATTGTTATTGTTTCTGGGGTGGTTGTTGCGGTTGGGCTGATTGTTGCCGTTGCCGTCGTTGCGCTTTGGCGGGCGGTTGTTTTCGCCATTGTTTGGATGACGCTGGAAATTGTTTTGTCCGTTGTTGTTGCGTGGTCGTGGATGGTTATTGTTATTATTGTTGTTGCGCGGCTGGCGTTGTTCGGGGGGCGGCAATTCGGGCATCTTGATGATGGTCTCTTTGATGGATTCGTCGAAAAGAGAATCGGAGGCGGCTTCATCGTCGTCGGACATGTCGTCGTATTGCGGTTTCCCATCGCCTTCTTCGTTGATTTCCTTGTAGATTTCCGCCTCGAACTGGAGGCAGCATTTCAGGCGGCCGCAGCAGCCGGAAATGTTCTGTGGATTCAATGAAAGTCCTTGCTGCTTCGCCATTTTCACATTGATGCTGTTGAAGCTGTTGAGGAATTTCGCGCAGCAGAACGGACGGCCGCATGTGCCGACACCGCCCAAAATGGCGGCTTCGTCGCGGACACCGACCTGGCGGAGTTCGACGCGTACTTTCAGAAGGCCCGACAAGTCGCGCAGCAGTTCACGGAAATCGATTCGTCCATCGGCCGAGAATTGGAAGATGATGAGCTTGCGGTCAAAGGCGTAATGGGTTTGGATGAGTTTCATTTCAAGGCCGTGTGCCTTGATTCGTTCGAGCGTCTTGTTGTGGGCGTCGAACGCCTGGACATCGTTATCTTTCGCCTGCTGAAGGTCTTCTGGCGTGGCGATACGGAGTATCTGCGGGATTTTCTGGCCTTCGATGTGGCGGCCTTTCGTGTTCATGGCGCGTTGCCGTTCGAATTCTTCTTCATCCTCAATTGGATTGCCGCAGATTTCGACGACTTTGGCGATATCGATGTAACGTTCGCATTGGACGATGACTTTGTCGTTGATTTTTAGATTGAGCTCAAGGTCCGCGATGCTTTCGTAGTCGAGGCCCGTAGCCACTTCGATTTTATATAATTGCTTCATAGGTAGATGTTAACGAATTGATCATTTATTTTGGAAAGAGCTTTTCAACGTGCGGTAATCCGTCTTGCCTGTTCCAAGTATCGGTATTTCAGTGACTTTAACGATTTGTTTAATGCTGTGGATTGGCGACAGGCCGGATTCGCGGATCGTGTGGTTGACATCGTCCCGCTCCAAGTCCAATGTTGTAAAGAGCGTGATGTCAGGTTGTTCCTCTGTTCCGACGGATTCAACGGCGATGGCCAGCGATTCATCCGCAGCCTTGAAATGCTTTTGGAGGACTTCTTCGATGGCGGGGAGGGAAACCATTTCACCGGCGATTTTAACGAAACGCTTCTTGCGGCCGCGGAACGTCAGGAAACCGTCTGCATCTGCGGAGACGAGGTCGCCCGTCTGGTAGTATTCCTTGCCGTCGATGGTGACGAAGGGGGATGGGCCGTCGTAATTCATATATCCGCTAAAGATGTTGGCTCCACGGAGATAGAGCATACCTGTCGTGTCGTAGGGCACGGGCTGGAGGTTTTCGTCGCGGACGGTCCATTCTTCGCAGCCGATGGGTTTGCCGAGGGTGCCTTGCTTCGCGTTGACGATTGGATTCAAGGCGGCGATGGGGCCGCATTCCGTGATGCCGTAACCTTCGAGGACGTGAGCGGTCGGGCATTTTGAATGGATGAGATCGTAAGTGCATTGCGGGCATTTCTCTGCGCCAGTGATGGTCATGCGGATGGACTGGACTTGCTCCTGCGTGGCATTGCGGAAAATGCCAGCGATGAATGTCGGCGTGCCGACACCCATGGTGACGCGGTAGGCGGCGACGATGCGGGCGAGCATTTCGCCCTCCGTCGGATTCGCATGGAAGACAAGGCGGCAGTTGGAGCAGGTCGAAATGATGAAATTGATCATGACGCCGAAGGAATGGAACGGCGGGAGCATGCCTAGGATGCAGTCATCCAATGTCATGTCGATGTGTTTCATGGCATATTTAGCGTCATTCAAAAGATTTAGATGGGTGAGCGGGACGGCTTTCGGCAGATTTTCGGAGCCGGATGTGAAAAGGATGACGGCGGTGTCTTGCACAGGCGCGTTGCGGAGTGATGACCAGTTGAACTTGCTTGCCAGGAGGCATCTGATTTTCGTGAAGAACGATACGCCTTTTGCGAGTTCTTCCAGATAGATGAACGTGTCTTTTATTTCCTCGAACTGCGTGCCGCGGCCTTCCAGCTGCTCGATGACAACCTGCGACGTCAGAATGTGCTCCACTTGCGCGTTCTTCAGGCAGTGGCGCATATTGCGCAGGCCGACCGTCCAGTTGATCATGACGGGCACTTTGTTTGCGAAAAGCGTTGCAAAATAGACGAGTACGACTGGCATACAGGCGGGCATCAGAATGCCGATGCGCTCCCCGGGAATCTTTTCAATGGCAGATTTCAAGACCATGACGGCCAATACCATCTTCTTGTAGGAGCAGATGCCTTTATTCTGATCCGCAAGTAGGACACGGTCGGGAAACTTGGCGGCATTCTTCAGGAATACTTCTGTTACTTTCGTTCCATCAGGAACTTCCAGCGGCGTTTTGTTGGGCTCGATGAACCACTCTTTCGGGATGGGGCGGAGTGGCTGGATGCCGTCGCTCTGTCCCATGGCCGCCAAGAGGACGGAACCGACGGTGCGGAGGGTTTCCGGATTGTTGACTTGATGGCCGAAAGTGTCCTGTATCCAAAGTTGCAAGTCCGCGACCATCAACGAGTCGAGGCCGAGATCCGTGCCGAGCAGATTGGCGTCATTGATGATTCTGTTGGAAGTCATTTCGAGAATCTTGGAATAGACGGTCTTACGGACGTCTGTAGGCACTTGGTCCGTGTTGATTTTTGGCGCGAAATTTTCCGGTTCTGGCATGGAACGTGCGCCGCCCTTTTCCCACCAACGGTATGGGACGTAGGTGTTATGGGGCGCATCGTGGTTGTAGAATGCTTCCAAATAACGATTTATGACTTCCTTGCTTTCGTTTTTCGGGAAATCGTCTGGGCAGTTGAAGAATTCGACGGTGACGTCACGCCGCGGCGTGAAGATCAGGAAATTGATGAAAAGCGTCTTGAGGTTGGCGAAGATGGTTTCCAGGAATGTGGTTTGGTAGCCTTTTGCTCGGCCGAAGGACGATCCCCAGAGTCCCCTTGTGCGCACAAGCACGATGCGGACTTCGGGATACATTTCAAGAATGCGCTTCACGCCGCCGTTGGCGCGGAGGTCTTCGAAACGGCTGCGGTAGATGCGCCCCGCTGGATAGAGTAGCACGTTGTCGCCGTTGCGCAGGGCTTCGACGCAGTTGCCAATCTGTTTTTCGACTTTATCGATGCCAGTTTTGCCGACGACTCCCAAGTCTGGTATTTCCAATATCCTAAGCTGCTTTCGCATATAGCGGAGCGGCGTTGTGCGGACTTGCTTTTCCGTGACGAGGGCGCGTGGCCTGAAATCTGCCGCCAGCGTGGAGCTGAGGATGACGGGATCGATGAGGCAAGGATGGTTGGGCAGGAAAAGGACACTTTTGTTGCCGAGCTTCTTAACGTCTTCAAGCCCGCGGACATGGATACGGTAGCGCAGCCAAAGCAGGACTTTGGCGAGGATTCGGATGAAAAAGAAAATCATGTTTTTTGCCTATTAGATTTATATTGTAATATTTTATTTGCAAGAGGGCCACGCTTCCGCATGGCCAACTGGACAGGGGCTATCGCTTGGCTATTGCGAAGCGGTCATGGCCCGCGTAGTCTTTTTGTACCATTACTATACTATAATGCAGATTTCCAAGAATGTCTGCCATACGGGGGCCTTGTTGGTCACCAATTTCGCAAATTAACCATCCGTCGGGCAATAATCTGGCCTGCGCTTCTTCGGCGATGCGGCAGAGAACGGCCATTCCGTCGTCCTCCGCGACGAGCGCGAGCCGCGGTTCGTGGTCTTTGATGACGGGCTCGAGCGTTTCGTATTCGTTTGGCGAGACGTATGGAGGATTTGCGGTGATGAGCGCGAATTGCAGATTCGGCTGTAACGGCTGGAAAAGGTCGCCTTCGAGCAGCGTGAGATTGTCGGCATGGAGCTTGCGGCGGTTTTTTTCCGCCCATTCGAGGGCCTGCGGGGAGATGTCCGTTCCGTAGATGTCGCGCGACGGACGGGAGGCTGCGATGGCGAGTGCGATGGCTCCCGAGCCCGTGCAGAAGTCGAGAACAGGGCCGTCGATAGCGAGATGATCGAGGGCGATATCGACAAGTTGTTCTGTTTCAGGGCGTGGGATAAGAACGCCTGGACCGACGAACAGGTTGACGCAGTGGAAATCGACGTCTCCCATGATGTATTGCAGCGGTTCGCCGTCGAGCCGTCGTTTGACGCGCCGATCAAGTTCCGCCTGGAGATGGGGCGGAAATTCCGCGCCGCTGGAGCAGGGGATGGCGACGGGATTGTCTCCCAGCAATTGGGAGACGAGCCATCCCGCTTCTTGAACGGCGTTTTCAACGCCACCTTCCTCCAGGCGACGGCGGGCTTCTGACATGGCGGTTGCGATGCGCATGGTTTGAAATCCAATGTTTGAAATAAAATTACACCAAAATAAAATTTGCCTTCAAAATGGCAAAAAACAAATGAAAACGGAAAATATGATGTATAAGTAATTTTTATCTCCTGAGTCAGTTTCAAAAATCAGTGTGGCAATGTGTGCCTCTATTTAGTCCGGGAACACGTCCTTGTGCTACTATTGTTCATTTACTTGTTTTTTCGAAAAGATTTTCCTGCTGTGTTTGAATGTGTATGAATGCAATCAGCAAACACCGTGCCAAGATGTCGGTGAGGCAAATAGGCGGGCAACTGGCGGTGAAAATGTGCTTTTTTGTGAGTCGGCCTGACATTTTTTGTATATCAGCCTGACATTATTTGTATGTTGGATGTGTTTTCATGGACAAGATGTACGCATGAAAAGCAGAGGCGCAAGGTGCCCATGGTCTTGCCGAGGAGGCTGCGCATGCCGCGGAGGTTTTTGAATCGACTGCTTCTGGGGTTCTTTTTTGCCTAATGCGTGGAAATCTTGCAGACAACCTATATAGTATATGGTATATGAAGTAGTCTTTTTATATGGAAGAAAAAACACGATGGAACGTTATGGATTGATAGGGCATCCCGTGGGGCATTCGAAGTCGCCCGCCATGCAAGAGGCTGGATTCCAAACACTTGGAATCCAAGCCTGCTATGAGTTGATCGATGTAGAGCCGCAGAATCTTGTGGACGTATTTCAGTCGATGCGCAAGACGCATCGCGGCTGGAATGTGACGATTCCACACAAAGAGGCGGTGGTGCCGCTGGTCGATGAACTCGACGACGAGGCACGGCAGCTGGGGAGCGTGAACACGGTTGTCAATGTCGGCGGTCGCCTGAAAGGTTACAGCACGGATGGTTATGGGCTGGAAGCTGCTCTGAAAGAGGCATTTGGATTTGATTTCAACGGACGGAGCATCTGCTTTCTCGGGACGGGCGGCGCGGCGCGGGCGACTGCCGTCATCGCGGCGTTGCATGGTGCGAAGCGATTACTTTTAGTCAACAGGACGGTCGAACGGGCGGAACGTCTTGCGGAAAGCGTGCGCAAGGCCGGCGGCACGGCGGACGTGCTGCCGCTGGATGCGACTGCGGCGATTGCGGATGCGTTGGCGGGAATGGACGTGCTCGTGCAATGCACGTCGCTGGGGCTGAAGGTGGACGACCCGCTGCCATTTCCCGTGGAGTTTCTTCCACAAGGGCTTCCCGTCATGGACATGGTGTATGGCCGC
>JAGCSE010000315.1 GCA_017964325.1 Victivallales bacterium | reverse complement strand
GCAGAAGAAGCGTGTCCGCCACTATCTCAAAAGGCATATCTACAAGACTGAATGACGTAATGCAAATATCCAAGACCATAAAAAGACCTGGTCGGATGCTAATATGTTTCGCGATTCCCCTTGTTCCTGCATAAAAACGATCGCTGGCAAGTCGCGGATGATGGTAAGCGTGATGGGTGCTGCCGCGGTCGAATTCCATGCCGAGACGCACGCAACCTGTCGCCATCGCCATGATTCCCAAGATGAATATTATGCTCATACAACGTCGCATGATGATTCTCCTGATTCCGTGTTGTTCATGCCGTAACCATTTTCACAATATACTTCATGGAAGGTGGTTTGCAAAAAGAGGGCAAGGCAGAAGAACCACAATCATCAGCATTTACGTTGTCATTTGGATGCATAGCACGAATGAAAAAACACGGCAATCGAAAAGATATCCGGTTGCCGTGTCGTGTTTTTTTCGCTTGCCAAAAATTATTTCACCAATCCTGCAAGCCATGTGACCATGCCGTGCGGGAAGAGCACGAGCATGAGGAAACAGAAGATGTAGGCGGGCAGGAAGAGCATGCAGCCTTTGAAGACCTGCGCCGCGCTGGAGTCTTTGCTGATTCCCGCGACGATGAAGCAGGAAACGCCGACGGGCGGCGTCACCGCGCCAAGCGTCGTGACGAGGCAGACGACTTGTCCGAACCACACAGGATCGTATCCAAGATGCGTGATGAGCGGTTGGAACAGCGGCAGGGAGATCATCAAAAAGGCCAATGAATCCATCAGGCAGCCGCCGATCAGATAGCAGATGGCGATGGCCGCCAGAATCAATGTCGGCGGGAGGTTGGAGCGTGAGACGACGTCCGCCAGCAGGAACGGTAAACGCGTCATGACCAGGAATTTGCCGAAAATGGTGGCGCCCGCCAGAATGAGAAAGACCATTCCGGAAATGTGCAGCGTTTCCGTCAACGACTGCATGAGGCCCCGCCAGTCAAGATGCCTGCGGAGAAGGCACCATCCGATGCCGCAGAACGTTCCGAATCCGGCGGCTTCCGTCGGCGTCACGATTCCCGTGAACATGGCGCCCATGATGATGACGAAAAGGACGGCAACTTCGATGACGCCGCCAAGGCAGCGGATGCGTTCACCAATGGTATGGGCCTGTCCGCCCGGCGCCCAGTCCTTATGGACGGCACAGAGTATGAGGACGGTCATGATGAACGCGAATACCAGCAGTCCGCCAGGCAATATGCTGCCTGCGAACAACTTGGAGATACTGACACCAGTATAAAGTCCATAGACGACGAGCACGATGGACGGCGGAATGACCACGCCCAGCGTGGAGCCAACGGCGATGCTGCCGGTTTTGAGTTCTTTGCGGTAATTCGCTTCCGTCATGGGCGGCAGCGCCACGCAGCCCATGGTGGCGGCCGTCGCGGTGTTGGAGCCGCAGATGGCGGAGAAGCCTGCGGACGCGAGAAGCGTCGTGACCGCCAATCCGCCGCGTTTTTCGCCGAACCATGTCTTCGCGGCCGTGAAAAGTCGCTCGCTATAGCCCGCATGGAACATCGCCTCGCCCAGCAGTACGAACAGCGGGATGACGGTGAAGCCGTAATTGGAGAAGACGCTCCACACTTCCATGCCCGTCGTTCCTGCAAATATCGTGTGCAACGTGATTTCAGGCATGAGCGAGATACAGCCGATGGTACCGACAAGCAACATGGCAAGACCAGGCGACATGCCTGTGAAGAGGATGAGCAGCAGCATCACCAAGATGCCGAAAATACCGAAAAGCATTTCAGCGTTCATTTCGCATCCTCCTTTAATTCAGTCGGGTGTGCCATCGGCGTCTCGCCGTTGGCAGGCAGTACAACATCATTGCGGATGGATGTGACGACACCGTTGCGTTCTCCGCTGGTGAGCGCTTCCGTGTCCGGATCCTTTCGTGTGAGCAGATAGACGCAGTCCGTCAGATAAGCACAGGCAAGCAGAAGAAGCCCTCCCGCG
Source organism: Victivallales bacterium (assembly GCA_017964325.1). The sequence goes on along the minus strand of JAGCSE010000315.1, from coordinate 12,676 downwards.
CAAATGTACATCAGCCATGGATACGGGAGGCGGAGCGTTTCGGAAAGCTCGCCCGCCGCCAGAAGTCGTTTGGCGCGATTGACTTGCTGGATGGCGAGAACAAGCAGCAGCAGGAAGCCGAATAGCATGTTGAAGGCGCCGACAAGACGCTTCACAATCGGCTTGTACTGCTTGGTGAACATGTCCAGTTCGACATGGCCGCGCTTGCGCTGCGTGTCCGCCAACGCCAAAGCCGCGATGAGCGCCCCCAGAAAGCCTGATAGCTCATAACTGCCGCCGATGGGATGGCCGAATATGCGCCCCAAGACATTCAGGCCAGAGAGCAGCACGAGCGCACAGAGGAGGAAGGCGGCTATCCACAGCCCCGCAAGGCAGAGATAGCGCTCCAGACGGACAAGCTTGTTCATTTATTGTTCCCTTCGCCTTTCTGCAGGAAGTCGATGAGCTTCTGTCCGTCAATGCCGTTCTGAGCGACGCGTTTGACGTAGGCGTCCATCATGGGGGCGAGTTTCGCCTTGACTTCGGCAAGCTGCGCGTCATCTAGTTTAGTAACGGTAACGCCGTGCGTTTCTTTCGACCAGGCCAACGCGTCTTCCACATGCTTGTCAACATATTCGCCTGTCCAGTCCGCCTGCTCGAAATAGAGGTCGTCGAAGACTTTCTTCACATCATCCGGCAGGGCTTCCCATTTCTTCTTGTTCATGACGACAGCAAAGCTGATGACGGGGAGACGCGCTTCCACAACATGTTTGCAGTAAACGGCGTAGTTCATGTCCTTCATGACTTCGCCGGAGGAGACGATGCCGCTGATGACGCCCTTGTGAAGCGCATCCGGCACATCGGACTGCGGCATGGCGACAGGCGCCGCACCAAGCAGCTTGAGTGCTTCAAGACTCGTTCCGGAACTGCGGAGCGTGGCGTTCTTGAGGTTGGTGACGCTTTCGATGGGCGTGCTGCTCATGATGACGCCGGGAGGGCAAGTAAAAGCGGTAAGAATCTTTGTCTCAGCAAATTCCGCAGGATTTTCCTGCTTGAGAAGAGCAGCAAGACGATGGCTGGCGGTCTTGGAATCCGGGAAGAAATGCGGCAGATCCGTCGCTTCAGAAACAGGAAAACGGCCTGGCTGGTAGCTCATGGCGAAATTGCCGATGGCGGCCGTGCCGTCCGCGACGCCGTCGTAGATGGCTTTCGCGCCAAGCAATGTTCCGCCCGGGTAGGTCTTGATGCGGACGCGACCATTGGTGCGCTTTTCCACTTCCTCTTTCCAGCGTTCCATCTGGACGCAGGGGAAAGTTTCCGGCGGCGGGAAATTCGCATAGCTGAGTTCAATGACGGCGTCACCTTCTTTGCGGGAGCAACCACCTAGGAGAAGAAGCATAATGGAAGAGAGGAGGAGCAGTTTCGTTTTCATGTTTGGAAAATGGTGGATACGTGTTGATGTAATGGTGTGATTTGATAGGATATCAGACATCCTAAAGAAATGAGTTGAACCATGTTGACATGGTTAATAAAAATTTATTAATGTAATAGTTTGCTAAAAATTTTCAAACTTGTAGCAGAGCATTATTATGACAATTACATAATATTTATGCTAATATATTCACATTGATATTAATCAATACATTAATCAGTCATTCAGACTTTCACAGCAACGGCGTCATGTACAATGGAAGGCATTGGAAGCCATCCTTTTCCGTTACGTCGCCATTATGCAGCAGCAATGGCCGATCAAGTTGCTGGGCAAATTTCCGGCAGAATTTTCTCAAGGAACTGAATGTATAGTTTTTGCCTGACTTCACTTCAATCGGCGAGATGTTATGACGGCTGGTGATTTTTGATTTCTCAATCAGAAAATCAATTTTCATCCGTTCGTCTGCGTTCTCACGGCTGGCATTGGAATAAAAATACAGCCTGTGGCCAGCCGCCGTCAACATTTGCGCGACAATATTTTCCATAATCATGCCCTCATTGAACTCCAAAGCTCCGAATAGAAGCCTTTTGTAAATCTCCTCGCTGACCATGTCCTTTTCATCAAACGCATGGCTGATGAGCAATCCCGTATCCCCCATGTAGCACTTCAGATTCGTCCGTTCACGATTCATGCGCAATCCAATGCTTGGCTCCGTCGATTGATAGCAATTATTGATGATCATGGCGTCATCCAACCAGAACAACGCATCTTCATACTCCCGAAAACGCGCCTTTTTCTCCAAAGAGGACAGCCTGAAACTCTTTTCATGGCGTTGCAATTGCGATGGGATATCGTCAAAAATAGCCTCCACCTTCCGTTCATATCCTTTGGCATGCTTGATGATATCCGCACGGTACAATGTCAGAATGTCTCGTTTGACAGCATCCACTTTTATAAAATCCCTGCTGTCAACATATTCCCGCACGACTTGCGGCATCCCGCCGACAAGCAGGTATTGTCTGAAATAATCCATCGTCTTGCGATGCATGGCTTCCCCCAAAGGCTTCAGCCCATGCATGCAATCCGCAATGAACGGCATGAGCGTCTCATTGCCGACTCCCCATAGAAATTCTTCAAAATCAAGTGGATACATTTTAAGATGGCGTTCTTCCGACGGAATGACAATGTCGGAGACGTTCGCTTTGATGGTCATCAGCGAACCAGTCTCCAGAAAATGGTATCGACCATCCGCCACCAGATATTTGATGGCCGCACGCGCCCGTGGACAAAGCTGCACTTCGTCAAACACGATCAACGACTTGCCAGGAACGAGCTGGACATTGAAATAGGCGCTCAAATACGCGAACAACGTATCAAGGTCATTCAGCTGATTCTCAAAAAGCTCCTTTATTTTTTTTTCAGCTTTGTTAAAATCAATCAGAATGTAACTATCATATTCACACTTCGCGAACTCTTCCGCAATGTAGCTCTTGCCGACACGCCTTGCCCCGTCAATCAACAGCGCTGTACGGTGTGCGTCTTCTTTCTTCCATTTCAGAAGTTGTTCATAGATTTTTCGTTTCATGGCTGCCCCGCAGGCTCAAAATCACGTTTTCAAGATTTTTCAACATGAATTTACCACGTTTTCAAGATTTTTCAATAGCCATAAAATCACGTTTTCAAGATTTTTCAATAGCCAAATAATCACGTTTTCAAGATTTTTCAACAGCCAAATAATCACGTTTTCAAGATTTTTTCATCAGAACGTGATGTTCAGCCTGCGGAAACAGCCAGGCTTTTCGGGATCTTCAATGACAACGGAATGGGTGCTTCCTCTGGTCGTAAACAACGGATGGAAAGTGTCCCGCGCCTTTTCCATTTTCTCAATGTAAGCCGCCATCGGATATTGATGGACATGGTCGAGATTACGGATCATCATGGCCTGAATCGCATCATCCTGTTTCTTCAACGACTGAAACAATTCCATTTTCTCTTCAAGGCTTTTTCCGTCTTGATATGCTCCCGAAACCCACGCCTTCCATGCCTCCTTGTATTTCTGCAACGACTCCTGCTCGGTCAATGACAGATGAGACAAATCCATGCGTTTCAAATACGCCTCCAGTTTCACAAATGTCTGGTCAAGCTCCTGTTGGCGCAGTTCAATCAACGATTTCAGCGTCCTTTTTTGAAACACTTCCAACGCTTCTTCACAGTCCTCCTTGCTCGCTCCGGTCAGCTCCATCAAACGTTGCACATCAATTATCTCCCCGCTCAAAATATACCGAAGGCACTGATATCCCCCAACCTCCTCGTGCCACGCCTCCAGAAGCGCCTCTTCCGCCATGGCGTGCTTCATCTCTCTTTCACGAGCCTTGTTTTTTCTGATGGCCCGTTTCAATTTGGCGATTTGCCGACGCCCTTCGTCCGCATGATGATCATCTGCTGTTTCTTCTGTTTCCGTATCTGGCATGAACTCATCGTTGTCGCCCTCAACTGCCATGATTCCATCCGTCGTCTTCAAACGCAGACGACTGCAAGCACCGTTCAACTTCCAGACCAGCAGACATCCGCAAAGCAAAAGCAGCAGAAGCACAAGTATTTCCGCCTTTTCTCTTTTATTTGCTGACGATTTTTCCATGAAAATTCACCTCCATTGTTTCCAGCCATGCCATCCGTCAACGGGACGTTTCCATGATCGTCGGTTCAGGCAGGATAAATTTATAATTCGGAGCTTTGAATACGGTCCGTATTTCATCAGCATTTTCTTCCAAATGCATGTCATTTCCTTCATCGCCGCCAACCATCCGGCGGCAGCATTTTTTCACAATATCCTGTATCCGCCAATATGACGGAGCCTGTTCTTTCAGTCTCTTCCGCTCCTCCATCCCCAATCCCCTGTCGTTTAGATCATCGTCCTCAAACGTATCAAGCAGTTGAAGATATGACCGCAATTGCTGATGTTCCTCCGCTGTAAGCCATTCCTCTTGTATTGATTCGACAAACGTCTGGCGTTCCGATTTACGCTGTCCGATTCTCTCATTCCTTTCATTAGCCAACTTCAAAATCTTGTTATAATGTTCTGGAGCCAATTCCTTCAATTCTTCCAATGTAATCTCTTGGGTTGGTATATTCTCCATCCAATGGACATGCGTATTTGCCGCATGACACCTCAACCAGTCATCCGTCGCCTGACGCGCCGCGCTTTCACTGTCCCGCAATTTTTCCTGCAACTCACGGATTTTCGCAGCAGAACCTCCGCCTGGACCATCATGTGTTTCACCGTTTGCCTGTGCAACATGGCCTGACTTTTCATCCATCGCATCCACATTGTTCAAAGTTGACTGCAATCGATGACATTCATAGCCAAGCCATCCAGCCCATAGCCAGATTAGAAAAACTAGACACCATAGAACCTTTTTGAGATTTATTCGACTCATATCAAATCTCCTTCATCTCATAACCATCTAACAGACTATTTTCTATTTCCAGATTTCATCTGGATGCCATTCACGTATGTTATTGATCTTTACACCTTGGTCACCAAAAAGTGGAATCCCTTCCCCATCAAAGACAAGCGTTGGCTTCACAGCGGCTTCATCTTCTTTCATATACACTTCCAGATTATGGATCAGCTTATGATTGAATGTCATGGCGGATTTGATTTCAATTGGCTGGACATTAACGCCATGCGAAAGCATCAGGTCGATCTCAAATCCCTTTTCCGTCCTTAGAAAAGCCATGCGAGACTCCCGTCCATCATTAGCAAACGCCTTGAGTGCTTCCATGACCACCATATTCTCAAAAAGAGCCCCCCGCAAAGGATGAGTTGACATCTGTCTTTCCGTTTCAATACCAAGAAGATATGCGGCAAGCCCTGGTTCCGTGAAATACACCTTTGGAGATTTCACCATTCGTTTCGAAATATTGGAGAAGTACGGCGGCAAACGGTAAATCAGAAAAGACGCCTGCAAGATCGACATCCAAGACATGATTGTCGAAGACGATACACCAGTTTCTCCAGCCAAGGAGGAAAAGTTGACGACTTGTCCAATTCTTCCCGCCAAAAGTGTCACGAAGCGTTCAAACAAAATCAAATCACGGACATTCACAAGCTTACGAACATCGCGCTCCACATACGTTCGAAAATAATTGCGATAATAGCGTGTCGGATTTTTCAATGCGACATGAAGCTCCGGCATGAAACCTTGAAGCATCAAGGTGTCCGTCGAGACGGCTCGACCATCTCCAAGTTCCTCCAAAGAAAGAGGGAACAGTTCCAAAACACTCGTTCTGCCCGCCAAAGACTGGTCCACAGCAGCCGCCAATTCCGTCTGATGGCTTCCTGTCAGGACAAAACGCCCCATCTCCTCCCGTTTCGTGTCCACCAATACTTGCACGGCCGACACCAATTCAGGAACACGTTGGATTTCATCGATGATGACAGGCGGAGGATAACGCAGGAAAAACGCCTTGTAGTCTTCCATCGCCAGCTCGCGTGTTTCCCTGTCCTCCAAATTCACGTATGCATATTCAGAGCAACACATCTTGGCAAGCGTTGTCTTGCCCGACTGCCGTGGACCGAACACTGTGACAACCGGATATTCCTTCAGGGCTTCACGGAATGTCTTTTCAAGTTTTCTGGCTATCATCATTTTGTCAATCCGTCTGATGCTGTTACTGTTCTTGAAACACTTGTTCCTTTCATTGAACTATTATAGCATTCAGGGCGTAAATTTCAAATTGAATCGTGGATTTACGCCCTTTTTCGGCAAGGCTTTTTCTCTGGTGGCATGGCTTAACGCACATTCGGCCATCCAATCAGACTACTTCTTATTTCCTTTTGCCGCAAGAATTTCCGTCAGCGTCTCCATCATCTTATCCATGCTGACCGGCTTCGCGACATGGCCGTCCATGCCCGCGTCCTTCGCCGCCTGGACATCCTCCGCGAAGGCGTTCGCCGTCATCGCGATGATCGGAATGGACGCCAGCTTCGGATCCGGCAGGGCGCGGATCGCCTTGGTGGCCTCGTAGCCGTTCATGACCGGCATCTGGACGTCCATCAAAACCAGTTGATAATAGCCTGGCTGCGAAGCGGACACTTTGTCCAGCGCGATCTTCCCGTTTTCCGCCTCCTCCAGCATGAAGCCCGCCTCCTCCAGTATGAGCGACGCGATTTCACGGTTGATTTCATTGTCCTCCACCAGCAGCAGCCGGATTTTCGAGAAATCAATCGCCTGCTTCGCCTCGCCGTCCAGCGACGTCTCCTCCTCCGGCTCGTCGGACAGTTCGAAATCCACATGGATCGTGAATTCAGTCCCCTTGCCCTGCTCCGTCTTGACGTCGATCGTGCCGCCCATCAAATCCACGATGCTCTTCGTGATCGCCATGCCCAGGCCAGTCCCCTGGATGTTGCCCGCAGTGCGTTCGCGTTCATAGGCTTCGAACACCTTCGCGGCGAATTCGGGGCTCATGCCCATGCCGGTGTCCTTCACGGAAAATTCGTACGAGCCTTTGCCGCCCGCCGTTCCGGTCTGCCTCAATCTGACGCTGACACTACCGCCTTCCGGCGTGAATTTGTAGGCGTTGCTGACCAGATTCAGCAGGACGCGGTTCAGGCGGTTCGCGTCGCAAAGCACCATCTTGTTCTCAATCGACTCGGCCTCGACGACATAATTGAGCTGCTTCATATCCATCTGCATGGCGAATAGATCGCGCACTTCGTCCAGCAGCTTCATAAGATTCGTCGGAACGGGAGCCAGCTCCATCTTGCCGCTCTCGATGCGGCTCATGTCCAGAATGTCGTTGATCAGCGTCAGCAGATGCTGGCTGGACAACTCGATTTTCTGCAGATATTCCGTCGCCTTCGACGTAAGACCGGGCTCCTTTTTCACCAGCCCGACATAGCCCACGATGGCGTTCATCGGCGTCCGGATGTCATGGCTCATGTTCGAAAGGAACGTGCTCTTCGCCTGGCTGCTCTGCTCCGCCTTCACTTTCTGCTTCTCCATCTGTCTCTCGCGGCCCATCGAGGACTTGTAGATCTTGAACATAATGAAAAGCGTCAGCATCAGAAGCGCCATCTGCTTCAGGCTGTCCCGTGTCAACGTGCCGCTCAGCCAGCCCATCTGGTTCCGCAGGAACGTCTCCGCCTCGTTTTTTTCCTCCGCAGACAACGTCACGCCATGATCGGCAAGTTCTTCGACATTGTAGGCGTTGAGCCTGGACAACACTCTGTCCGTCGCCGCATGGGTGGCCTGGCGAAGCCACAGCATCGACGTGAAGAAAATCAGAAACAGCATCGTCATCCACAAGACGGTCGATTTGCCGACGCGGCGGTGCATGTCTTTCTGGAAAATGTAGCGGAAGAACACGAAGCCAAGAATGCTCCATGCAATCAATATCAGATAGGATTCGGCGGACATGCCGCCGACCGTCCAGAAGTTCGGGACCATGAAATACAGGAAAAACAGCAGTGAAATGACGGCTCCCACGGCGCCGAAGGCCGTCATCCGCCCGTTCTTCTCGCCGATGGCCGCCTTGAGCGCCACGGCGGATGTATAGAAATAGGCGATGGTCGCGCCGATCGTGTTGACATCGACAATCCAGCCGATGGCCGTCCGCCCGAAGAACGGAATCGGCAGCGACAGCAGCACGATGAACAGGATGGCGTTCCGCGGAACGCCCCCGCCGCTGAGCTGGCTGAACCACGTCGGCAGCAGTTCGTCCTTCGCCATGGAATAGATCAGGCGGCTGGCGGCGATGATGTTGCCGACCAGCCCCGTGATGATGCCCGACAGAATGGTCACCACCAGAATCGTCACGCCGGGCTTGCCCATGTACACGATGGCGGCATGGAACACAGGCAGTCCTTCGATTCCTTTAAAATTTTCCAGATCAGAGAGATATGCAAACCAGTCATGGTATCCGGCCGGAACGGCGGACGCCGCCAGCAGCGCCAGCGTGATATAGGCGAATCCGCCCGTGATGACAGCGATGAGCATGATCACGAACGCCTTGCGCGGGGAGAAACGGAATTCCTCCGTCGATTGCGAAATGGATTCAAATCCCGCGAACGCCCATGGGGCCAGAACGACGATGTTCAATGTCGCGCCGAACACCGCCTTGCCCGGCGGGAACGCCGGCGTGAGATGGAAGAAATCGCCCCCCTGCTGCGCCAACGCGAAAACAAGCGCCGTCACGACGCCCAGTACGAGAATCAGCGCCGTGGCGATCTGGATGCCGATCACCAGACGTCCGCCATGCCGGCAAGCCGCCCCCGCCAGAAGGAATGAAACGATGATCAACGCCACTTCCGCCCAATAGACGTCGAAACCGGCGATTTGCCAGATATGCCCTATTTTGAATATGCCTCCCAATAGATTTCTGGCGATGAGCGGTATGGCCGTGGCGTTCGCCCAGATGATCGCGAAATAGACCAGAATCAAAAACCATGCGCTGAGGATGCCATGGTCATAACCCAACTCATGCTTGGCGTATGAATACGTGCCGCCCGCGTCCGGATGACGGTTCATCATGTAGTGGTAGTTCACGCCGATCACCAGCATGACGACGGCTCCGACCACCATGCCGATGACCGTGCCCAACGGCCCCGCGATCGGCAGGAAGGTCGTCCCCGGCATGATAAACGCCCCCCAGCCGACGGCGCATCCGAACGCCAACGCCCAGGCCCCCAGAGGGGACAGATAACGCTTCAGATTCTTGTCATCCATTATGTTAATTTTCTTTAAGTTATGGTATCGGGTATTCAACATGCCTTCAGACTGATATTTCATGATAAAATGTCTTTATCACAAAATATCACTGACTTGTCAAACCATTAGTTTTTTATTTTCCCTAATGTTTCTAGAACAATCACATTTAAAAACAAATAAAATATATATTAATATATGATTAAAAAATTTCAATTATTGAACACAGAAAAAACTTAAAATCATTCAATTATTGAACACAGAAAAAACATTAAATCAGATGTTCTTACAAAAAAACGTTTGAAAAATCCATTTACCAATGAAAACTGTTTCAAATTATGCATTCAACTTGCCATGATAATATTTCTTTCCATGAATTCGTTCATGCTTCAAGTTTCAGCACTGACAGCCAGTATTTTTTCACAGGCATAGTATTCATGGCCGTACATGCTACAGCGCCCCATGATTTCATAACCGGCGTTGAGATATGTCTTGATGGCGGGAAGATGCCGCCGCTCCACCAGCAGATGGACCGCCTTGAAGCCTTTCGCCGCCAGCCACGCCTCCGTCCTTTTGAGCAAAAGACCAGCCAGGCCATTCCCCTGCCATGTCGGCAAGACGCAGACGCGGGCGATTTCGGCAACGTCATCCCTTGCATTCCATATATTTAACGCATCCAGTTCGTTTTCATCGGAGACGGACAGCGCCCCGACAATTTCCGCACCGTTCGTCAGCACGAGCAGATTGCCGTTCGCCAAATCCGTGTCGATGTCGTCATCCCCCGGATACTCGTCATTCCATACGCAGAACGCCGTTCCTTTGACAGACGCGTACAACGCCTGTATGGCGCCGCGGTCTTCCGCAACAGCCGGCCGAAAGCCTGACGGCGACAGACGATTGCCACGCTTCATCTCCTTCTCGAAGCGCAGGAATAATTCACCTCCGGACGTATCCGCCTCATGCGGATCCGGATGCTTTGGATTGAAGAACTCCACGATGTGGAAGCCGCATTTGTTGACGTAGAAATGGATGTTGCGCGTCTCGAAATACGGCGTATGTGTCTCCCAGACAACAGTCTGAGGATATTTCTCCTCAATCATTTTCCATACAGCTCCGCCAATGCCCGCACTATGGCATTCCGGATCAACAAACAGCAAATCCAGTGAATTATGCTGCGTCTCGTGGTCGATCTGCACGACCACACCGCCGACCACCTTTCCATCCGCCACGATGTTGAAGGCTTCCGCATCCGGCGCATCCAACGACCGTAGAATATCCTCCCGCGGGATGATTTCTTCATCCTGCGGCCCGAACTCTTCAACGGCCCCGATCCGAAATGCGAGCTGGTTCATTTTGATGAACGCCTCCCGCTCATCATCCTGTAATCTGCGTAATTCGATATTTTTAAATGCCATATTAAAAAACCTGATCTTATCTTGTTACAAAAGAACATCTTAATCATTTTATCAACCCTTCCTTTACCTTATAATTCTGGGCGTAAATTTCAAATTGAATCGTGGATTTATGCCCTATTTTCATAAAAAAAGCCACTGTCTTTCCAGATTTCCATGATTTCAAGACCAACGACCATCCATTTTTGCCAAACGCCCAAACACACCACCGCCATGAGTTGCCAAGACAATTATCCGTGGTAAATTCATTCACATCCACTGTAGTTTTTTTACCCTCATCCTCAAAGGCGCATCATGAACAAGACCATTCGGCCCGGACAAGTCTGGTTGGATACGGAAGGCAAACGCATTCAGGCACATGGCGGTTCCGTCATGTTTTTGGACGGAACCTATTATTGGATTGGCGAGAACAAGGAGCGCACCGTCGGCAAGTCCGGCCTGGAAGGCGATCCGAAAATCTGGCATTGGGGCGTCCGTTGCTATAGTTCCCACGACCTCTGCAACTGGAAGGACGAAGGCATCATCATCCCGCCGGAACCAGACAATCCCGCATCTCCCTTGCATCCATATAGTTGCATGGATCGTCCGCATATCATCTTCAACCGCCGCACGAAGAAATTCGTCGCATGGCTGAAAATCATGGAAAAGGACGGAACGCAGACGGAAACGATTCTGACGGCGGACTCTCTGCTCGGCCCTTACACCATGGTGCGCAACGGGTTGCGTCCGCTCGACATGAGCGGCGGCGATTTTGATCTGGTCGTCGCTCCGGACGGCAAGGCCTACTATTATTTCGAACGCGTCCACAGCGAACTGATCTGCGCGGATCTGACGAGCGACTATACGAACGTCACAGGCTACTATTCCACGCATTTTCCACGTCCGTATCCGCCCTTTGTGCGAGAGGCGCCCGCCCATTTCATGCGCAATGGGAAGCATTATCTCATCACGTCCGGCACGACCGGATACTGGCCGAATCCATCTGAAATCGCCGTCGCCGACAGCTGGCATGGCCCCTATCGTCTTCTTGGCAACCCGCATCCGGGCGACACCTCGAACACGTCGTTCCATTCGCAGATTTCATCCGTCTTTAAGGTGCCTGGCAAGCGTGACTTGTACATTGCATGCGCGGACCGTTGGGTGCCCGACTGCATGGAATGCCCCTACGAAGTCGTCCGCGACGCGTTCATCAGCTATTTTTCCGGCGTGAAGAATCCGGAAGCGGAAAAACGAATGGCCGCCTACCGCCACAGCGGCCAGACGCAGATCGCGGACTATGTCTGGCTGCCGTTCCGTTTCGACGGCGACATGCCAATTCTGGATTGGTGCGACGAATGGTCGCCAGACGATTTCGAATAGCGTTCCGTCATCATAAATCATACAGTAGCAGGAACATCTCCGCCGCATGCCATGTGTGCGGATAGCAGATTTTCGCATCCGCCCAGCGGCTGTTTATCGGACGGATCGCCTCATAATCCGCCTCCGAGGCATGTGCCTCCCACGTCATCGGCGAAACGGCGGGAATTTCTTCTGGAGTAAATTTTCGCCCGCCCTTATGCCATTGCGCCCACGTAAGATAAGGATAGTTTTCATTCAATTTCACAGAAGCCAGCGAAGGATCATGGGAGCCGTCCATCCAGAAGATGCCATCATATTCATCCGTTTCGTCTGGAATCACCACCCATGATGCGTCCAGCCCGCATTTCTCCAGGCCGAATTTCAACCATTTTTGCGCATAGACGCGATGCCGTCCATAATCCACGCTGCCGATGAGAATGCCGTCGTCATCAAGACATTCATGGGCGACATCGACAAACGCCTCTACACTTGGATGTTTTGCATCTGTCACGCATCCAAGAAGATAAAGCGACTGACCGATGTTGTCTGGTTCGCAATTGCCTTGGTTGTTGCGGTCGAACGGTTCGTCCAACGACAGGAGCCAGTCGCGAATCAGCCCGATGCGACCTGTTTTTTCCAAAACCATCGCCGTCATGGCAGCATCCCGCCGCCATGGTCTCCGATAGACATATTTGTTCGGAAGTGGCTGTCCGTCAACAATCTGCGAGACAATCTCCTCATGGAGGATATTCAGCTGCTTTTCAAACGGATGCCCCGTAAACACAGGCGGCTTGCGTAAATCTTCT
>JAGCSE010000314.1 GCA_017964325.1 Victivallales bacterium | reverse complement strand
GGAAAGCAAGTTCGGTATTTGCGTCGTTTGGGGCGTCGTCGTCCCAATGGAGGCGTTGTGCATTGCGGATGAGATCGTCTGCGGCGCGGGCGACATCGCGGACAGCGGCGGGATGGAGGCCGAGCGATTGGCAGACATCTGGTGAAAAATGTGCATTTCGCGCAATATCAAGCAGTTCTGCAAGATTGAGAAAATCCGATTGCGGGAGGTCTTCATGGCGTTTCTTCTGTTTGGCGTCCTGTCGGCGCTGCTTGCGGATTTCGTTGTCGGTGGAACTATTGGTGACAAGCGGTCGTTCTGCGATGATGGCGGCGGCGGTTGCGGCTAGTTTGAGACAGCCGCTGGCGGCTCCGAGTTTTAGAAGAAGTGCGAGTCGTGGATGGGCGGGAACGGCTTGCAATTGACGGCCTAACTCCGTGATTCCGCCATGGTTCGGTTTCAAAAGGGTGAGTTTTTCAAGAAGCGAGACAGCTTCGCGAAGCATCTTTTCGGGCGGCGGATCGAACCATGGGAAATCGAATGGATTGTCGAAGCCATACGAAGTGACGGCGAGGGCGGTTTCCGCCAAATCCAGCCGTTGGATTTCAGGAATGGATTTGGGCGGTTTTGCGTTTTGCTCCTGATTGGACCACAGGCGTTGGCAAGTGCCTGGAGCTTCGCGACCTGCACGCCCAGCACGCTGGTCTGCCGCGTCGCGTGCGATGGCTTTTGTTTCCAAAAGGTCGATGCCGCGGGCAGGTTCGTAGCGGGCGGTGCGGACGAGCCCTGAATCGATGACATGACGCACGCCTGGAATCGTGAGGGACGTTTCCGCAATGTTCGTGGCGACAATGACTTTGCGATGCGTGGCGGGTTCCATAACGGCGTGCTGCGCGTCTGGCGGAAGGTCGCCGTAGAGCGGAAGGAAATCGAGCGGTTCACTCCAGGAGAGCTTCTGGCATTCTTCAATTGTTTTGCGGATTTCGTAGGCGCCTGGCATGAAGATGAGTATGTCGCCGTCTTTCTGCAACCGCAGAATCAGTCGGATGGCATTGGAAACGCCTGCATAGACGGACGTTGGAAACGGCGGGATGAGATAGGCGATGTCAATAGGAAAGAGACGGCCTTCGGCATGGAGGTGCGGGCAGTCGCCGAGATAGTCACAAATTGGTGAAGCGTCGAGAGTTGCGGACATGACGACAAGCTTGAGGTCAGGCCTGATGTTTTTGCGGACGTGGGAGGCCATGGCGAGGCCGAGGTCGGTATGAAGGCTGCGTTCATGGAATTCATCGAAGACAATGGCGGCGACTCCAGGCAGGTTGCGGTTGTTGATGAGCATACGCGTCAAGATGCCTTCCGTGATGAAAAGAATGCGTGTCTCCTGCGAGGCGACTCGTTCATAACGCGTCTGGTAGCCGACGGTTGTGCCGATTTTCACATCCATTTCGGCGGCAATGCGTTCCGCAAGCATTCGTGTGGCGAGGCGGCGTGGTTGCAGGACGAGTATGCGTTGGTTTTCAGGAATGATTTCCAACAGGATTTTCGGTATTTGGGTGGATTTGCCCGACCCTGTCGGTGCAGAGATAACTGCCTGGCCTTTGGTGGATATTGCATCTAGAAAGGCTTGTTTTATTTCAAAGATAGGTAATCTATTTAAATCATTATTCATAAGACTTTCTAGATACTATTAGAGAAAAGGGAATGCCAGTTTTGCTCTATTTGCCCTGCAAGATACGAGATTGAAACATGGCGGAGTTCCGCCAGCGTTTCGAGTACGTATTGGACGTGCCACGGGCGGGAGAGCTGGCCTTGACAGGGCAGGGGGGGAAGGTCTGGGCAGTCCGTTTCCGTGAGGATTCTGTCCTGTGGCGCGAAGATGGCGGCGGTATGGATGCGGCGGGCGTTGGGGTAGGTAATGGGTCCGCAGAAGGATAGATAAAGGCCTAAATCCAAAAGCTTTCTAGCGATTTCGGCACTTCCTGTGAAATGATGGCAGATGCCATGGAGCTCCGTGATATGCAGTTGCTTGAGAAGCTCAAAGAAATCAGACCATGTCTTGCGGTTGTGAAGGGAGACGAAACGATGATGCTTTTGCGCGACAACAAGTTGCGCGGCAAGGATTTCCATTTGGCGTGGCAGATTATCGCGAGATGACCAGGCATCCAAGCCGATTTCGCCGACGGAAGCTGATGGATTATCCAGAAGGATTTGTTCTAGTTTGGCGGGACAATCATCTGACCATTCGTCTATGAAGAACGGATGGAGCCCGAAGGCCGGATGGATGTCTGGATTGTCTGCTAGTTTTGTAATGGACTGCCATTCAGAGAGATGTGCGGCATTGGCGAGAATTCCCTTGATGCCGTGCAGACGGCAGTCTTGCAGGATTTCCGAGAGGGAATCCTGAAGGCGGCTGTCCGCCAGATGGGCATGGGCGTCGTAGAGAGGGAGCATAATTTACCGCTTCGCGGATTGAAAAGCCTGAAGCATAAAGCTTTAAAGCAAAGAGATTAGGGATACAAAGGATTATGAGCGGGAGAGGAGGGGTTAGGCGAGGAGATCGTGGAAATCGGAGAGGGAGATGATCTCCAGGCAATCCAAAGAGCGGGCCTTTTCGAGTTCAGCGGGAGTGCCGT
The DNA here is from genome assembly GCA_017964325.1 of Victivallales bacterium. The sequence goes on along the minus strand of JAGCSE010000314.1, from coordinate 37,384 downwards.
AGCCCCAGTCTGCATAGTGGAGATTGACACGTTTGAGCGTGGCGTCTTGTGCTATGCGTTCAAGCGTTGCAAGGCGGTCTTCCACAAAGTGGATGTTCTTCTTGTTGTCGCGCACAAGTTCCGCAAGTGTTTCTTCTTTGGGTTTCTTGCGGTCGAGCCCGATGATGTTGTCTTTTGGGAAATCGATGGAGAAATGCTTGAGCCATGCGCGGACGAAACGTTCCTGTTTAGTCGTCAGAATGAGAACGGTGTGTTTTTGAAGGGCGACTTTAAGTGCTTCGATTGTGCCAGGATATGGATTTTGCGGTGCGAGCCAGGAGTCAAGGCTTTCGTGAATCCATGCGTCGCGTGTATTGCCGAAAAGCTTCACGAGAGTGCGTGCCGTGAGTTCGTGATCCTTCATGATGAGTTCGAGCTTTTCAGGGAGGGCGTATTGGAAAGAGTCTGTGGAAATGCCGTCAACGAGCATTCGCATCATAAGAATGGATTGGTATCCAGTTTCCAGATATGGGCGGATTTTGCGGAATTGTTCAATCATTTCAGGCGGGGGGAGGGCAGTCGTGAATCTGTCGGGCCAGAGGGTGATGGCGGCCTTCCAGGCGGAGATGGCTGTTTCGGCTGCAGAATCGCAGATGACACCGTCAAAATCCAAAGCGAGAAGGCGTTTTTGCGAGGGGGGGAATTTGGATGTGGCTTCTGGTTGCGGTGTGGCTGCTGGTGGCGGAGGAATGACTGGATTTGCTTCATCCTCTTGCGGCATAAGCGTTTCTAATGCTGCGATGGCAGCATTTTTTTCTGCATCTTTTTTGGAGTGCGCAGTGCCGCGGCCGATTTCCGTTTCATTCATGAATACTCCGCAGGTGAAGGTTGGATTATGTTTAGGACCTAACGTATCGATCAGTTCATAATGGACGAGAGCGTGGAATTTCTCCTGGCAGTGCTTTTGGAGTCTGCCTTTGGGATCGTTGTTGATGGAAAATTCAATGTTGTCGAGTACGTCGTTTAGGCTTGGAAAGAGGCTCAAGCAGATTTTACGGGCCTCTTCCAGACCGCCGTCAAGATAGACGGCGCCGAGGAAGGCTTCGAAAAGGTCGCCGAGGGTGGCGGGCTTGAAGCGTCCTCCCGAAGCGGCCTCTCCTTTGCCGAGGCGTAGGCCCAATTCCAACTGCAGCTTGCAGGTGTAGCTAATGTTGGCGTTTTCATCGGTGATGTTGGAGCGGATTTTCGTGAGAAGACCTTCGTGGAGTTCCTGGAAAGTGTTGAAAATCAGTTCTGAAGCGATGATTTGCAGGACGGCGTCTCCAAGAAATTCCAGACGTTGGTTGTGCGGTGGCGGTTCTTTTTGTTCAGAGGCGTAGGAAGGATGGGTCAACGCTTCGATGAGAAGGTCGATGTTTTTGAAATGATAACCCGCATTCTCTTGAATTTGTTCAAGGAGTTGCGGAGTTTCACTGGATGTTGCGTTGAATTTTTTCATAAATGGAGTAAATTAAAAAGTTATGTAATTTTCATACCAACGCAGGGCGGACGCGTTGTGTTGGGAGTGTCATGTTTCATCAGGCTGATTTTTGGAGGTTTTGCTCATGTACGAGGCGGCAGATTTACGCAAGGGTTTGAAAATTGAAATGGACGGAGACCCTTACATTGTCACGGAATTTGATTTTTGCAAGCCGGGAAAGGGGCAGGCTCTGTATCTGTGCAAGCTGAAAAACATGATTTCCGGCGGTACGACGGATCGCACGTTCCGTTCAGTCGATAAAATCGGCAAGCCGGACCTGGCTGAAAAGGATTTGATCTATATGTATCAGGAAGGCGAATTCTATGTGTTCCAAGACCAGGAGACATACGAAGACGTCCGCATCTCCGAACAGGTCATCGGAAAGAACAAATATTTCCTTGACGACAACATGGAGTGCACGGTGCTTTTCTTCCGCGACCGTCCGATTGAAATCACGCTGCCGTTCTTCGTCGAGAAGAAGATTACGGAGACGGAACCTGGTGCGCGCGGCGACACGGCGACGAACGTGACGAAGCCCGCGAAGATCGAAAACGGCTACGAAATCGCCGTCCCGCTGTTTGTGAACGAAGGCGACATCATCCGCATCGATACGCGCACTGGCGAATATGCGGACCGCGTGAGCAAAGGCTGAGTCCCAAAAGACGTAAAACATTGAAAAGCGTGGGCTGAATAGTTGAAAAACTGCAAACTCATGCTATATTTAGTGTTTTTTCGAATGAATTGTATTTTATAACACTATTAAATAATAAGAGGAAACAACAATGGCACATAAAAAGGGACAATCCTCCAGCCGTAACGGTCGTGACAGCAATCCAAAATATCGTGGCGTGAAGGCTTATGGTGGCCAGAAAGTCACCGCCGGCAGCATCATCGTGCGTCAGTGCGGAACGGTCTTCCATCCTGGCAAGAACGTCGGTTGTGGCCGTGACTTTACGCTGTTTGCGTTGTGCGACGGCATCGTTGAGTTTGTGAAGAGCAAACGTTCCGTGAACATCATTCCGTTGCCGCAGCCGGAAGCCGCCCCTGCGGAGGCATAATTCCGTTTGTGGAAAAACATGGCTGTGTGAACAGCTGTGGAAAAAAAGCAGAAAGAGGCTGTTGCCAAACCTGATATGGTGAGCAACAGCTTTTTTTGTGTTTCTGTAAATCAGGTGTTCTGAGACATCTGGGACTTCTGTGACAAAAATGATTGTCGGATTCATCCAGCTATTGGATTTCTATGTGCAGAAAAGCTACTTGCGTCGTCCATTGGACTTTGTGGTTGAGGAGATTGGAGCGGACGGCGTTGAAGAAAGCATCCACGTCATCTGCTGCGCAAAGTTTGAGAAGACGACTGCGGAAACTGCCTGGCGCGTTGTCGAACCAATGCTGAAGCTGTGCGGAGGAAATGATGACTTCGCGTGTAAAAGACTGAAGCTCAATAGTTTTAACCGAACGCCCAGCATCCTCAAATAGTGCGGCGAGAGTCTTTTCATCCCAATTGACAAGCGGATCGTCCGGATTGGCGTAGATGTCGTCCTCCGCCTGACGGATTCGCGGAAGCCATTCCTGCCCAATGTCTTGGATAAGTGCAGCCAAGCGTTGTGTGTGGCGGGCGATGTTTTCCGCAAGTACTATGGAGGACTCCCGCGCATTCATGAGCTTGACGATGTTTTGGACGGCAGTTTTTTTATCGGCAGCGTTGGCGAGGAAATTCCTGCCAAGAATGACATCGAAACGGACGTCTTTCCATTCCGACTGGTTGATTGCATCAAAGGCCGTTTCAGGCTTGGCTACCAGCAAGTTGGGACGTCGCAATGAGTTGAGATTCTGGGCCTGTTCCAGCAGAATGTCAGCATTCTGTTGATTTTTGACGAATCCCCAGATTCCGCCTTCGGGGGCTTTGCGGACGGCCTCCCAGAGGAATGCTCCTGCATCCGCCGTCAAATCCAATACAAGATCATGGCGTTGAACAGGATGCAAGGCGAAAAGGCGCTCGCGGATGGTCGCGAGCTGCGGGGCGAGATTGTCGGCGGCGCGTGCAAGCCATCTTTCCGTATTCTTGTCGGCAGGGCTGAACGTGAGGATTTCCGGCGGGGCGAGACGCGCGTCGTTTTCACGGATGGCGGCGAGCTGGAGTTCGCGACGGTCGCGGACGGTGTCCGCCAATGTCGCCTCGTAGCCGATGGTGCCCGGTTCGTAGAAGATCTTGCCTTGCAAAGAGTCGGGAAGATACTGCTGTGCGACCCAATGGTCGCGGTAGGCGTGTGGATACTGGTAGCCGACGCCATGCCCGAAGCCCTCCTTGTCCCGCGATGCGTCCCGCAGATGGTTGGGGACTTCGTCCTCCCGTTCGGAGCCGACGACTTTCAAGGCGTCGAAGAAGCCCATGACGGAATTGGATTTCGGGGCGGTGGCGCAATAGAGGGCGGCGTGCGCGAGCGGATAGTGGCCTTCCGGGAGGCCGACGCGGTCGAATGCTTCGGCGGCTGCGATGACGAAGGGGAGTGCCTTCGGGTCGGCCATGCCGATGTCTTCAGAGCAGAAAATCGTCATGCGGCGGAAGATGAAGCGCGGGTCTTCGCCTGCATAGACCATCTTGGCGAGCCAGTAGAACGTGGCGTCCGGATCGGAGCCGCGCATGGATTTGATGAAGGCGGAAATCGTGTCGAAATGGCAGTCGCCTTCGCGATCGTAGAGGACGGCCCGCTTTTGGATGGATTCTTCCGCGACCGCCATCGTGATGTGGATGACTTTTTCATCGTCTTCAGGTGTCGTTTCGACGGCGAGTTCGAGGGCATTTAAGGCGGCGCGGGCGTCGCCGTTGGCGACATCCGCCAGGTGGTCGAGGGCGTCGTCGTCGAATTGGATCTTCTTCGCTCCGAAGCCGCGGACGGGATCCTTGATGGCCTGGCGGATGATGTCCTTGATGTTTTCGTTGTCGAGCGGCTTCAGCTGGAAGATGCGGGAACGCGACACAAGCGCCCTGTTGACCGTGAAATACGGATTTTCCGTGGTGGCGCCAATCAGGATGACGGTGCCGTTTTCGACCCATGGCAGTAGGGCGTCCTGCTGTGCTTTGTTCCAGCGGTGGACTTCATCGACGAAGAGGATGGTCCGCTGGCCCTGTTCGCCGAGACGTGTCTGGGCGGCAGCCGTGATGTCGCGCAGGTCTGCTATGCCGGCCATGACGGCGTTCAATGTGACGAATTGGCTTTTTGTCGTGTTGGCGATGACGCTGGCGAGCGTCGTCTTGCCTGTTCCAGGCGGTCCGTAGAAGATGAGCGATGATAATTGGTCTGCTTGGATGGCGCGTCGTAAGAGCCTGCCAGGAGCGAGGATATGTTCCTGTCCGACATATTCGTCCAATGTCCGTGGCCTCATGCGCGCGGCGAGCGGCTGCTCTTCGAGGATGATCTTTTCACGGGCATGGTCGAATAGTGTTTTCATATCATGTTTTGAGTTGCTGTTTTAACCAGACAAAGTGGTTTGTTAAAACCTATAACACGCGATATATATGCGAGATATGGTTGCAATGGCTTAAAGCCATTTGTATAATCGGAAAATCCATGGACAAGACATGAAAAGATAGCACGCCAAGACAGGAAGGCAAGCAAACTGGGGCACGGAAAAACAACACGTTGTTTGTTTGAAAACCTAAAAGCAGTTGGTCCCGCGCGGCGTCCCGCCTGCGGGCAGTTGGTCCCGCGCGGCGTCCCACTAATACTCCTAACTTTTGGTCTTGCCACCGCTAACGCGGTTCTGTACGTTACCTTGCTTTTCCGTGGTGAGCGTTCACGCCTTCGGCGCTCGCTTCACCCACGGCTATTGTCTGCCGCCCCTACAGGGCTTAAGTCAGGAGTATTAGCGTCCCGCCTTCGCATGGCAGTTTGCGGGCGTGGCCCGCGTGCGACGGCGGGGATGCCACCGCCACACTGTCGCCAACGGCGGGATGTCGATGGCACCCCCAGCCGCCTTGCACAATTCAGTGATGAGTGTCACACAACCCCGCAGGAAATACAGATATCGCTCATAAAAGCCCCAAACATATGGGAATTATATACTTTAGTTTTCGACTGGTAATTCACAACGCACTACGCCCGTTATCCACGGATGGTGGTGTATGCGCATCGCGCATATGGTCGCACAGGAGTGCGCCCCTCCCGTCGCCGTTTTTAAGCTAAAAAGAAAACTTAAGTATATAAATCCCTAAATTTTAGAATATTACAAATATCCCATCACAAAATCTGGTGTTATTATTTCTATTTTATCACAAAATCTTGTGTTATTATGAATATTTTATCACAGAATCTGGTGTTATTTTTTAATTCTCATCACAAAATATGATCTATTCATACCATAGTTTTGCTCTTCGGGTGAATTGTGACATCTTACCGGATACTATGAATGTGGGCCCGTCAGCCGCCTTCGACGGTTATGTGGCGAACAACAGCACCACCTTGTGTGGTGCATGGGTGCCAAGAGAACGATTGCGGTTCAACGATTGGAAGATACAGCAATAATGGAGAAGGGATTCATGCAGACTTTAATTCATGAAAATAAGTCTAGTTTCATATCAAGTAATTTGGAAATAAAAAACAGTGCTTTTATGACGTGGAGTCGAGGGGAGGCGGAGGCGTAGATTTTTTTAACGCAGAGTCACGGAGACGCAGAGATGCAGAGGTTATGTTATTTCAGGACTTCCTTGATGGAAGGTATTTTTGCGTTGACGGCATCGACTTCGTCCTTTGTGGCGCGGCGAAGCGAGAGGTTGTCGAAGCGATAGTGGCCTGGAGGCCAGAAGGCGTAGGGCTTGATGAGAATGCGGTCGGGACGGAACTTGTTGATGGTCGGCAGTTTGAAGCCGACTTCGAAATGCCGCCACTGGTTGATTTGTGGATTTCGGCAAAAGAGCGACTTGCGATAGACCTGCAGATAGTCGCCTTCACGCGAGTCACGATAGAGGTCTTTTGAACCGAATACATCGCTGTAGCCGACGCCGTCGTTGAAATGCTCGTGGAACCATGACTTGTTCTGCCCCGCCGTCTCCGTCGTGATTTTCTTGAAGCCGCGAATCATAACCATTGGATATTCCATTTCTGAAGATGGCTTGCTGGCGGAGACATCCGCCGACAGAATGAAATATGTGTCGCTGGGCTTGACGTCGATGGGAGCCGCAAAGGCCCATGCGCCTTGCGATGCGCCGACGGCGTCGTAGTGGCCTTCTTTTTGCGAACGGCCTTTTGTTTCAAAGGCTTCCGCATTTTCATCCATCAGCTTTTTATCGGATTTGAGGACGCTTGTGTCCAGCAGGAGGAAACGGCCTGGGTTGCCGCCGGACTTTTCCCAACGGACGGTCAGGCCGTCGAATTTCGCCCAATGCTTGGGCGTCTTGCCGTCGTCGCCTTTTTCAAGATTGCCGTTTTTGATGAGATTTTCGGACTTGCTTTTCTTCTCTGGCTGTTTCTGGGCGAACAGCGTGGCGGCGAGGCAAAAGCAAATTAGAATGGTAAGGAGTTTGTTTTGCATTGCATGGCCTCCTTGAAGATATTGTTGTTTTGGGAAAATTGCGTGAGCATTCCGCCCATTGCTCGACAACGGAGATGCCGCCGGCACACCTTTTATTCCGTCTGCTGACTGAACAATTTAGCGTAGAAACCGTGTTTTTCCAGCAATTCGTGATGGGTGCCGTATTCGGAGATGACACCGTTTTCGATGACGGCGATCTTGTGGCAGCGCATGGCCATGGAGACACGCTGAGAGACCATGATGGCGGTCTTGCCGATGAGAACTTTGGCGAGCGTCTCCTGAATCTTCTGCTCGGTGGCGGCGTCGAGGGCGGACGTGCAGTCGTCGAGAATGAGCAGTTCGGGATTGGTAAGGAGGGCGCGAGCGAGGGAGAGGCGCTGCCGCTGTCCGCCGGAAAGGGAGGTGCCGCGCTGTCCGATGAGCGTTTCATATTGGACTTGCATTTCAAGGATGAAATCGTGCATTTGGGCGGCCTTGGCGGCGTCCATGATCTGTTTGTTGGTGGCGTTGGGGTAGCCGTAGCAAATGTTGTCGCGCATGGAGCCGGAGAAAATCTGCGCCTCCTGCGGGACGACGCCGACGGCGTGGCGCAACGATGCCATCTTGATGTTCTTGAGGTCGATGTCATCGATAAGTATCTGGCCTGTCGTCGGTTCGTACAGTCGTGAAAGCAAATTGAGCAATGTGGTCTTGCCAGAGCCGGAAGCACCCATGATGCAGAGCCATGTTCCGGCGGGGACGAAGAGATCGACGTCTTTGATGACGGGTTCGGGGATGATTTTCGGAGCCGCTTCGTCGCCGTCACCGTCGCGGTCGCTGAGAGGCGGCGGATATGCGAACGACACGTGCTTGATGGCTACGCCTTTTTTCATGGGGGAGGGGAAATCGACGGCGTTGGGGGCGTCCTGGATTTCGACGGGCCTGTCGAGAACGGCCGTCACGCGGAGAAGTGCGATGCGGAGGCGTTGCAGAACGAACGACAGTTGCGTGAACTCCAGAACGGGCTGGAAGAGTGTCATGGTGGTCGTGTGGATGAACATCATTTCGCCGAGTTGCATCCTGCCGTCGAGCACCATCTTGCCACCGTAGAGGAAGATGGCGCAACTGGAGAGGGTGGTGAGGACGCCGGCCTGGCGTCCCAAGGCGGCGGAGACTTTCTGCGTGTCCAGGGCGTCACGCATGAAACAGGCAGTCAAACGATGGAAATTGAGGATTTCCCCTTTTTCGCGTGCGTATGCCTGGATGACCTTCATGCCCTCAAGTTTCTGTGTGACAAGACCATACAGGCAAGCGTTCGTATGGCGGAGCTCCTGGTTGAGCTTCTTGATGATGGGGCGCCGTTGACGGTACATCCAAGCGTAGATTGGGGTGATGGCGATGGCCATGAGGGCCATCTGCGGGGCGTTGCTGAGGAGGACGATGCTGCCGCAGAGGATCATCGCCGTACAGTGGGTGGCGCTTGTGAAGAAGCCCATCATCTCGCTTTGGACGGCCAGCACGTCCGACAGGATTCGCGACAGCAGTCGGCCCGGGCTCATGGACTGGTGGTAGGACATGGACAGTTCGAGCACTTTGGCGTGCATGTCTTCGCGCATTCTTCCCGAAATGTTTTGTCCGACAATGATATGCTGACGTGTCGAAAAACGCGCGAGGAAATTCAGCAGCGTCTGCGTGCCCATGTAGAAAATGGCGATGATGAACAGGCGGCGTCCAGCGCCGGGCGGCCGTTTGGAGAATGAGACGCCTTGGTCGATCTTCTGCCCCATGCTGATACGATGTTCGTCCTGATGGACAGGCCGCTCCAGCGAGTTGCCGAAAATGGATTTCTTGGTTGTTTCGGAGTTTTTTGCGGTGCCTGCGGATTTGATGACGAGAATTTCATCCACGACGAGCCGGGAATAGAATGACATCAGATAGACGGAGCACGAGTTCGTCGCCACGAGGCAGATGCAGATGAACAGCGACCATCGTTTTGGCCAGACATACTGCTTGATGAACCGCCAGTAGAGCGGCCAGTCCGTGCCCGCTTCCGGACGCGGTTTCATGGGCGGCCGGAACGGGTAGTCTCTTGTGTGGTTGGATGGACCGAATTTGAACATTGTGGTTAGCTATTCTTCGATGACGCCTTTGCCCATGTGCTTGGTGTAAAGGTCGTGGTATCTGCCATTTGGGATGGCCATCAACTGGTCATGGGTGCCTTGTTCCTGGATGACGCCCTTGTCGAGCAGGATGATCTGGTCCGAGTTCTTGATGGTGGAGAGGCGGTGGGCGACGACGAACGACGTGCGGCCGACGAGAACGCGGTCCATGGCTTTTTGAATGGCCTGCTCGGAGTCGGAATCGAGCGATGACGTCGCCTCGTCCATAATGAGAATGGCGGGATTGGCGCAGATGGCGCGGGCGATGTTGATGCGTTGCTTCTGGCCGACGGAGAGTTCGACGCCGAAATCGCCGACGAGCGTGTCGTACCCTTTTTCAAGCGTCATGATAAAGTCATGGATTTCAGCTACTTTTGCAGCGGCTTCAATCTCTTCGTCCGTAGCGCTCGGGCGTGAGAAGCGGATGTTTTCGCGGATGGACACGGAGAAGAGGAGGGACTCCTGCAGGACGATTCCGAACTGCTTGCGGAAGGAGTGGAGCTCCAGTTTCTTGATGTTGACGCCGTCGATGAGCAGTTCGCCGCCCGTGATGTCGTAGAAGCGGAGAAGGAGGTTGAGGATGGTTGATTTGCCGCATCCTGTGGGGCCGATGAGCGCGACGGTCTGGCCGGGTTCGACATGGATTGAGAAGTCGTTGATGACTGGTTTTCCTTCTTCATAATAGAATTGGACGTGCTTGAAATCGACTTCTCCTTTGATTGGCTTGACGACTGGATCCGGATCGTTGACGACTTCAGGCTTCTCGTCGAAGATTTCGAAGAGGCGTTCGGTTGCGATCGAGACCTGCTGCAACTGGGAGACGAGCTGTGAGAAACGGACGGCGGGGCCGAGGAGCTGCATGGCGTAGGATGTGAAAGCCGTGACGTCGCCGTAGGTCATCGATTCGTTGAGAATCATGGCGCATCCAAGGAAATAGATGAGCGAACGGCCGAGGGCCTGGATCAGGTTGACATTCATCCAGAATGTGTTGCCGGCGATGCCCAGTTGCTTGCCGTAGTACAGGGAGGCGTCCGACTGCTCTTTGAATGTTTCGTTTTCACGCCCTTCCGCGCCGAAAGTCTTGACGGCCATGTTGGCGACGAGGCGGTTCTGGACACCGCCGGACATGCGATCGTAGGCGGAGCGTTGGGAGCGGCTGGCGAGGATGATGGGCCTGATGGTGACGTTGTAGTTGATGACAAAGACGGCGACGATCAATACCAGCAGGATGGCGAGTCGCCAGTTGATGGCGAATGTCGCGACGATGGCGAATGTTGCGACGACCAGGTCAGAGATGATGCCGACACTTTGGCCGGTCAGCATGGACTGGACGGTTCCAGAATCGCCCATCAGACGATACAGGAGTTTTCCTACGCTGTGCTTGGAGAAGAAACGCAGGGATAGCCCAAGATAGTGGCGGTAGAGGGCGCAGCGGATGTCGAAGACGAAGCGTTGTCCAAGATAGGCGATGGAGAGGCTCTGGATGAAGCCGCAGACGGTGGAAACAAGCGGGATGATGATCATCAGGCAGCCCATGACGAAAAACAGATTTCGTTTGCCCTGCGTGAAGACGTCATCGACCAGAGTACGCGTGACAAGCGGCGGGAACATGGCGATGATAGACAGCAGGGCCGTCAAGGCGAACAACCCCAGCAACTGCATCTTGTAGGGCTTCATGAAGACAAGAATCTTGCCGATATTGCCGATTTTCCTCTTGTCTTTATCTGATTTGCCGTTTTCAGGAGGCATTTTTTATTCAGTGGCGTATGTGTATGGTGGAACGTCGGTTGCGGTTACCAGTCAAGGCCGAACAGATAGAACCAGAAGGATGATTTCCCGTAGTAGATACGCGCTTCGCAGGTGGTTCCCATCGTGACTTCGTAGGGGCCGGGGTCAAAGGAGCAGTAGGCGACACGGTAGGTCGTGTTGCCATCGGCCTGGATGACGTTGCGCAGATATTGGACTTCGCCGTAGAAATAGTAACTGCGGACGCCGCGCATGGTTGACAGCTCTGCGCGGTATTTCTGACCGACGGCTACTTTGGATGCGTAGCGTTCTGATATGCGGAGTTTTAGTTCGAGGTCTCCATGGAAAATTTCATAGATGACGGAGGATGGTTGCAGGAGTTCGCCTGGCACGAACGTGTAGCGGACGACATGGCCGTCGATCGGGGCGCGGATGCGGCGCGTTTCGAGAACGGCTTCCAGCCTTCTGATGCGTTCTTCCTGTGCTTCGACCTGCTTGTCGTAGGCGGCGAGTTCCTTCTTGTATTTCTCCTGGTCACGCTGAATTAGTTCTTCAAACGGCGTGAAATCCTTGTCTTTCAGAATCTTGAGATTGAGTGCGGCGAGCTTTTCACGGGCTAGGTCCGTCTCCAGATTCGTGGCGGCCTTCAGTCCTTTTTCAACGAGTTCGCGCGTCAATTTCAACGTTGTCTGGGCGGTGCTGAGCTCTAGTTCAGCCTTGGCGATGTTTTCATGGTTGAGGCGTTTCTCTTCATTGAGCGTCACCGTGCGGCGTTCGATGTCGATTTCCATTTCGACTATTCGCTTGTCTTTATTGGACTTAAGCTGTTGCAAGGTGGTTTGGGCTTCGGCGAGATTCGCCTCTTCGACTTCGGAGTTGAGCTCGACAAGCAAATCGCCAGCCTTGACTGTGGCGCCGGTCTTGACATGGATGACTTTCACGACGCCTGAGACAGGGGGGCGGACCTCCGCCCAATCATACGTTGTAACATAGCCGTTTGCAAGCGTATAGCGTGGTATTTTTACAAAAGTTCCCGTGAGAACAACGACCAGGAGAACTTGGACGGTGACGACGAACGTCGTCGAACGGTGCCATTTCTGCTCGCGGACTGGAACGGGCGGCTTTTCGCCTTGTGTTGTACGGATATCACCCATGGTAGTTCTTTGTATTCAAGTGATTATGTATGGGATTCCTGTGTCGGGCGGCTACTCGTCGAGTTATTGTTGCGGCTTCTTCATGCGGAGATAGTCTTTGGCGAGGGTGCGGATGCCTTCCGCCTCGTCTCCGTAGCGCTTGACGCAGAGGTTGCATTCATAGCAGTTTGTTTCGTAGCAGTTGCGGTGGACGCGTGCGGGGTACATCTTGCGGAAGGCCTCGTAGCATTCGTCGCTGCAGAAGCAGTAGCGTTCCTGCGAGTTGCCGAAGGCGATGTGGACGAGATGGAAACCATCCTTGTTGACGTCGGCGTCCTTTCCGCACCAGCCGCAGGGTATTTTGATTTGTTCGTTCATGATACGACGGCGTTGGCTGAGTTCGTCCTCCGACCATTTGTATTCAATCCATGAATAGGCATTCGCGGGGATTTTGGCGATGACGACTTCGCCGTTGGCGACAAGAATCTCGCCAGTTTTCAAGGCGTAGGCGTACTGTCCTTCGACAATGCCGTCGTTGCCGTGCAAATGGATGATGATTTTGCCGTATTTCGGAATGTCGTATTTGTTCCAACCGCATTCTTCGCAGATATTTGCGAACATTCCATGACGTAAATGCTCACCGCAGACGGGGCAGCGGCCGAGTTTGATTTTCTGCAATTTGACGAAGGAGGCCTGGGCCTTTTCCTGCACTTCCTTTTCCGCTTCCTTCTGAAGCCGCTGTTCGTGTTCTTCAGACTTGTCGCCGAAAACGGCCAGGTCCTGCTCTTGGTCTTCGCGCTGTTCCTGCGAAAGGAGAAGGTCGTTGGTCGCGATCGGGTCTTTGGTTTCCTGATTTTTGGCGGCGTCCGTTTCGTCGTTTTTCTTGCTGAACAGTCCAAATGGCATAATCTCACCTCATGAATATGAATGTAGTTGAATAATAGTCTGTTATGGCTTTTCTTGGTCATCGTCGCCATTGTATCCAATGGCGAACTGGTAATTTGTCTTTGCCCGCAGGAGGTCTGCGGCGGCGGATGTGCGGCGCTGCTGGAGGCTTGTGAGCTCCTTCTGCGCGTCGGTCACGTTGGAGGAAGTGCCTTCGCCGAGGCGGAAACGCTCCTGTTCTGCTTCGAGGGTTTTCTGGGAGGCCTCGATGCCTTTGTTGACGATTTCAATACGGGTCTGGGCGGTGCGGAAATTGTTGACGGCGTTCTGCAACTGCGCGTTAATATCGACGGATACGGAGCGGAGGTTTTCCTTCAACTGCTGGATCCGTGCCTCCTGGCGTGCCTGTCTTGCGCGAGGGCCGCGATAATCCAGCGTGCGCTTCCAGATGATGGAGGCGTCCGCCCCGACATGGCGGTCCGTCGTGTATTTGAACGAGCCGTCGAAATGGTCGTGCATTTCACCCTGCCATGAGACGCCCATGTTGAACGTCACGTCATCCTTCTGCTCTTCGAGAGCGGAGGCGATTTGGGCACGCGCGTATTCGAGATTGTTTTTGATTTGCAGATAGGAGCCGCGATGTTCAAGAGCCTCCTCGATGGTGATTTCTTCGAGCAATTTCGTCTCCGACGCGATCTGGAAAAGGATTTCTGGCCCGTTCTTCAGCGTGACCTGCCGATGGCCGCCGATAAGCGACGAAAGGTTGATCAGGTTCAGTGTAAAGCGGTTGCGGGCGATTTCTTCGTTTTCAAGACCGAGCTGCAAGTCCATCTGCGCGTCGAAAATCTGATATTCGGGAATGACCTTTAGCTTGTTCAAGTCTTTTGCTTCGTTGACGAGCCGTTCGAAGCGGACGGTTGCCTCCTGGGTGACCTTGTAGGATGAAAGGGATTCGTAAGCGGCAATGTAGGCGAGTGTTACGTCTCTGCGGAGACGCTGCGCGACATCCAGCAAGTTGCTGACTGCCGCATTGTATTCTGCCAACGCCATTTCGCGTTCTATGGAGAGGTTTTTGAATCCGCGGTTGCGGAGAAGGGGGATGCGGATTCTGACTCCGAAAAGCGTTTGGGCGAGATAGTCGTATTTGTCTGGATCGTTATAGACTCGTTCGGAACCGCCGAATGCGATGTAAAAGCCTGGATCGACGGCCATATCGACGCCAGCCTGGAGTTCCGTGGCGTTGTTGGTGAGGCTCGAATAGCCGCTGGCTCCAGGAATGGAGCGTGTGCGATCCGCCTGCCCGATGGCAGCCGTGAGGGCGGGAGCGTAGAATTCGAGGAGTTCCTGATGCCTGAGAAGCATCTGTTCAGCACGCCATTTGGCGGCCAGCAGGTCGGGATTGTGCTGTGCGGCTTCGTTGAGCAGTTCGTCAAGTTCATGCGCGTCTATGGAAAAAACAGCGAAAACCATCAGCATGAAAATTGCGGCTGCGGCTCTGGAAAAGGCGGAATGGAGAGAAATACGCATATTTGTGTCCATCAACTGTGGAGATTTTGTTTTTAGTAAAATCTTGCAGTCCAATGTTTAACGCTAAAATGCGTTGGATGTGTCCCAAGTCTTAAAGAAAAGCCCTCGGTCATTGTCTGACGTAGGGCTTGCGAAAACACTATATATAATATAAACCAAAAGTCGGTATAAACACGTTTTTTCAGGCGTTTTTTGTTACTTTTTGTTGCTTTTTTTCATAGTTTTCGATGGATGAAACGGTTAAGTTAGCGAATATGGCGTCTTCTGGCTATGATTGTGAATACAAGGTCGCAGACGACGGCGGAGACGACGACGGCGGCGACGAAGAGGCCGCAGCTTCGGATGCTGCGTGTCCGCTCGAAGAGCCAACCGGTGGCGCCGCCGCCGATGACGGCGCCGATGGAGAGTGCGGCTTCATGTATGGCCATGCGCAGCGTGCGGTTGGTGCTTCCGGAGATGCCGTGGAACATGCTGTTCGTGTAGGCATGCGCGCAGAGGATGCCGGATACGGAGATGAGCATCGTGATGGCGGCGGAGCTTGACGCGAATCCAAACAGGAGCATGTTGGCGGCCAGAAGGAGATGTCCTGCGATCAATTGCCAGTAGCGGAACTGCCAGAAGGCGCAGAAGCCCATGGCGGTCATCATGATGGTTGCGAAAAGGGCCCGTAGAAGGATCAGGTTGCCGATGTGCTGCCGTGAGAAGCCGAGCGACTGTTCCGCCATGAGTGGATAGGAATTGTACAGGAAGCCGATGGCGAACCATGCGCAGACAAGGCCGTACCATGCGGGGAAGCGGATCATCGGGCTGTGGCCTTCCATGGGCTGCCGTTTCGTTGACGCCGTCGTCATCGCCGTCGCCGCCGTTGTGGCCTCGCCATGTTGAAGCCGATAGCCGGCGATGGTGACGTAAAGTCCGTTGACTGCGGTGAATACGAGGCATGCGTATAAAGGGTAGATGCCGTTGAGGTCGCTGAGGAATCCCGCAAGGAAGGGGGCGACGATGGTTCCCGTGCTCCAGCTGAAGTTGAAGAAGGAAGTGGCGCGGGCCAGCTGCTTCCCCTCCTGTCCGCTGGAGAGCCATCCCATGAGCTGCGGCCAGAAGAGCGAAATGGAGATGCCGATGCCCGTCTGCACGATGTACGCGATGGTCAGGGTCGGTGCCTTCAGCATCAGCCATAGCCCGATGAAAACAAAGCTGATTGCGAGGAGGATACTTCTTAGCGGGGGGATTTTCTGGAGGAGCTTGCCGCCGAAGCTGCAGCACAAAAGGTATGAAAGGGAGTATAGCGAGCCGAAGAGGCTGGCCTGGAAGGTGTCGGCGCCGAATTTGTCATGGGCGTAGAAGACCAACGCGAAATTGAGGCAGTTGGTCGTGACGCCCATGACAAGCGCTGACGGGCAGACGATGGCGAGTTTAGTGACGCGCATGGCGACGGATTATTTCGCAGGGATTTCGTAGCCGTATTCGTGCATTGCGGGCTCGAAGATGTCGTAGTAGTTCACGCCCGTTTCGGGATTCTGGTCATCAAGAATGTAACGACCGACGGCTTCGGGTTTTACGGGAATTTTCACGAGTTTGAAGCCGAGGAAATCCTCCAGACGCGCGAGCGTTTCGTCCTGCTTGAGGACGAAATCTTCGAGTCGGACTTCAATCCATTGTTCGGGCCTGGCTGTCGCCTTGACGAGGTCGTATTGGTAACGCCATGAATAGGCGCGGCGTTCGCGGACGTTATCGGTTTCAGGATACTGGATGCCGAAAGTCCGCATATCATCCGTCACATGGCCGCCGATGATGCAGTCCCGCGGGTTGCGTATCCAGAAGATGTACTTCGCCTTGGGGAAGATGCGTGAAATCCACGGGAAGCAGAGGGTCGTCTCAGGAATTTTCCAGCCTTTGATTGGGGCGTCTGATGTCAGTACGGATTCCAAGTATGTGAAAATGAGTGATTTGAATTCCTTTGGAATTTCGGAGTTGAATGCTTCCGACCAGTCCCAATTGAGACCGCCGTTCCACTTGACGTATTTGGCGAAAACGCGGCAGGCGTCGTACATGTCCTGCGGCGGGATGAGATCCCATGAACCATTGAGCGGTTGCCCCATGAAGACGCCGCTGGCGGCAAGCGTGTTGGATATGGCGCGCGTTCCGGAATGTCCACGACCGATGATGGTGATGAGTGTCATGATGCGATGATGGGTTGGAATGGATGGTTGATGGCTTCGTTTTGCCATGGTCAAATCAATAAATATAATTCTCAACTGGAATATGGCTAATTGGAAAGGGAGAAAAAGGCGGTATATTTATGGTATTGTTTCAAATGATGGCCGCGTATTGCGTGCCGTTGGATATCATCTATTGGAAAAATCGAGCATGAAGCAGAAAATTGAAAAAGTCAAGACATACGTACCCAAAGTTAAAAAGTTTTTGTTTGAGGATGTATGGCTGATGGATGTGACGGACTGTTCTTTTTGGCGGCGGCTGTACGTCCATTTCACGCGCGTCGGCGTAACGGCGGTCAAAAGCTACACGCAGGACAAATGCGGCCTGCAAGCGTCTGCGTTGACATATATTACGCTGG
Organism: Victivallales bacterium; assembly: GCA_017964325.1. The sequence goes on along the minus strand of JAGCSE010000314.1, from coordinate 20,350 downwards.
TGTCGCTAGTTCCAATGATCGCCATTATGTTCTCCTTTACGAAGGGACTTGGCATGCAGCGTCTGCTTTTGGACAAGATTGGCATGGAGAAGATCCATCTTGAAGTCGCGAACGCGGAGGGCGAGAATTTCGAGTTTCGCGTTCTGCAGCCAGTAAAGGACGAGGAGGGCAACATCAAGTCGAAGCCGGATGGATTTGCTCATCTGATGCCAGAGCCTGTGCAAAAAGCGATGGTTGGCATTCTTACGTATGCGGAGCATACGAATTTCGCGGCGTTGGGCTTGGTCGGGTCACTCATGCTGCTGGTCAGTGTCGTGACATCGATTGCGAAACTGGAGGATTGCTTCAACCGCATCTGGGGGGTCACAAAGCCTCGAAGCCTGTTGAAGAAATTTTCGGAATATCTTATTGTACTGATACTTGCGCCATTGGTGTTTGTGTTGGTCACAAGCATGAACACGATTTTGATGTCATCATCGGTATTGGGAGCCTTTGACAAATACGCGGGGGCTATCGCGGGAGCGATGGTCATGCTGATGCGGTTGGGCAGTTGTGTGCTGGTTCTTTTGATGTTCGCGTTCTTCTATATGTTCATGCCGCATACGAAAGTGAAGCCGCTTCCAGCCTTCATGGCGGGTTTTGTGGCGGGCATTCTGTGGTTCGGCGTGCAGTGGGCATACATCGGCCTGCAGGTTGGCTTGGCGAAATTCAACAAAATTTACGGGACGTTCGCCGTGGTGCCGTTCTTTCTGGCGTGGCTTTACGCGAATTGGAGCATCATCCTGCTGGGGGGCGAATTAAGCTATGCGATTCAGAACCATCGTCTTTTCAGAATCGTGAAGATGCCTGAAATGGTTCCTGCCGGAGCTTGTATGTTGTTGGGGCAGTTGGTGATGTACGATTGCTGCAAGGCGTTCGACAACGGCGAGAACGGCTGGAGCCCCGAAAAGTTCGGCATGAAGAACGCGATTCCGCTGCATCAGCTCCAATATGCCGTCGAGACGCTGGTTCGGGCAAAACTACTGACGCCGATTGTACATGACGATCCGGACAGCCGCTTCATGCCGTCGCGGAGTTCGTCGCTGATAACGTTCGCCATGGTGGAGGAGGCGTTCCGTGAGAACCACAGCGTCGATGCGAAGGTTTATTTCAACTTGTTGCCGCAGCATTCCCGCGAACAGTTCATCAAGTTGTATGAAGTGTTTTCCAAAGGACTTGGAAGCATGTCTTTTGCGAAAGTCGAGGCTGACGGCAAGGCGGTGTGATGGTGAAAAGATTCATCGTTGCCATATTGATTTGCCTTTTTATTGCGCCGTTGGCGCAGGGTAGGGCGTATGTCGTTTTTGTAAGCGTTGGTCCGCAATTGGAAAGTGTGAAGCGGATAGGCGGCTCGGCGGTGGATGTGCAGGCTCTTGTTCCCGCGGGGGCGAGTCCGGAGACGTTTTCGCCTGGTGCCAGAGTGATGTCCGCTTTGGCGCGAGCCGATTTGTATATTACGATTGGAGCGCCATTTGAGGTGGTTTTGTTGCGAAAAGTGAAGGCGAATTTTCCGGATTTGAAGGTCGTGGACGGTCGTGCAGGCATGACGTTTCGGAAGATGGAAGGCCATCATCACCATGATCATCATCATGAAGACGATGACGATGAAGATGAAGAAGAAGGCGAACATGATCCGCATGTTTGGTTGGGCTTGGAGAACATGAAACACCATGCACGAACGGTCGCCGTTTCGCTTGCTGAATTGCTTCCAGATGCGGAGCATGCGGCGGTTGATGCGCGGGCAGCGGAATATCTGCGGGAACTGGACGCGTTGTCGGCGGAATTGAAGGCGAAACTGTCGCCTTTGGAAGGGACGGAGGCGGTTGTCTATCATCCTGCGTTTGGGTACTTTTTGGATGCGTATGGCATCCAACAGAAGGCGGTCGAGCTGGAAGGCAAGGAGCCTGGAGCCAAATATTTGGGACGTGTCATCCGCGAGGCGCGGCATGATGGAATCCACGCGATTTTCGTCCAGCCGCAGTTCAATGCGAAGGCGGCGGAGGTCATTTCGCGAGAGATCGGCGGGAAAGTCCTGCCGTTTGATCCGCTTCCAGAAGACTATAGCAACGGGCTGCGGCGTCTGGCTGAAGCCTTGCTGGAGGCGGAATCATGCCGAAAAACTAAAAAATGATTTTATGGACGGATAATTGCTTGAAAAATAAAAAAGACTACAATACATTAAGACAACGTTAATAGAATGTCTCGTGATGAACCATAATAGTAAAGAAAAACAGCGAACCAAAGAGGAGCCATTTATGAAGAAGACTTTTACCTTGATTGAGCTGCTGGTCGTCATCGCCATCATCGCTATTCTGGCCGCCATGCTGTTGCCGGCGTTGCAGAAGGCGCGTGACAAGGCGTTCAATATCAGCTGCACGTCCAATCTGAAACAGATGGGCACGTCAACCGCGATGTATGTGGACGACAACAATTCCCGCATCCCTCCAAATGCAATGGGGAGTTACAGCTGGGGAGACTTGATTTACAGCTATGTCGGCGACATGAAGTCGTACGAATGTCCGTTGAGCGTCAACAAGATGGCATGGAACAATGATGTTGATCCCAAGCGGTTCATGTGTTATAATGACACATCTGACAACAAGCGTTTCTCATACGGCATCATGTGCAATTGGGATAGCAACAATGCGAAGCCCGATGGTGTCACGGCGGTTGTCGGCGCCCAGAACCACGCATTGATGGAAATCACGATGCCTTCAGGCGTCATGGTCATTGCGGACGGCGGTGGTACCAGCCCTGAATATATCGGCGGTGGCGGTGGTGGCTGGACGATGAACGAGGTCGTTGGTCAGTTCGCAAGCAACAGCATGAACCGTATCCATTACATCGATCAATATGCCAACTCCACGTTTGCGGACGGCCATGTGGCGATGGTGAAATTCACAGCCCTCTATAGTTGCGGAACAGCATACGCCTGCCCGATGCACTACGCGCGTTCCAAGTAACCATCTCTTTTAGAACATGTTAAATCAAGCCTCTAGAAAACGCAACGTTTCTCTAGAGGCTTTTGATGTCTAAAGGCAAAAAACACGACAACCCATATCAAATAATTAGATTAAGGAAGAAGAACAATCTATGAAACTCACTCCAGAAACCGTCGTACTCATCAATTTCGGAAGAAATGACATCCAAAAACTGGCCCGTGGCATACGCGACCGCGGCATCTACACGATGGTGATGCCCTACACGACGCCTATTGAACGTCTGCAGGCAGAAAAGCCCGTCGGCTTGATCTTGTGCCATGACGGGACGCCGCGTGCATCGTTGGACTTGTTCAAGGCGGCGAATCTTCCGACGACGGTTGTCGGCGGCGAGGCGGACATTGATGCGTTGGTCGCATTCTGCAAGGATTCATGCGGTTGTACATGCAGTTGGAAACTGGAGACGTTCATCGACGAAGCCGTGGCGGACATCCGTGCGCAGGTCGGCAACGAACGCGTCGTGCTCGGCCTGTCCGGCGGTGTCGATTCATCCGTCGTGGCGGCGTTGATCCACAAGGCGATCGGCGACCGTCTGACGTGCGTTTTCGTAAACCACGGCCTACTGCGCAAAAACGAACCGGAGATGGTGCAGGAAGTCTTCCAGCGCAATTTCAAGATGAATCTGAAATACATTGATGCGAGCGACCGCTTCTTGGACAAACTGGCCGGCGTTGACGATCCCGAAAAGAAACGCAAGATCATCGGCAAGGAGTTCATCGATGTGTTCGCCGAAGCCGCTCGTGAAATCAACGCCCCGTTCCTCGGGCAGGGCACGATTTATCCGGACATTTTGGAAAGCATTCCACTGGACGGCAATCCAAAGGGTGTTATCAAAAGCCACCACAACGTCGGCGGACTGCCGCCGGATTTGAAATTCAAGCTGGTGGAGCCTGTCGAACGACTGTTCAAGGATGAAGTCCGGAAGGTCGGCCGCATGCTCGGCCTGCCGTCGGAAATGATCGACCGCCATCCGTTCCCCGGCCCATCGCTGGGCGTGCGCCATGTCGGCGCGATCGCCCGCAACACGCTGGCGATGCTGCGCGAAGCGGATGCGATTGTGACGGAAGAACTTGTGAAGGCAGGATGGTATCACAAGACGTGGCAGACATTTGCGATTTTCGTTCCCGTCCGTTCGACGGGCATCAAGAACGGCTGCCGTAGCTATGACAACGTCATTGCGATCCGTTCCATCAACAGCGTCGATGCCGTGACGGCGGAAATCGTCCGTCTGCCGTGGGAGCTCTTGGAGACGATGTCAAAGCGAATCACATCGGAAGTGGATGGCATCAACCGTGTCGTCTATGACATCACAAGCAAGCCGCCAGCGACCATCGAGTGGGAATGAGATAGAAAATGATGGTTCATCCAAGGCGTCATCTTGATTCTTTGGATGAACCATGCTAGATTTCCACGATGACGAATTGATTCTATTTTATCCAATAGGGAACAAGAATAGGTGATGGAGGGGAATATGGAAACGCCTGAAAGAGAAATAGAACAAATAAAAGACAGGCTTGTCAGGCAATTATCGCCCATGAAAATTTACCTGTTTGGCTCGTTCGCGGATGGAACCGCGAATGACGGCAGCGATGTGGATATATACATTATAGTAAAGGATGACACGGGAAATCTTGTCGATTTGACGGCGGATGCATATAAATCCATTCGAAGTGTCAGACACCGTGCGGTTGATATTGTGATAGGCACGGAAAGCGGCTTTGAGAACCGTAAGAACAGGACGGGCATAGAGAACGAAGTGATGAACAAGGGGGTGCTTCTTTATGGCTGAAAGCGATATGGTGGTTGCCCTTGCGGAAAAAGCAATAAGCATGGCTCATGAATTTCTGGAATGGGCAAAAGAAATTATTGCACGCAAAGCCTAGAATGCCAGATATCTAGGCTTCTAGAATGCTAGAAAATAGAAGCCTAGAATACTAGTTTTTAATTATTCCGTCATCCGTTTCAGCCAGGCGATGACGGCGGGTTGCACCATTTCATGGCCGCCTTCGAAAATCGTCACGCGGACATTGTCCGCCTGTCTGCGGAAATGGATCGTCTTGGCGCCGAAATCCGGATCCATGGATGGTTCGGGCAGGGTTGCAGGAACTTTTTCATATTCTGTCATGATGTCGATGTCGGCTTGGGCGACACGGGCCTCTGGTAGGACGAGGGCATTGAAGGCGTTGAGCGACTGTGAGATAGGCACGGAGCCTTTGTGTCCGTCATGGATGCCTGCGGCGATTTCGATGCTTGGTATGGGATTGTTCGGCTGGAGGTAGGTGAGGGCGGAGCGGTGGACGGCACTGGCTTCAGCCGCCGCATTTGATTGTGGATCGCCGCCACAAGCTGTCTCGATATGCTTGTCATAGCCGTAGGTGCGGACTTTGCTTTGGGCGTGCCATGCCTTGATGTCGGAGATGCCGCACCATGCGGAGACGCCTTTCCAAAGTTCGGGATGCCGTCCAGCCATGAGCATGGTGTGGTATCCTCCGCCAGAACTTCCTGTGCAGAAAGTATTTGTGGCATCTGCATTCCAGTTGGCGACGGCATATTTCACGGCATCTACGATATCCTGCACGGCGGCGTCATGGCCGCATGACAATGGTTCCCATGACGGACCGCGGAAATGCGGGTTGATGAGATTCCAGTCGTTTTCGACGCACCATTGCTCGACGGCAGGGCAGTTTTGGTGTCGATAGCCCCAGCTCCAAGGGTGGAGGACGACGAGCAATGGACGGTTTGGCTGTTGGGCGGCATGGCCGCGAGCAGGCTGCTGTGTCTGGTCATAGGAGGCGGGATAGAGGAAATCTTCGGTGAGGAGTTCTGCCATGGTCGGTGCTGGAGTGAAATAATGGTGATGGATTGAAAAAATTGACAAAAATAAAGTTTAATTGTGAAGAAGGATAAGTCAAGACATTTGCCCTGTGAATATGAGACATTATCTTAATGTAATGGAGAGAGCCATAATTTGAGAGACATTATGACCAACAAGAAAGAGCATGTGATTGACGACGACCGTTTGCAGGGCGTTTTGATTGACAGCGAGACGATTCATGCGAGAATTGAATCGCTTGCACAGGAGATAAAGGATGCGTATGCGGGCGAGACTTGTGTTTGTTTGATGGGCGTTTTGAAAGGCGCGAGCATCTTCGTGTCGGACTTGATCCGCGAACTGCGCAACGTGGGTATGCGCGGGTTGCATCTTGATTTTGTGCGGGCCAGTACGTATCAGTCCGGCATGAAAGGTACGGGCGAGAAGACACGGCAGGTGAAAATCAGCGGGATGACGTGCGACAACGTGGAAGGCTATTCGATTCTGCTGGTCGATGATATTCTGGATCAAGGTTTTACGCTTTCGGCCCTGAAAGACCATTTTCTGAATGTGTTGAAGGCGAAATCGGTGAAGACGTGTGTTTTTCTTGAGAAAAAATTGGAATCGCCGTCTCCTGAAGTCTTGGAATTGCGGAAACATTTCAAAGTGGATTTTAGAGGTTTTGAAGTGAAAGACCGGTGGGTCGTCGGCTATGGCTTGGATGTCGGCGAAGAGTTCCGCGACCTTCCATACGTGGCATTGGCGCGTGAGGAGTGCTTTAGATAGATTTTTTATCGAAAAGCCTATAAAAATGATTTAAGAAAAATAACGAGTGGACATTTTGGATTTGTTCCAAAATCGGAAGGAACATGACACAATTGCAAGGCTTCCTGAACAAGTCACGCAATCGGCATTAATAATGCGTGGCTTGGATGGTTGTCTTTATGTCATAACATACGGAGTATAGGATGAATATGTTGCCTTTGATGTTGGCGGAGGCCGAAGCCGCCAGCATGACGAAATTGACATTGGTGCAGGATTTGGCCGCCGTCATGCTTGTGGCGGGAATCGTCGCTGCGCTGTTCCATTTGCTCGGTTGGCCAAAAGTCATCGGCTACATCGTGGCAGGGGCAATCATCAGGCTCAAATTCTTCAACAACCTACTCATCAGCAACGAAGACAGCATCAATGTCTTGGCGAATCTCGGCATCATTTTCTTGATGTTCACACTGGGGCTTGAACTTAATATCCGCAAATTGCGTAAATTAGGCAGAACTGTCTTTCCCGCAGCTATTTATGATATAGGGATGATGATTCTCATCGGCTATTTCGTCGGGCGGCGGATACTCGGCTGGGACACGATTCCGAGCCTCTTCCTCGGCGCCGTCATCTGCGATTCATCGACAACTCTTCTGGCAAAAAGTCTAGATGAAATGGGCTGCTCAAAGGAGAAATTTGCCGCCATCATCTTCGGAACGACCATCAGTGAAGACATCCTGACCATTGGCGTCATGGCCATTCTGACAGGACTTGGCATGACGGGGCAGTTTCAGGCTGGAGAACTCGGCAAGCAGTTGGGCCTTCTTGCCTTGTTCTTGACGGGCGTGTTCGTCTTTGGCCTGCTGTTGCTGCCGCCGTTGCTCAACAAGATGCTCAGTCGATTGCAGGACGAAGAAACGCTGCTGATCATCATCATGGGCATCTGCTTCGGCATTTCGTTGATTGCAGAAAGGATGAATTTCAGCCTGGCCCTGGGGGCGTTTCTCGTGGGTGCCATCATTTCGGAGTCGCGTGTTCGCAAACGTGTCATAAAGAACACGGTGGGCGTGCGTTGTATGTTCAGCGCGATGTTCTTCGTGACCATTGGGCTGATGGTGAATCCCATGCAGATGTGGGAGCACAAATGGACCATTCTACTGTTGTCGGTGGTTGTGGTCGTTGGCAAGAGTCTGAACAGCCTTGCGAGCTGCCTGTTTACGGGGCAGACATTCCGCGATTCGTTTCAGATTGGAGTTGGATTGGCGCAAATTGGTGATTTTGCGTATCTTGTGGCATTGCTCGGCGTCCGATTGACAAATAGCAGTTCGCCGTATCCTGAAATGTATCAGGTGGCCGTAGGCGTGTCGATTCTCACAACGCTTCTGAATCCGTTCATTTTGCGCAAGACAGGCGTTTTCGCGGATTGGCTGTTCGGGCATTTTCCTGTCGCGGTGCAGAACAGCATGAAGAACTACACGGTGTGGAGCAGCCGCACGGGGCGGGAGTTGGTTTCAGACAACCATCTGCACCAATTTGGCTGGCACATCCTACTGTTTGTGTTGAACTTGATACTGATTGCCGTCATCTTCCTTGTGGCCGATTATTTCAAAGGTGTCACGGAGTTGTGGAGCAAGGCTCCTGATTGGCTTCTGAAATACAAGGTGGCGGCGCTGTGGGCGGTTGGAAGCATATTGTCCATCCCGTTGTTTTTGAATGGAGTATGGCTTGGAAACCGTCTTGGACGGGACATATCGGGAGCCGCCAGCCAAAATTTTGCGGAAACGAAATGGGTCATCAGCCTACGCCACATCGTGCGCACAATCGTGCGATTGGTGAGCCTCGGGCTGCTGTTGCTGGAATATACGTTTCTCAGCAGTCTTCTGGTGTTCAATTGGTTCATGTTCATCGGGATGATTATCGTCATCATCCTTGCGTATTTCATTTGGCACGACCAGTTTAAATCATTGGCGACGGATGCGCAGGATACGTTGAGCTCGCTGATGCACGGCGAGGATGACGGTCGCGACGAACTGGACAGCGTTGTCGTTTTCTCCAATCATTCCTTTGCCCTGATGGTTCCGAAGGATTCAGGAACAATTGACATCCCATTCAACCAATTGCACTTACGTAATCAGACGGGGGCGACTGTGTCGCGAATCGAGCGAAAGGACGGGACGAAATTGAACAATCCAAACGCCAATACTGTATTCAAGGCGTATGACATGGTCTATTTCCTTGGTGATGAAGAAGTTGAGGCGAAAACACGAGAGTTTCTCGCGAAAAAGGAACATCCTGTCTATGAGGATTCGCTTTCTAATCTTCTACAGCTGCACATCGAGGAAATTGAAGTGCCTGAAAAGTCGCAAGTGTGTGGCAGAACGCTTCGTGAACTGCGGCTTCGCAACCTGACGGGCGTCACTGTTGCGAGAATCGTCCGCAATGGATTGCCGTTGAAAGGGTTGCCTGGTCCAGAAGACAGCTTCGAACCTCACGATAAAGTATCTGTCATGGGGACGGACGAACAAATCGCCGCCGTCAAGAAAGTCATCAAACTGACTGTTGCGTAAGCTCTTAGAAAAGAATCTGCGCGGTATAGTCTGGATTGCCTTCCAATGGCTTGGGCATGAGAGCCTTTTTGCCCAACAGGCCTGCATCGACCGTTATCGGTTTCGATAAATCAGCCATTTGCGGCGAAAGCAGGATGCGGAACGATGTCACGTGCTCCGCTTGGACGCGGAAAATGTTGTTGCCGCAGTTGACGGCAGTCAGTCGAAACCCCTGTCGTTCCGCTTTTTCCAAGGTGTAACTCTGTGCTAGCCAATCGTTTTCCGTGGCAGCGACATTGGGTCCCTTCAAGTGGATTTTGTCCAAAAGAACAGGGCCTGGCTTGGCTGAAACGACCTCCAGCCAACGGGATTTCATAACCGTTTCCATGGTTGGATGCGCCGTCCCGCAGGGCGAAACGACGACAGCGCGCTTCGCGTATGGCTGACGACGCTGCTTGACCGCCCATTCAAAGAAACGCTTCGTCGCATCATTGTCCATTCCATGGCCACCATTGGTTTCGTCATAGACGTGTTCAAGGCCATATTGGGTCATCAGCTTGTCGGCCGCGCGTGCGAAAGAGACTCCCGTCCAACTGTTTTTGCGGATTTTCGGCTTGCCATTCTTGATGTTGGAGGGAGGTGCGGTGTCGCGTCGTCCATGGCTGATATAGATGGGCGTGCCGACAAGGGTGTTGAAATCCGTAAGCGTCCATGCTCCTGCGCAAAACCAAACTCCTGCGAATCGGTCGGCGAGTATTTCCGAAATATGATATGCCCCATAGCAGCCCATGGAACAACCGCCGAAAATGATACGGTCGCGGTCGATGACGGCGCGTTTCGACACATCATCAATCGTTGCAAGTATCGATTTCCACGTGTTTTCATAATTCCAGCGATGTCCTGTGGAGACCTTTTGCGGCGGTGGGGCGGAGGGCATGGCCAAAATGAACGTCGATTTGTCTAGCTGTCGTTTCAGTTCGCCTGAAATATACGAAAGCGGAGCGGTTTCCTTTGATGACGAACTGCCGCCGTGCAGGAAGATAATCAGTCCTGCTGGTTGGGACAAATCCATTTCAGGCGGGACATAGTAGTAGATTCGCCCTTCCGTCCGCCCCGGAGCGGGAGTGTCCCATGAGATGCCGTGGGCGAGATGGTCTGCGGCACGCGGCGGCTCGTCCGCCATGGCTAGGCAAGCGAATGCGCCAAGGGATAGTACAATGTGACGTAATTTATTGTACATGATTTATTTGCGACCGAAGACAAGGCCGAGGACCAAGCCGATGACGGCCCCCCACAGGAGGGAGTTGATGAGCATGAGCAGAACAAACAGGAAGCCGTCCGCTCCGACGGATGCCAACGGGAAGCCAGTCCATTTGAGAATCGTCGCCCACGTGCTGCCCGCCGATGTCAGACCTTGCCAGATGCCTTTGGCGGAATTATGCGCGCCGCCGCATTGGAAATAGGCGATCCAGAAAACGATGGCATGGAGCACGGCGAAACTGAAACCGCCTGCAATGATTTTCATCAATGCGTTCTTCAAAAAATTGGCCTTCAAACTCATAATCAATTTCCTTTTGATATACTTTTAATAAAAAATATTGGATACCGTTATCATTTTAAGAAGACATCTTGTTTGTAAATTCTTTTAGTGTCGCCATCAAGACGTTGATTTTGATAGGTTTGGCGATGTGGGCGTTCATGCCGGCGGCAAAAGCCTCCATTTTGTCCTCCTCGAAGGCGTTCGCCGTCATGGCGATGATGGGGATTGTCTTGCAGAAATCGTTGTCCATGGCTCGGATATGTTTTGTAGCCTCATAACCGTTCATGATGGGCATCTGGACATCCATGAGAATCAAGTCATAGTCTCCGCTTTTTGCGGTTTTCATCTTTTCGACGGCATACGAGCCATCAACGGCGACATCGACCTGGAAGCCGTTTTCCTCAAGAATCTCCGTGGCGATTTCACGGTTCAATTCGTTGTCTTCTACCAAAAGGACCTTCTTTCCATTGAAATCGTGCGACCGGGTGGAAGATTGGTTTGCATCCGCATCACTTTTAGTACAAAGGACTTTGACGATTTCCGACGGGAAGATCGGTTTGGAAATAAAGGCCGTAACACCCGCTTCGAGCGCTTCTTCTTCGATGTCGCCCCAGTCGTATGCCGTCATGATAAAGACGCGCGCATCGCTGCTGATGTGGCGACGAAGGCGGCGAACCGTTTCGATGCCGCTCATGCCTGGCATCTGCAAGTCTATGAAAAACAAGTTGAAACAATCATTTTCCTGTATGGCGTACTCCATCATCTGGAGGGCTTCATGGCCCGATGTACGCCAATCGGAGCGGAGACCGAGGTCTTTCAGCATCTTTGAGACATTCATGCAGTTGCTGACGTCGTCATCGACGACGAGGCTCCGCAGTCCTTTGAAATCGGGCAGTTCCATGCGCTTGTTAAGTTCTTTAAGATGCGTAAATTCAAATGTCAACGTGATTTCCGTCCCCACGCGCTCTTGGCTTTTGATGGCGATGGTTCCGCCCATCATGTCGATGATTCTCTTGGTGATGGCCATGCCGAGGCCCGTCCCCTGAATGCCGCTGACGGTTGAATTGTTGACACGCGTAAATGGTTCGTAGATTTTCTTTTGGAACTCTTCGCTCATGCCCATGCCATTGTCTTTGATACGGAACTCGTAGAACGCCTTGTCGGGCTGCTGGCTGGGTTTTTCCGAAATGCGCATCTCGATTTTACCGCCTGGCTGGGTGTATTTAATGGCGTTGGAGAGGACGTTGAGCAGAATTTGGTTGAGGCGCAGCTTGTCGCAGACGATGTTTTCGTCGTTCACGTCCGTGGAGTCGATGAAGAACTCAAGCTGCTTGGCGTGCATATCGGCTTGGACGATATCATGCAGGGTATGAATGATTTCCGGCAGATTCTCCTCGCTTTCCGTGAGTGTCATCTTGCCCGATTCGATGCGGCTCATGTCCAGTACATCATTGATGAGGGAGAGCAGATGCTTGGAAGACTGACTGATTTTTGTCAGGTAGTTTCGGACTTGCTCCGTGTTGTCGATATGGCTGATTGCGAGGTTCGTGAAACCGATGATGGCGTTCATTGGCGTGCGGATGTCGTGGCTCATGTTGTTGAGGAAGACGGTCTTGGCTTTGTTGGCGGCTTCTGCGACGACGGCCAAGTCATGCTCCTCCAATATCTTCTGCTGGTTCCGCTCTCTTGACAGCGCCATGTTGACCAGCTCGATGATATCCGCGAACGTGCTTTGTTCGACATCCGTCATTTCGTGTACTTTATTAATATAGCGTATCGCGAAGATACCTACGGACTCGTCGTTGCAGAACACATGGCGGGCGACGGCGGATTTGACATGGCAGTCCTCCGGCACATTCGGATATTCCTTGTGGACATCCATTACCACAAGGCAGTCATGGTTTTGCTGCTGGATGTAAAGATCTCTCAATGGGCATTTTACACAGGTTTCATGGGAATGTGGGGGGACGTTTTCAGAGTTCCAGAAGCGGGGATGCTGCTCCTTGTCCATATAGAGGATTTGGTCGCAGTCCGTGAGTTTCAGCAGTCGTTTCGCCAGATAATCGAGAATTTCGTTCATGTCGAGATGGCTGCTGACGAACTCCAACGCATCTGCACGGAGTTGCGTATGCTTCAAGGAAAGCTGGAGTTTTTGGTTGAGGCCTTCAATTTGGTGTTGCCGCTCGATTTCGTTGTTGAGGCGGAGCGAAACCTCCTCCTCGCGTCTTGCGCGCTCCTTCTCAAGGGCGCATGTGTGTTCGAGCCGTTCCATGGACAGGGCAAGGAAGGAGACGGCCTCCGAGACATATTTCTCCTCCGCCTCCGTCATGACATGGTTCACATCTTTGAATGAAATGCCGACACTGCCCCATAATTTTCCTGAAACGTTGAATGTATAGGTGTACAAACTGTTGAATTCAAATGTACTTGCAATTGATGAATCAAGACCGAGCTGGACGATGGCGGAGGCGTTGTTCACGTTTGGAATGTACAGGCGGCCGTCGCGACGAAGCAACTGATACCATGGGAGGGTGTCGTCCAGATTCAACGTCATGTCAGGCGGCATTGGTTTCAGATGAGGAGAAACTATATGTTCTAAAAAGAGGGCGGCTTTCCCTTTCATCGTGTCGTATTGGATGATGTTGCATCTTGACGCATTCAAACAATTTCCGATGACGGCCAAGGCGGCTTTCAGCTTTTCTTCCGACGGTTCGCCCGCGAGGTTCTCAAGCAGTCTCGCGATGTCCGCCCGATATCGTTCCAACTGTTTTGTCTCGTTAAGCAATATCTTCATTTGCAAGAAGATATGATTCAGATAAACTCCAATGAAAGAAAGCAGTATGACAGACAACGCCAGAAGCCACAATGTTGATTTCCACGCAGATGCCAGAAAACTCTGCTTTTCAATGGCGACGACGGCCAGCCAGTTGTCATGAATGACTTTTGTGAAGACGATTTTCGGCCCATTCTCGTCGTCGATTTCCATCATCGCCTTTGGCGAGGCGACGATGCGGCTGACGAAGGCGCTGTCGATGGCGTGTTCACCGTCGTCTTTCATGAAATCAATGGCGTTGCCTCCGGGGGCGACGTAGAAGATGGATTCATCCTCATCGCTGGTGGTATGCTCCTTTTTCGGGAGAAAATCCTTTATATTCACGTCCATGGAGAGGACGGTCTTCCCGTCGGTCATGAGACGGCAGACGGCGATCATGGGATTTGGGTAGTCGGCGGCCTTGTAGGGCGGCTGAATCACCGTTTTTCCGCCGGCCGACACGGCCAACTTGAACCACGGCCGTTCTTCGGGGCGGTATCCTTCGGGCGGAGTCCAGTTGTTTCCGCAGGCATACCAGCCTGGTTTGGCCATGTAGAGATCGACGTACTGGGGATTTATGAATTTTATCATGCGGTTGGTCTTGTTTTGGAGAAATGTTTCCACCTCCGCATGAGAGGCGTTGCCTTGCGAAAGAAAATCTTCGACATCGATTGCGATGGTGTCAAGCACGACGATCATCCGATGGAGCGCTTGGTCCAGCCGTCGTGCGGCGGCCTCCACTTCGCGGATGCCCTCCACCTCCAGATGGCGCTGATGGAGCCTGTATGTGGAGTATCCGTTGAAAATCAATATGATGCAGACAAGCAACACAGAAATCGACAATGCCTTCACATAGTCACGGGAAACACGCCGTATTCGTATGCTGTTGTTGTGGAATGAGTTATTTGATGAGGCCTTGGATGTTTCGTTCATGGCAGTGCCTTTGGAAAAGAGGCCGCAAAACAATCATGATAAAATATACATCACGTATGGGACTTTACACATCTTACAAATGAATATTGGATGATTTTTCCTGCTTATTGTCTCCGCCATTTCTCAAAACTATTTTTAAACATTATATTATTCGGACAAAACATGAAAAATCGTGTCAAATGACGCAAATATTGACAAACATCTAAAATATGGCATTGAAGGATTCCACATTTTTAGGGACGGAGAACGTCAGCCACCTGTTGTTGAGGCTTTCGTGGCCGGCAGTCGTATCAACTGTCATCAATATGCTTTACAACATTGTTGACCGTATCTATATCGGCAATGGTGTCGGCAAGGAGGCGTTGGCGGGTCTGGCATTGACGATGCCGATCATGATCATCATTGCGGCGTTTGGCATGATGGGTGGTGTTGGTACAAGTGCGGTCATTTCCATCTTTCTTGGACAGCAGAAGAAGCATGAGGCGGAGAAAGCTCTTGGGCAGTTGATGTTCCTCTGCCTGATGTCCGTCGTGACCATCCAATTTTTGGCATTGATATTCCTTGACAAGATACTGGCTGGCTTCGGCGGCAATGAAGCATCGATTCCATACGCGCATTCATATTTGCGTATCATCTTGTGGGGAAGCGTGTTCCAGCATTTGAGCTTCAGTTTTGCGGCGCAGTTGCGAGCAGAGGGCAATGCTAGAAAGTGCATGGTTACCATTCTCATCGGCGCGATTTCCAACATCATTCTCGATCCGATTTTCATCTTCGTCTTCAAGCTGGGCATTGCGGGGGCGGCCTACGCAACCATCCTCTCCATGATGATCAGCTCCAGTTTCGTCCTCTATCATTTCATTACGGGAAAAGGAGTCATCCGTTTGCGATTGAAGAACATAGTTCCAAATCCAAGGCTGATTTGGCGCATCGTCTCCATTGGACTTTCTCCATGCTGTGGGCAGTTTGCAGCCAGTGCCATCAATATCGCCGCCAACCGCTGCTTCAACACGTATTCAGCGACGACCGAACTGGCCAATGAAGGCATTGCCTGTTGGAGTATCGTGCTTTCCGTCAATTTCATCTTCATTACGCCGCTGTTTGGGCTGGCGCAGGGAATGCAGCCGATAGTTGGCTATAACTTTGGTGCACGCAACTGGTTGCGTGTTCGGCAAGCCTATAAAACGGCATTGTGCTATGGTCTCGCCATCTGCTGTTGCAGCACGGCAATTCTTGTAACGTTTGCGCCGTATTTCGTCAAATGCTTCAACCAGACACCGTCGCTGGTCGCGATGGGAAGTCGCGGCATCCGCATTGAAATGATAACGTTTTCGTTCATAGCCATCGACATTTTGACATACAACTATTTCCAGGCCATCGGCAGGGCGGGGGTGTCCATTTGCCTGAGTTTGTTACGGCAGGTTGTATTTTTCCTGCCGTCGCTCATCATCCTGTCGCATTTCACTGGAATTGAAAACATCTGGTGGTGTCTTCCGATTTCCGATGGTGCAGCACTCTTATGTTCTTCGACCATCGCCATTTGCACCTTGCGTAGCCTGAAGCGGAAGGCCGCTGCAATGGCGGCATAAGGCCATGTGGAATGTTCTTTTACTTTTGCTTAGGCAAAACTTTTGCTTAGGCAAAAGGTGGAAATTGCAACTTATTCTATAGCATTATTGAGTATTTTCACTCTTGAGAGCCACCATCAGATGTGGCATACGCCAATTATTATGGCGTTGCCTGCCTGACAAATGGAATTTTCGGTATATATGTTGGTATGCTCTCAAGTGTGTAAATCAGGGGGGCTCTGAAATATGAAAATACTCACTGACCCCTAGACACGGTTCAAGGTGCGTCCACTTGCGCGCCATTCACGAACCAGAGATCCGCACCTTCGGTGCCTTCGCCATATCTTTCGACGAGCTTGTTCGCATGGCGAACCTCCGAGTGGGTGATCTCCGAGCCACCGTAGGTCGGGTCGAGCTGACCCGTCTTCCAATGGTTCTCTCCCTTGATCCAGTTGATGTCGCCGAAGTCCGTTAAATCCCGATGGCTTGTATGGAACAGGATCGGCTTGTTCTGGCTCTTGAAGAAGTCCAGGCCGAGCTTGCTGGTCTGCCGGAAGGTGGCGTACATGATGATGTCCGAGAACACCACATAGGACGCAATGCTTTCCCTCATCTCCTTGGGATGGTTCTTTATGAAGTCGGCACGGATTTTCTTGCCGAAATTGCGCTTCGTCTCTTGAAGAGACATATTTTTATCCTTGGCATAGGCATTTATGGCGGAATTTACCATTTTATTAATAGCGAGTTCATCCGCTTTCGTGCACGGCCAATTCTCAAACTTCAGGAACTCTTCCATCTTCGCGTCTTTCTCGGCACCGTCCTCCATGTTGTAGATGGCGATGTATTCCTTGATCTTGTTGCATTGAAAGTTGATGGAATCCTCGTTTGCGAGGCCAATCTTCATGGCGCTCGCCGGCATGTTCTTGATGACGAAGTTCCGCAGCGCCTGATCGGGATTCGTCTTGAAATCCTTCTTCCAACCCACTAGGCCTGCATCGTCATCTGAGGCCCCTTCGGGTTGATTGAGGTAGGTGAAGAGCTTTTTGGGAATGTCGATCTTGTCCACTATCTCGGGGTTGGAGATGAACTTGCGCCACTGCTCGAGATCTTCGCGTTCGACCGTGTAGAAATCGTTGTCGAGCAATTCCTTGTCGACCGTCAGTTTCCCGCTTGCGATTTTCTTCATCAACGCACCGTATTGATCAGGCATCAGGGTTTTGTTCGTGATGCCCAGTTCGGAGTTGTAGGTGTCGATCTTGTTGAGGTGGATGGACTTGCCGCTTTTCATGTCCTTCAGCTTCCGGTTGACAACCTCGACCACGCCCAGCGCCGTAATCTTGTTGCGGGGCTCAGTATGCCCGTAGTTTGCCACTTCAATGATGCCGTTTTCATCGCCCTTGTGAGTCTTGGCGATTTCCATCAGCTTGTCGTAGGTGTTGCGGGCGATCTGGTAGTTGGGCGATTTCATCAACTCCGCAATCGTGGCGTTAAGCCGCAGCGCGGTGGACTGCTTGGTGAGCGTGGATTTTTTGCACGCGTTTAGGAGGGGACCGATCAGGAAACCCGTGTAGTGGCGCTTCATCTGAAGCTTTTCGACGCCGTCCTTGTCCGTGACGTAGGTGACCTTGTAGGTTTTGGAGCCGACGCGGATGGAGCCCTCGTTCTTGAGCTTCGTTTCGCCGACGTTGTGGAGATTCGCGACCAGATTGATCGCCGACAGTGCTCCGACTTCTTTGATTTGGATATCGGGATGGGCCATGATATACCTCCTGTGGTTATTTGCCAGCTGTTTCGGCGTCGGCCTTCGCTTTCGCGACGACCGCCTCTTGGTTGTCCAGCAACGCGGAAACGGAGCGGTAGGTTTCCATGAACTCGCCGAAAATGGCAATGAGCGGCTTGCGGTTCAGCACCGAGGGCGTCGCCACTTGGTACATCACCACGAGCCCGCTTTCGTCGTCGCGGCCTACCACAGGTGAATTTCCGCCGTGCGGCGCCGCGTCGAGCGCGAGGGCGAGCAGATCGAGGACCGTCGAGTAGCTGATCGGATCGGGCAGCTCTTCCCGCACCACTGCGGAAAGGGTGATCGTTCCATCGTCTTCATTGGCCCGGATATCGACCGCGACCAACTGCGCCAGCTCCAGCTGGCATGAGCCGTTTTCATCGAAAGCGAGATCGAGTCCCAGTTTTGCGCCGAATTCCTTGAGAATATCATCGAGTGTCTTGACCAGCATGGCTTGTCCTTTTGGTTAGGATTTGTGTGAAATATGTTGTTCTGACGGATTATGTTTGACCAGTTTCTTTGAAGTTGTTGGAATCGAATGGCGTATGACTACACCCACATTTTCGAAAAACTGTCTCCGAACGTGGGAAGGGGCTCCACCGGCTCGTCGAGCATCGCCTCAACGGCCTTGAGCGTTTTCATGAAATTACCGAAAACATCCGCGAGCGGTGTCTTGTCCAGCAGGGAAGGCGTCAGCACCATGTACATGACCACTAGTCCATTTTCCGCGTCCCGTCCCACGATTGGCGATGCCCCGCCTCGATCCATCGGATCGAGCGCCAACGCCAGCAGGTCATTGACCTTGGCAAGCGACATAGGCTGGGGCAATTCCTCCCTGAGCGCGCAGGAAAGCGTCAGACTCGAATCTTCTTCTATCGCCTGGATGGCGATCGGTATCTCATCGTCCAAAGTCAGCACGCATAATCCGTCGGCGTCAAAAGCGAGCTCCAAGTCAAGCGTTTTCCCGAATTCCTCCAGAACCTTCTTGAGATCGATCTTTAGCATCCGTCATTCCTTTCTTTTCGCATCTAATCTTCCCAATGACCAGATGGCAAACGTAAAAAACTGCGTTTTCATGACGTTTTCAGGGAAGCAACCACGCAACCAAGAAGATGCCATGAATTCCACAAGTGTATAATATGACTGTTCTTGGGCAATTTGCAAGCTGGATACACGACAGAATTAGGCGAGTATTTCCTGCGACGGCGGGACACCGCCGCCACTTCAGAAACTCGGATGGAGGCCGTCCCAGACGATGCGGCGGTAGTTCGCCTTGTCCGTGTCGCCTTCCGTGGAGATGCAGAGGATGCGGGAGGAGACGTCCAGACGGAGCTGTGAACGAAGCCAGTCAAGGCTGTCGTTCTGAAGGATTTCCGCGACAAGCCCCGTCGTGGATGCGCCGCTTTCGCCGGAAATGACGTGTGGATCGCCATTTAGCGGATTGCCGAGAATGCGCATGCCTTTGGCGGCGACATAGTCGGGCATGGAGATGAAATCGTCCGCGTAATCATGGAGGATGTTCCATGCGATTGTGCATGGTTCGCCGCAGCAGAGGCCCGCCATGATGGAATCCATCGGTCCGGTTACGGCGTGGAGGCGGCCGTCATTCGCGTATGCGGTACGATAGAAGCAGTCCGCCTTGTTCGGTTCGACGATGACAATGACAGGACGTTGGTGTTTGCCGCAGTAGTTTGCGAAAAAGGCGGTTAGGGCACCCGCCAAGGAACCGCCGCCTGCCTGCAGGAAAACATGCGTCGGCAAATTCCAATTGAGTTGATGGATGGATTCCAGCCCCATGGTCAGATAGCCTTCCATGATGTGGAGCGGAATCTCCTCGTAGCCGTCCCACGCGGTGTCCTGCACGAGAATCCAGCCGTTTTTCGCGGCGTTGTCGCGGGCGAGACGGACGCAGTCGTCATATCCGAAATCCATGATGGACGCGTCCGCGCCGAGCTTGCGAATATTCTCAAGTCGTTCGCGGGCAGTGCCTTTCGGCATATAGACGACGCATTTCTGACCAAGGCGGTTGGCGGTCCATGCGACACCGCGGCCGTGGTTGCCGTCGGTCGCCGTGACGAATGTCAGTTCGCCAAGCTTCGCCTTGACGGCGGGGCTGGTCATGCGTTCGCAGGATAGTTCACCAATGTCCATGCCGAGCGTTTTGGCGATATAGGAGCCGATGGCGTAGCTGCCGCCGAGCACCTTGAAAGCGTTCAGACCGAAGCGTTTGCTTTCATCCTTGACATGAATCGACTGGATGCCAAGCAGTTGCGCGAGCTCCTTGAGTTCCGCCAACGGCGTGGCGGCATATTCGGGAAAACTCTTGTGGAACGCCATGGTTTTTTCAGCCGTTTTCAGGCCGAAACGGCTGATGTCATAGGGCTTCCCGTCCTTTTCATGGGACAGGTGGGCTGATTTAAAACATTCTTGCATTTTTCAATTAACAATTAACAATTAACAATTAACAATTAACAATTAACAATTTACAATTAACAATTAATAATTTACAATTTATTAGTCATTAGTCATCAATCATTAGTCATCAATCATTAGTCATTAATCATT
>JAGCSE010000313.1 GCA_017964325.1 Victivallales bacterium | reverse complement strand
GACGATGACGATGACGACGGCAACGGCGGTGGCGGCAGCCACATCGACGCCGAAGATGCCGAGAGCTTCTCCGACAGTTCATCGGACACGGACGGGACTCTCGATGAGACTGTCATCGACATGTCGGCAAGCGAAGACTGCCTTCTCACGTCGGACATTTTGACGACGACGCAGGGATGATTCCTGCGGTGAGAGAAAGGGTTTTTATTTGCATAATTCTAATCTTCGTGTATAATAATGTTTATTGGGAAAAATGAGATGGTGGTTTTATCGTATGAACGAAGGAGTGAAATCCATGTCCATGCGGGTCGCTGTTCTTTTTTTACCCGTCATGCGGCAATGGTTTAGCGAAGCAGAATGTCTGATTCCCCCCAGTCAGAGGATGTGGATTTGATTCCCGCTTGCCGTATAGGCTCTTTAAAAATCTTGGTTTTTCTGAAGCAGGTATTTGGCTTACTTCATTCGCCAATCATTAATAGAATCGATATAAATCTGTGTCATCCATTTTTGAGTGTCTATCATTTTTGAACGTAAAAACCAAAAAGTTTCCCAGTTAGGTTGTTCTCACAATTATGCTTGAATAAGCATGATATCGCTCAAAGCAAAATGAATGTCAAAGATAGTCAAGCTGAAACAACAATCTCAGAAAAACCTTTTAGTTTAGGAAGTGCATCTTTTCAAATCATTTACAGGTGGGTTTATGATGGATGCAGTTTCAATTTGTTGGCCCGATGCGGGGAAATGTGATACTTCTGTCTAGATTTTGTTTATATCTACTGTTATAAGTCATGTTTCCAACAATCTCGGGCCTTTTTATCCATTGAACAAGGAGAAGTCAATGAGCAGAATCAGCAGAATAGTAAAGGAAATAGAGGAGAAGAAGGCACAGAAGGCGCAAGTCAATTTCATGGGCGGCATTTCATACGGGCTGAACCCGCTTGAAACGTTGAAGATGGTCGCGGCCTCCTCCATATTCGGAGAGCCGCAATATTACCGCGACGGCATGGAATGTGAAAGCCATGTATCTGAATGTGCAAAGAAATTCCTTGTTTTGGATTTTGACGGAAAAAACGCCACAGACGTATTCAAGGAGACGATTTCGGCCTCTCTCGACTACGATTTCGAAGGGACGATTAGGCTTGCCGCCGAGCTTAGGACGACATACATGATGCGTCTGAATCCGCAAATCATCATGGTGATGGCGGCTGTCCATCCGTCTCGCCCAGACTTTGATGAAAAGAATCCAGGCGAGTTCAGAAAAATCAACGCCATTGTCATGTCGCGTGCGGACGAACCCGCCATGCAGCTTTCGTCTTACCTTTATCTCCACGAGGGCAGCAAATCGGGGATTCCGACCGTGTTGAAGCGTTCGTGGGCGGAGAAGCTCCAGTCGCTAAACGCTTATCAGATCAACAAATACAAGAACGCCGAAGCTGGCATGATCAACACCGTGAGAATCTGCCACGCGAAAGGTGAGCTTGTCGGTGAACTGATGAAAAACGGGACAGTGAATGTCAGCGAATCCGAAAAGACATGGGAGAATCTGCGTTCCGAAGGAATGTCGTTCAAGGACATCCGCAAGACCATCCGCATACCGCACATGGCGTTGCTGCGGAACCTCCGCAACATCCTGTCGGAGCTTGATGACAGTGCTGAGAGCAGGGATTACATGATCGGTGTTCTCGATGACTTGAAGGCTGGCGTAAAGACTGGCAAGCAGTTCCCCTTCCGATACTACGCCGCATATATGGCGATTGAGACGGCGACGGACATCCCATACAAACATCTTGTTTTGGATGCCCTTGAACAATGCGTCGAGCTCTCCATCGACAATATGCCGAAACTGAAGGGGAAGACCGTCTGTCTTTCGGACAATTCAGGCTCTGCATGGGGCGCGATGACTTCCGAATACGGAACCGTCACCGTCGCCGAAATCGGAAACCTAAGTTCCGTAATCGCCGCAAGGCTGAGCGAAGAAGGAGAAGTCGGAATCTTCGGCGACAAATTGAAGATGTTTGATATATCCAAGAAAACCAGCGTCTTGGAACAGGCCCGCGATCTTTCCAAGAATCGTGGGGAATCCGTCGGCCATGGAACCGAAAACGGAATATGGATTTTCTTCGAGGATGCAATCAAGAACGAGCGAAAATATGACAATATTTTCATCTTCTCCGACCAGCAGGCCGGCCACGGCGAACTTTACGGAACTAAACATCCATACGTTATCGACATGGAGCATTTCAACATAACCAAGTATTATTATCCTTACGTTGATGTGCTGAAGCTTCTTGAAATGTACAGGACGAAAGTGAATCCAAAGGTCAATTTCATCACTGTCCAAACGGCTGGTTACACGAATGCAGTCATCCCCGAGTACACCTACCGCGGCGCGATTCTCGAAGGATGGACAGGAAAGGAAATCCTTTTCGCCGACGAGATCATCCGCCAGTGGGATGAACTCGACGCACGCCATCAGTGACGTGCAAATGCCCCTCTGTCATGTCTCATATCATGGCAGGGGGCATTTGTATAAAGTGCGATACTCTAGATATTCTAGTTATTCTAGATACGCTAGACATAATAACCGCTTTGCATCTCTGCCTCTCTGCGCCTCTGCGTAAAAAAGATTTACCCCTTATTTAGAAAGTTGTCAAGGTATTTCAATCCACCTTGCAAGTCGTTGAAATCACCGTTCAACTGCGCATCAAAGCACGCATCGAGGATCGGTTTCATCTGCGGGCCTGGCGTTATGCCACGTTCCATCAGATGACGCCCCAACACAATCGGCTCAGGACGATCTGCAATCACATTCAACGCACGTGAACGCTCCCTGAACAAATTCAGCCGTTCGATTTTGGCATCCAACACGTCCGCCGGCACCGCAACGCCGCGCAAGTCGCATTCGGCCAAATCAGCAAGAAGTTCCATGCTCTTGACTTCCAACGCCAAACGACGGTATGCCTTGTCAGCCACATTACTCTGGATGAACATCGTCGGCAGCATGTGCCGTCTCACCAACGGCAGGACATCGTCAAGCTCCTTCTTGTTCCAAATCCGCCTGATGAACGACTCGGCAAGAGCCACGCCCACTTCATCATGGGCATGGCTGATGATCCGCCCGCGTTCATCAACTGTTGTCGTCGAAGGTTTTCCGAAATCATGGCATAACGCCGCAAGCATCAGCAGAAGATTATCCGTTTCGTTGTCATAGTGACGCATTTCCGCCGCCGCATCGACTACTCGCAGCGTATGTTCCCACACATCGCCCTCCGGATGCCATTGCGGTTCCTGATGACAGCCAATCAACGCCTTGAGTTCAGGATAGTTATCAATCCAACCGCAGTTGCGCAGGAAACGCAAACCATTTGACGGCTTCTTTCCTTTCAGAAGCAGCTTCTCCCATTCCATGGCGATCCGTTCTTGCGCCAACTCGTTCTGCGACAACGTTGAACAAAGCTTGACCGTCTCATCTGCCACCTTGAAATCAAACCGCGCAGCAAACTGCATCGCACGTAGCACGCGCAACGGATCTTCTGCAAAATGCTCCGAGACATGGCGTAACACGCCGTCATGCAAATCCTTCACGCCGTTCCACGGGTCAATCAACTCATCGGTCAATGGGTCGCGCATGATGGCGTTGATGGTAAAATCGCGTCTGCTTGCGGCATCTGCACAGCTCAGATTCGGGACAAATGACACATCGAAGCCCTTATGCCCTGCATTCGTCTTGTTTTCGACCCGCGGCAGCGCGATGTCGATGTCATAGCGATACACTTTCAGCACACCAAACGCCATGCCGACAAAATCCAATTTATATTCCCTGCCCAGAATATTTTGGATATCATCCATGGACAGGCCATAGACTTCCATGTCGAAATCCTTGCATTCCAAGCCCAAAAGGCTGTCGCGGACACAGCCGCCCACAAGCAGTGAACGTCCACCATGACTTTTCAACAGTTCAGCAATGTGATGAACAGCCACCAGTATTTCATTTTTCTTTGCATTCATTTTTCAATCCTTCCTCTTACCATAGCCGTGCAGGAACGCGCCTCTCTCAAACATCCAATCATGGCTCTGATTTGCCAAGCGTCGGATTAAGCCAGGCGGAGCCCATGTGCAACCATGACGGCCCGCCGTCGGGAACAGCCTCCAGCTTCAGGATTTTCACGCCTGAAATCTTCACATTCAAAGTATCCTTCGGCTTCTTCCAATCGACTTTCAGCTCCTTGATGAGCTTGCCATCGCCAAATACCTTAAATTTAACGGATTCGCCGCGCTCGCGAATCGAACACATCGCACTTTCACGCGGATTCAGCAACGTCACACCGCTGGCGAAAGTCGCGCATTTTCCATCGACATTGTACTCAATGGTGCATGGCGCCCTCATGCCAAGGCCATTCTCCAGCGGTTCGCCGAAAAATGTCCGCCCGAAGCCAACCGCACCGCGCATCTGGCGGATTTTCTTCGGACGAAGCGAAATCAACGGAAATTCCTTCATATCAGGCACTTGGTCATACTCAGGATAGACCTGGTCCGCCGATTCTTTCCTAACCTCTTCATTCGCAAAATAATACCGCCCAGTCGGCACCTGCCAATCCGAGCCGAACCATCCGACCAGCAGCATCGTCTCCGGATTGCACGAACGCGCATCGTAAATCGCGTAATCGAAATACTTTTTGGAATCGAACACGCCCCAGTTGAACCAATTGCCGAAACGCCACCAGCCCTGATAGGCGGCGGCGGGGCTGTTCGCCGTCCACACGACGGCCAGTCTGTCCAGATTGCCCTCGCTCGGATAGACGACAATCGTCCCCATGTCCGCACGATCCATGATTTCTGACACATCCTTCTTATTTTGAACGTCTTCGGCTTCCTCCTCCTCCGTCTGCTCCGCATTGGTTTCATATATCTTGCTTGTCAGCAAGGCGCGCATATCATCCCAAGGGATATTGATTTGCCGTGCGCTCACTTCGTTGTCGGACGAGCCGCCGAACAAAATCAAATTATATTCCTGTTCTATTTCTTCATCGACATCACTGTCGTTCACCATTCGCGGATACGAATGGTATCGCGACTCCCATTCGCGGGCGAAATATTCTGCCTCACGCTTCCACGCCTCGTTCATCTTTTCGTTCTGCGTACCAATGACCAGTACAAACGGATTCAGCAACGCCTCTGCCACGGGTCCTTCGCAGCCGACTTTCTTCTGCAAAGGCTCCAACGGGATATCGGAAGCCAGCATCCAGCCGTGATTTGGGTCTTTTCGCAACATCGTCCACGCATTTTCATCATCGGTCGGCGGCAACGTCAGCCGCGTTCCGTCAATTACAAGCATCAGCGGTTCGCCTTCTTCGAAAAGCGCGGTCGGACGTTGGATGGAGAACGCCAGCAGGTTCGTCGTATGGATATTGACCATCGTTTCAGTCTTCGCCACCGCATCGATGCCGCCCAATGTCAAAGGCACGTCAAATTGGTCGATTCGCACCCAATAAGCCTTTCCATGCTTGAGCAAATCCGCCTTCCAATGAACGGCTTTCGGATATGGATTGCGTTTCCAACTGCAAATCCATGCAAGTCCGCTCTGCATTGCATCGCCAGGGAAGCCGCCGTGGCCCACGCCTGGATATTCGCGATACTCCATGTTCATGCCAAGCTGCCGCATTTCCGCAACCATGTTGCGCGAATGCGCGGGAGGCACGATGTCGTCCGCCGAACCTGCCAGAATGTAAGTTGGCAGATTGAAAAGGTTTCCGACAAATGCACGTGCCGTATGGGACTCCTGTATCAAATTGCGCAACTCGTTGTTACGGCCTGCAAATTCATGATTCCAGCCCCAGCGTTCCGTCCACGCGAGATTGTCCGCATTGCCGACAATGGGAAAGATTCCCGCGAAACGATCCGCATAATGCACACCTAGATGGAAACTGCCCGTGCCACCCATTGAACTTCCCGTCAGATAGACGCGTTCAGAATCGATGCTGAACTCCTTCATCACAAGGTCGATCGTCGCCAACACATCCTCTTCACCGAGATTCTTGTAGTCGCTGGAGCCACGGCCTTCGGGAGACAGGCAGACAGCTCCCGAATAATAAGGCGCAGGATGGCCTTGGTATTTTCCATACCAGCCATGACCGTGCATCGAAACGATCAGCGGCCACCGCACGGTCGGATCATATCCGCCAGGCAGACTGACCGAATACGTCCGCAGCGAGCCATCGATGGGCGACACATACGTCCGCAGACGGCCGCCCCACTCCTCCAGCATCTTTTCAGAAGAAAGAAGCGCCTGATGACGCGCCCGCATAATCAACAAATACATATCTTCCAACATATTACGCATATTCGGATCATGGATGGCGTCCTTTCCGCCAGTCTTCATCAGGACATAGCCTATTTTCGCTTCCAGCCAGCTTGCGCGCTCCTGCGCCATGCCTGACAGATTCTTCGCCTTCCATTCTTCGCGCACACGCATCTGCTCCAATTGGCAGCGGTACTCCAACGCCGCCTTTTCCGTGCAGACACGACGGCCTGGGGGATTTTTCTTCGGCAAACGCCGATAGACCCATATCCCATAGCCAATCAACAGCAGAAATAATGTTGAGAAGATAATGTTCATGTAATGATGTGTGGACATTGTATATGCGCTTCTTGCTTGTAATGTCTGCTTGATTCACAGTATCTGTTCAGAACCATGAAATGCTTTGAAAACGCCGAGCCGCCGGAGGTCATCCGTTTCACGGAGCTAAGAGCTTAAAGCTGAAAGCTTAAGGCAAATGCAGACACTCCATGGCCACAGTGCCAACGGCGGCGAGGCATTTCTATGATCAATCTGTACTACTATTGTTCATTTTCTTGTTTTTTCGCTAAAATTTTCCTGCTGTCTGATCGTCTAATCGTCTAATCGTCTCCCATATCACGTCTCACGTCTCACGTCTCACGTCCTCCCCCCAGCAGAAGGGCACAATGGCGTCGCCATTATATGGTTTGACATGAGACGATAAGACATGGGAGGAAAAGATTGCATGATGATTATTTGGTTGCGGCCGGCGGCCGCTCCAGATGATCTGTGGTTTCTCTATCAACCTTTGGCCATCGCCACAAAGCGGCGCAGGTTCTCCTGGCCGATGGCGATGCCCGTCAGGACATCTTCCATGCCTTCGAACTCAATCGACAAGACGCCGTCGTAACCCTTCTGGATCAGGTTGCGGACGCACTGCGCGACGGGGACGTTGCCGTGGCCGATGATGGCGCCGCGTAGATAGTTGCCGGCACGGGACTGGAACCAGCCCCTGCCCGGATTCGGGCCCATGCCGCTCTTGATGTGGAAATCCTTCGCATGGCAATGGAACGCAAACGGGGCAAGACGGCCGATGGATTCCTCCGGCTTGTCGTCCGCGCAGGTGAAGTTGCCCATGTCGATCAGCAGACCGAAATTCTCATGGTTGACAGCTGTCACCAGCCGTTCGACACGCAGGGCCTCCTGGCTGAAGAAACCATGGTTTTCCATCATGGTCTTGATGCCTTTCTTCGCGGCGTATTCCGTCACGGCGCGGCAACCCTGCGCGATTTTCGGCAGCGCGGCGTCGAAGGTCTTCGCGCCTTTCCAGTCCGCCGGGAAACGGCCGCCGGAGCAGTCATGTCGCATACCGGGGGCACCCAGAATCTCCGCAATATCAACTTCCTTCTTCAACCGTTCGACTTCGGCGTCCAAATCGCCGCCAGAGCCTGCCAGCAAATCCGCGCCGATCGTGTAGTTCATAATCGGAATGCCGACGCGATCCGCTTCGGCCTTCAGTTCCGCCGCGAAATCGGGCAACGTCTTCCCTTCGGGGACGGCGATCGTTGAAAATTCAATGCAGTCAAAGCCCATTTCTTTCGCTTTTGCAATTACTTCGATCTGCTTCATCGCGCCGGAATTCACCAGACGGCTGTAGCTGTACGAACTCACACCAATCATCATTGTCAGGTTCTCCTTTTTTGTTTGGATTCAATGGCTCCGCGTTCACTGCGGAACCGACTTACATTATTTCATGCAACGGAACATCTACAAACTCTGCGACATCGCAGTCATCGAGCCTTGCGGACACAATGATTCCATGCGACACTTTCAGACGCAGCAGCCCTCCTCCCGTCAGACGGCTGATTTCAAAATCGCCGCTGCGGCCGAACGTCCACTCAGCCCCCTTGAATTTCTCCGCCAACGCCTCCACAGCGGCATCCCGCTCCAGTTCCACCCGCCTGGCGGAACCGAACTCCCTTTCGGCCTCCTCCACAACTGCACGCCCAAGTTCGTCGCAACCAACCTGCAAGCCCAATGCCTTCAGACTCGTCACGGGTACGCGGTTCGATTTCACAAAAGAGCCTGTCACCGTCTTGTCGGGCGCGGTGGAAAGGAGCGTGTGCAGCCGCCCCAAGTCCGCCGACACGAGAATGCAGCCGTGCATCATCGCCACGCGACCATTCAGCGCAAATGCCGTTCCAGATATCTTACGCTCTCCCGAACAAACGCTCGAATGGTCACGGATACAAGCATTCGGCACTCCCACGGCCTCAAAAGCCCGCAGCAGAATCGTCAGAATCCGCTCTGGATTATGATTCGACCGCGGCAATAGAAAGCAGTAGTTCAGATTCCCTTCGTCTTGATAGACCGTGCCACCGCCACTCAGACGGCGCAGCAACGCCACCCCCTGCTCTAAACAACGCGCCACTTCGCATTCAGCCCACGGATTCTGATTCCGCCCGAACAGCACCGACTCGCCGTTCCGATACAACATCAGCAACGGCTCGGACAGCTCCGCCCGACGGAATACGCTTTCTTCGAACGCGGCGTTCAACGCCGCCTCCAATGAACTTGACTCGAATACCTGCATGGCTCCTGTTTGTGTCACAATGAATGGCCCCTCCTTTAATATCTCGCTTCGCCCCCCTTTTACAAATTATAATTTATGGAAAAATTGACCTGATGAGTTGCCACCGCCATGCTTTAAGATAAATTAATGAAAAATACAATTCTCGTCCATTAAAACTCCCTATAAATGTCCCTTCACGATTTCTGCGAAAAAACCGAACAATATGTCGTTGACATCATCAACGGCAGGCAGACCAACGCCATCGACAGGATTTTCAGGCGTTTCCTGTTCGTCTTGTCCAGACTGTACCTTAACATCACGCAGTTGAGGCTGGCCCTTTATGAGAACTCCCTCCTGAAACAGCACGAACTCGGATGCACCGTCATCAGCGTCGGAAATCTCACGACAGGCGGAACGGGCAAGACGCCTGTCGTCGAACTGCTTTCCAAGACGTTGGCTGAACGTAAACGGCACGTCGCCATCCTCTCCCGCGGATATCGAAGCAAACCAAAGCCGTTCCTTGAACGGCTCAAGGCGAAATGGTCACACGACACCAACGCATTTCCCCCGAAAGTCGTCTCGAACGGGACGAAAGTCCTTCTGGATTCACAACATGCTGGAGATGAACCATTTATGCTTGCGTCCAACCTTCTTGCGACACCGACGCGGCCTGGAGTCGTCGTTGTCGTTGACAAAGACCGTGTCAAAGGCGGCAACTACGCCATCACCCACCTCCAGGCGGACACGCTCATCTTGGACGACGGCTTCCAATACCTCCGCCTGCGTCCTCTCCACAACATCCTGCTCGTCGATTCCACCAATCCGTTCCACAACCACGAAATGCTTCCTGCTGGACTCCTGCGGGAGCCTATCGAAAACCTTCGCCGAGCCAACGTCATTTTCATCACAAAGTCCAATGGAGCTCCGTGCCTCCGGCATCTCCGCGCCTTCATCAAGCGGCACAATCCGTCCGCAGCCATCATCGAATGCAACCACGAGCCGAAGAACCTCCAGCATTTGGACACGCGGGAAATTCTTCCGCTGGAAAGTCTTAAGGGAAAGAAAGTCGCCGCCCTCAGTGCCATCGCCGTCCCCAAAAGCTTCCTCAACTACATCACCCGTTTCGGCGGAAACATTGTTTACTCAAAACATTTCGTTGACCACCACCGCTTCAAGGACGAAGAACTGGAGGATTTCTACGCAAATGCCCGCCAGAACGGCGCGGAAATCCTTGTCACGACGGAAAAGGACGCCGTCCGCATCCCGCCGCTCAAAGACAAGTCCATCCCATTCTATTTTCTCAGAATCGAAATAAAAATATTGAAAGGCGAAGAAGAATTCAATAAATGTATTACACAAATTTGCCTTGAATAAAAAACGTTGTAATATATATTGTGATATGGTATATTGTCTTTTTTGTGTTCCCGTAGAGGTTTTTAGATAAAAAATAGTGGCTCATCACATATAAAACAAGGTCGTCAATCATGCAAAAACGATTGTTAATTTCCTTAATATTTATTGGTTTGATGGCATTCGTCCATCTCAACGCCCAGAATGCGGATGTGGCCAAACTGTCGCCAGAACGCATCGCCGCGGCCAACGAATTGGCGATGGCCTTCTTCCAGAACCATCCGAAGGACACGCCGGACCAAGATGTGGCGGCGGCCATCAAAGCCGCTTTCCTCCAGAAATTCCCCAATCTCCCCCCCGTTCCGCAGAAAACCGCCATCAATTTGGATGACGCCCTGAAAAACAAAGATAAGTTCCTCGAAGAACGCATGGAACATGCACTCCCGATTCCGTCGGACGAAGAGCTTGCCTTGGAGGCGGAAAAGAAATTCCCCCTCTACAAGCTCGGCGAAAAAGTGAAAGTCACGTACATGAGCCCCAACCAGAACAAAGACATCCCCACCATGTACGAGGGATATTACCGCGGAACGACCGGCCCATACATCAAAATCAACAGTATGCCGATCCTCATCCAGCACATGAAGCAAGTCGAAGGAAACGAACTTGAAATTTTGAAATTCGACCCGCAGGGCACCGCCGCCAGACGAAAGGAATACATCCGCGAAAAGAAGAATGAAATCAATGATAAACGCGTCGCCTTCTTGAAGGAACAGCGTGGATTCTCCGCCATCCAACTTATTGACAACACAGTCGATGCCAATGAATCAGCTGGCTATACGTATGCCGACGGCGAATGGCTGGATGTCGAAAAGCTCCTCCTCCATGCCGTGGCCCGCGCCAAAAAGAGAATCGAAAACGCCGCCGCCACAGAGGAACAGCACAGGCTCGCAGCGGAACGCAAGATGCTAGACGGACAGATTGAATCCATTTCCGTCAACGCCACTCTCCTGCCGCAAGGCGAACGCATTAATCCCGAGAAACTTATCGCCAAACAGGAAGCCGCCAGAAAAGCCCGCGAAGAAGCCCTTGAGCAAAAGCGCCTGGCTGCTGAAGCCGCCAAAGCAAAGGAACGCGCAGAAGCCGAAAAGGCGCAGAAACTTGCAAAGGAAAAGGAACTTGCAGAGGCTCAAGCCCTTGTACAGCAGCAAGCTGAACTTGATGCGGAAAAACGTGCCAAAGACAACGAAAAACTCGATGAAATGAGAAGGGAAATGGCACAGACGGAGGAATTGAAGAAAATGCAGACGAGAAGTCTCATGCGGGTCGTCCTCGCCATCTGCGTTTTCTTGGTCTTCCTCATCATCGTCGCCTCAATCATGGTCTGGCAAAAGACACAGAAAAAGGACCCGTTCAAAAAGTATTTCGAAGGCAAAGGCCAGCTCCAGAAGGATTTCTGGACCGCCGCCTCCTCAGATCCCGACAATTTCAAATATGTCGCCTATATGTTCCCTGACTTGAAACAGGCAACTCAGGCTCTCGGAAAACTCTCCTATTTCAACATCGGCCCTGGCGGCGATCTGAAATGCGTCCGTGACCTCCGCTATGGCGTCTATCCGCATCTCGACGGCGCCGTCTGCTTTGTCGGCGGTACGAAATTCACGTATGCCCTCTGGAAAGAGGCCTCCATCGTCCTGCCCGAACTGCCCAACGCCTCCTATTTCAAAGTTTCAACGGAACCGAGAGTTCTTTTGGAATTGCCTGACCTTGCGAAACTTTCCGAAACACAGGATCTCCACATCACAAGCCTCGGCGTGGAAGACGTCGAAGGCGAAAACGGCGAATTCAACCGTGTATTCAAATACAAGACCGATACCATCGATTCCGCAAAGCATTTCCTCGACACCATCGACATCAAGGAAGCTGGTATCATCATCCACATCGAGACGAACGAAGGCGTTATCGGCAAGGACGAAAACGGTATCTTCTCCATCGACGACTGATTCGAGAAATAGCAAGAAAAAGAGGCTGTTGCTTTCGCAAAGCAACAGCCTTTTTTTCTATGGCTTCCAGTCTCTCCTGCTTACAGGTTTCCCAGAGTTTCTAGTTTTTCCAGGACTTCTAACCCAATATCCCAGCCGCCCAAGCGATGCCGCGGGCAATGATTTCCGCAATCTGCGGACGGCGGATGAAATCCGCCTCATTATGGCCGAGCGAACAATAAAATACACGCCCTTTGCCGTAATGCCGTTTCCAAATCACGGGCATGACCGTCCCGTCGATCCATGGGCAGACATGACCGTCAAATGTCGTCGTGGCAAGCACTTCATTACCTGGATCAACGTGCATGTAGTACTGTTCGCTGTGCATGTCGAAATCCGCGATGCCTTTCACAATCGGATCGTCTGATTTGAAATTCACCATATAGTCGATTGCATTTCCAGGATGTGCGACCCACTGGCCGCCGCACATAAATTGATATTCCGTGTTGTCACGAAAAGCATCGCACATGCCGCCATGCCAACCGCCAATGCCAACGCCGCCACGCACGGCCGCCAAAAGCGCATGACCCGCCTTGTCATCCAGCTTGCCCATCGTCCAAACGGGAATGATGGCGGCGTATTTTTCCTCAAGTCCTTCCTGTAAAAGACATTCCTGATCATTGAAAATATCCGATTCGATGCCGAGTGCCTTTAGTTGAGCCACAACTCGCTCTGAAGTCTGTACAGGATCATGTCCGTCCCATCCACCGCGAAAAACCAATATTTTCTTTTCCATAAGATTTTTCCTTTGGTTAAGCTTTAATCCAGCTGGCCGTAACGCAAATCGCGTCCCATGGGCGCGGGCTTCTCGCAAGTCGTTGTCATTTCAACAGAAACGTGTTCTGTTGCCGCATGGGTGATGCCGCACATAACATCTAAAACATGGCACGCCAACTCGCCGGAGCAACGATAGGGACGCCCCGTCTCAATGCCCGTCGCCATATCCGCCAGACCGATGCAGCGCATGTTGTCGTTGTAGATGAAAATCCTGTTCTCCTTGATAACCCAACCGTTCGTGATGCCCGCCTGGCAAATACTGACATCACCCGTAAACTTATTTGGATCAGGAAAATGCAACGCGCCTTGTGTTCCGTAAAGTTCAATGTAGTACAAATCGCTGTGCTGCCAGACATCAAAACTCGTCGTCAAATTGATGATAGCTCCACACGTAAATTCCAGAATGGCGGATATATGCGTGTCGATTTCCACAGGAAACTTCTTTCCAATGTTCACGCCACGGCCGATGCGCAAGTCCGTAGAACGCGTTGACATTCCGACGACGCGCTTTACAGGCCCCAGCAGGTTGATAAGTGCCGTGATGTAGTACGGCCCCATGTCGAACAACGGCCCGCCGCCTTGCTGATAGTAGAATCCAGGCGCGGGATGCCAATGCTCATGGCCGTGGTTCAGCATGAAGGCGTTGCCCGCGACGACACTGCCTATCATCCCGTCGTCCAGCAACATGCGTCCGAACTGATGGCCGCCGCCCATGAACGTGTCCGGAGCGCAACCGACATGCAATCCTTTCCTTTTCGCCGTCTCCATGACCTTCAGGCCGGATGCCAGATCCAGCCCGAGAGGCTTTTCGGAATAGACGTGCTTTCCGTTT